>DASYFC010000073.1:0-18081 GCA_036498645.1 Acidimicrobiia bacterium | reverse complement strand
CGGGCGACGGTGCCGCGGTCGACACCGATGCACCGGCGGCGAGGCGCTCGTAGAACTCGGCCGCCGTGATGTCGACGCCTTCCTGGTACGGGTGGTCGTCGACCACGATCGTGAGCGGCACGACCGCGACCTGATAGCGCTCCCGCAGGTTGTCGGGCAGCTGCGCGTTGGAATCGGTGACGAGCCCGATCACGCGACTTCTTTCATGCGCGCATCAGGAAGTGCCGAGCAGATCTCTGACCCGGTCGCTGGATGCCGCGGCCGCGACGCTCCTTCCGTTCGCATCGGCATCGGTCGGGCTCGCGCCGTGTTCCATGAGCACGGCGATGATGCGGCCCTGTTCGCCTTTGGCCGCTTCAGAGCCAGAATTGCTCCGGCCCGTGTTCTGCACGGCGAGGTGTAGCGGGGTGGAACCGCTCTTGTTCATCAGCAGCGGATCCGCACCGTTCTCGATCATGGCGCTGACCGCCGCCGAGCAGCGAGTTCGAACCGCCCGATGCAGCGGAGCCACGCCACTCTTGTCCAACGCGTTCGGATCCGCGCCCGCTTCGATGAGATAAGCAATCACCTCACGCTGTGCCACCGGATCCCAGTGCTCCGCGCCGGGACTCCCGTCGGCGGCGTAGTGGAGCGGTTCAGCTCCCCTTCGGTTACGAGCGCGAACGTCGGCGCCTCTCGCGACGAGCGAGTCGGCGAGTGTTCGTTGATGCGCGGCGGCAGCGATATGCAGTGCCGTGTCACCGGCGTAAACGTAGTGACGGATCGCGGGAAGGAAGTACGTCTCGGCATCTTGGCGACTCGCCCCTGTCTGAATCGGACGACTTGCGAGACCGTGCGACGAGTTCAGCCGTCGCTCGATCTCGAGTTGATCATCCGAAGCGATCGCATCGAACAGCGCAAGCAGCGCTCCGTCGTCGGACCCCCGCCCACCTGTCTTCGCCACCCGCACAGATTGCCCGTTCTGGACCGTGCTCGTCTCCCCGAATCGCGGCGGCATCGTGTGACTGCCATTCGCTGATGGGCGGCGTGCGCCTCCCCGAGGTGTTCCCGACCGACCGTCAGGACCGGTTCTGCTCGGCCAGTTCCTGCAGGAAACGCGGCATTCGGCCCGCGCCGAAGTCGTAGTAGCGCACCCAGCCCGGCGTGATCGCGATTCGCGCCATCTGGTCGTACATCCCGCGGACCTGCCGCTCGAACTCGGCCGCCGCGTCGGCGTCCATGGTTCGCCTGGCGGCGGCGAGGTACTCCTCTACGACGCCGTCGACGATCTCGACGCTCGCCCGCCCGCGTATCGAAAGGGCTCGCGCCTGGTCGGGTGTGTCGCCTGCGTCGATGGCGAGTGCAACGTCCGGGCTAGCCGACAGCGCCGTGACCTTCGGTGACGTCGTGGCCGAGGCGATCACGACCTGGTCGCCGGTCCAGAGGAATCCGACTGGAATCACCCGCGGTGTTCCGTCCGTCCCGGTGTAGGCGAGGTGGGCGGCCGAGGTGGACGTGAGCAGCTCCTGCGCGCCGGTCGTGGACAGTTCGTCGTCGATGTCTTGCCGCTCCATGGACGTTCCTCCTCTCCCTACGTCGCGACTATTGCGACCGCAGTCGCGGAGGCCTGACCTACCCCTCCCCCGTCGTACAAAACCATCACGGTGGAAGGCACGCCTCTTGGCGCGTCACGGAATCTGTACAGAATCAAGGCCGAGCTGAATCGATGAGTCTCGGCACCGTGAGTCGTCTCAGCTGACAGGCTCCCCAGGGAGCCCGCACGCGACAGCGGAGGACACCATGACGACCACCCCCGGCAACACGAGCAGCAACCTCCCCGGCAAGCCGCCCGTCGTCGACCTGCCCACCTGGCAGGCGGCGCGCGAGGAGTTGCTGGTCCGCGAGAAGGCGCACACCCATGAGGGTGACGCGATCGCCGCGGCCCGTCGGCGGCTGCCGATGGTCGAGTTCGACGGCACGGTCGAGGTCACCGGCGCGGACGGGCCGGTCCCGTTCCTCGACCTGTTCCAGGGTCGCGACGAGCTCGTGGTCTACCAGCAGATGTGGTACGACGGCGCGCCGTTCCAGGGGCAGTGCGAGGGCTGCACCTTCAACGTCTGGCACATGAAGCACGCCGAGGACGCCGTCTACCTGAACGAGCGCGGCGTCTCGTTCGCCGTCCTCACCTCGGGCTCGTGGGACGAGGTGGCTCCCTTCGTCGAGTTCATGGGCTACACCCAGCCCTGGTACTCGGTGCGGGGCCTGGAGCCGCCGATCGGCGAACAGATGGGGCACATCGTCTGCTACCTGCGTGACGGCGACCGCGTGTTCCTCACCTACTCCACGACCGGCCGGGGCGACGAGCCGCTCGACGCGACCCTGGGCCTGCTCGACATGACGCCATACGGCCGGCGCGAGGCGTGGGAGGACAACCCCGACGGCTGGCCCGAGGCCCCTCAGGCCGGGGCGCCGGTCGGTGGGCACGGCGCGCCGATCTGCTGGTACTGGCGCTCGGACGCCGACGGAGTCGCCACTTGGGGCCCGACCAGCCGGCCCACGGCGCAGTGGACCCGCCCCGGCGCGACCCCCGTGGAGACCCTCGGCCGCACGAGCGACCCCCACTGAAGCGGGTTCCGTCGGGCTGGACGTCGCGCCGCCCCGGAATCAGCGTGCAGTCGCCACTCTGGCCGCGGCGCGGAACTTGTAGAGGATCATCGTCGAGCCGATGACGGAAAAGAGGAAGAGGCCGACCGACGGGTCGGGGCCCCACAGGTTCGGCAGGTCGGCCAGCCACCAGACCAACGCGGACACGACCCAGACGACGCACGCGACCTGGGTGCCGAGCTCGGACCGCCGCGACTTCAGCGCGCTGGCGCCCGCCACGATCATGTCGATCGGGAAGTACGCCGGGAACGCGGCGAGGCAGGCGCCGGCCGACGTCGCCACGCCCTTCCCGCCTCGGAAGCCGCTCCACACGGGGAAGATGTGTCCGGCGATCGCGGCGGTGGCGGCGGCGTACGCGCCCGGGTCACCGGCGATGAGGAGCCCCAGCAGTCCCGCCGCCGCGCCCTTGGCGATGTCGGCCACGAGCACGACGACGCCCCAACGTGTGCCGAGCATCTTGATCGCGTTGATGGCGCCCGGATTGCCACTCCCGGCCTCGCGCAGGTTGATCCTTCCGCGGGTGGCGAGCCAGGCGACGACGCCGGCCGACGGGATCGTCCCCAGGAGATATCCGACCATGGCCGCGAGCACGGTGAGGAGGACGTCCCGCACGAGTTGAGATTACGCACGCGATGCCGCCCGAGCTGGGGGCGCGAAGAACGTCGGGCGTGCAACGGTTTCAGCGCGGATGTCCTGGTCATATGGCACAACACCGGCCACACGGCTGGACAGTGGACTCACGCCTACCCATACTGAACTCGTGCGTGTACATCCGAGGGTGCCCTTGCGCACGTGACGTTCTTCCGCGTCGTAGCGGATTGTTGGAGGTGATCACCGCGACACCCAAGTGGCAGGACTTGGCTCCGATGATCCTCCGGCAGCGTCTCGTAGTTGAGGGAACGTGCCGTGAGCCGATCACGGACGAGCGCATAAGGAGCTATCTGTCCGGTCTCTCTTCAGTGTGTGGCATGAAAGCGCTGATGGAGCCGACAACACACCGCTCGGACACGCACGGCTGGGCCGGATGGATCCACTGGGAGAGCTCCGGCGCCCATTTCTATGCGTGGGAGGAACCGATGTTGTTCTTTAGCGTCGATATCTATACCTGCAAACGGTTCGACGCCGCTGCAGCGACAGAGTTCACGCGCGACTACCTCGACGCGGTCGAGGTCGTCACAAAGGAGTTTTGATCATGAGTGCAGCATCGGTCGTATTCGATCGGGATGGGCTCCTGGAGCTCGGCGATCGGGTTGTTGCGACAGCAGGAGAACCGTCTGAGCCATTCGGCGTGTACGTGTTCGCAGCGGACGCGCCCGAATCCGAGCTCGCGCGTCACGTCGAGCGGGAGGTGTTCTACGAGTACTTCAACAACACGCCCGAGCTCCTCGAGGCCGAGTACGGGCCGTACGAAGGGTCGACCGTCTTCGTGTGCGCGATGGATCATCGACGGCGACGGCCGGCCGGTGCGATCAGACTCGTACTGCCGTCACCTGCGGGCCTGAAGAGCCTCGGCGATGTCGAGCCCGTTTGGGGTCATCGCCTCGACGATGTGCTCGAGCGATCGAACCTCCGTCTCGAGGCCGACAGCGCCTTGGACATCGCCACCCTCGCCGTCGACTCCGAGTACCGCGGTCGGGCGACGGATGGGCTGGTGAGCCTCGGCCTGTACCAGGCCGTGGCTCAGCTCGCGCTGCGATCTCACGTCAAGTGGGTCGTGACGATTCTCGACCTGGTGGTCCTGAACCTCCTGCAGGGGGCGATGGCTGATCCGTTCGAGCGCTTCTCCGGTCTCGAGCCGCTCCCGTACCTCGATTCGCCCGCGAGCCTGCCGGTGTACAGCGACCTCGACGCGTACTTCGCCCGGCTCGAGACGGCGGACCCGTCGATGTACGAGATCCTGTTCGAGGGACGGGGCCTGGAGGCGGCGGTACGGCCACTGGATCTGGAGCCGGTGCTCGAGCACCTGCACTCGGGGGGCCACGCGCACACCGCTTGAGCATCCGAGCGGCACGCTCAGGCAGTCCCGATGTCGGGCACCACCTTCAGGTGTGAGCGACGGGCGACGCCGAATTGCTCGACGATGCCGGGCACGGACGCCGTCGGGATCGGGCGCGAGTAGAAGTTGCCTTGGGCCACGTTGCAGCCGAGCTTGTGGAGACGTCTGCCTTGCGCGTACGTCTCGACTCCCTCGGCGACGGTCGTCACCCGCAACGCACTGGCCATCGCGACGATCGCGGAGACGAGGCTCTCGTCCGACGTATCGCGGTCGAGACCCTCGATGAACGACTGATCGATCTTCACGCGGTCGACGGGCAAGCGCCGCAAGGACGAGAGCGACGAGTACCCGGTGCCGAAGTCGTCGATCGCGAGGCCGACGCCCGCCGATCGAAGCTGCTCGAGGAGGTGTGCTGCCGCCGCCGGGTTGTCCATGAGCAGGCTCTCGGTGAGCTCCAGGGTCAGCGACCCGTCGGAGAGCTTCTCGCTCTTCAGCGCCTTTCGTACGCACGGCACGAGCTGCGGGTCTCGGAGTTGACGCACTGAGAGATTCACCGCGACATAGAGGTCTTCGCCGTTCGGGATCGCATCGCGCCACCAGGTCAACTGACGACACGCCTCCTCGATCACCCACGTGCCGATCGGCACGATGAGCCCGGTGTCCTCGGCGAGCGGAACGAACGACGTCGGCAGGAGCTCACCCCGGGAGGGATGCGACCAGCGCAAGAGCGCCTCGAAGCCCTCGATCGTGCCCATCGGAAGTTGAACAAGGGGTTGATAGAGCAGGTGCAGCTCCTCCGATTCCATCGCGTGGCGCAGGTCACGCTCGAGCTCGACGCGCTGCGTGGCCGAGTCCCGCATCGACGAGTCGAACACGCACACTGCGTCGCGGCCCGTCTCCTTCGCTCGGTACATGGCCGTGTCGGCGTCGCGGATGAGATCCTCCGCGTCGAGCGACGGGTCGGTTCCGTCGCTCAGGGACACGCCGATGCTGGCCGACGCGATGACCTCGACGCCGCGAATGTTGAACGGGATCTGGAAGGTGAGACGGGTGCGCTCAGCGACCTCCATCGCCTTGCTCGTCGTCGGAAGATGGTCCAGAACGATGACGAACTCGTCTCCGCCGATGCGTGCGACCAGATCGCCTGGCCGTGTCGTCGCGCTGAGACGCCAGGCCACGGCGAGGAGCAACTCGTCGCCCAAGCTGTGACCGTAACTGTCGTTGATGAGCTTGAAGCGGTCGACGTCGAGGAAGAGGAGCGCGACGAGCCCGCCGTCCTGCCTCGGACGGGCGAGGACCGCATTGAGCTGGTCCTGCGCATACGAACGGTTGGGAAGGCCCGTGAGCGCGTCATGCGTTGCCGCGTGCGTGAGGCTCTCTTCGGAACGGGCGTACGCACGCAGAGCGCGGAACATCCGCCACGCGGCGGCGAGGGTGAGTGCCATGACGATGACGCCGAGCGCGACACGGTCGCTGACCGCGGCGTCGAACCGGAACACGGTGATCAAGGCAGGGAAGCCGAGCGCAACCGCGACGAACGCGAGCCTTCCCTTCGTGGGAGCCAACTCGTCTGCCGGTAGGGGTTCGGTGAGCTCGCGCATCGACGGGTGGAGCACCGCCCCGATGAACAAGACAAAGGCGAGCGCGTAGGGCAAGTCGAACAAGTGCTGAGAGAGCGTCAAGGTGTGGGTCTCGACGAGCATGTAGACGACGTCCCCGACGAGCATCGCTGTCCCCGCCCCGAGGAGCAGCGCATAGGACAACGGGCGTCGCTTCCCGGTGTTGAACGCGAGCCGGGCAATCATCGCGACGATGAACACCGACAACGGCGGATAGCAAGAGAGAAGAAGTCGCACGGTCAGAGGCGCGTGGTCGTGGAAGAGGGTGGGGTTGATGAGGAAGGTCCAGGCGAGTGCCATCGCTGCCAACGCGGCGATGACACCGTCGAGCATCCCGTCGACATCGCGCATCCCGCGCCCGCGGACGTGTGCCAGGCCAAGGACGCCGATACCGATGATCACGTAACCCGACAACGTGATGAGGTCGGGCACGGGCGACCGACCGGCGGAGAGGTCGCCGAGGCTGCCGACCGCGTCGCGGACGCTGCCGCCTACGAGGAACACGATCAGCGCCGCCGTGATGATCACCCACGGCCAGCGCGCGGCGGGCCGGTTGCGCCGCAGGCCGACAACCGTGGCTGCGACTGCCCCCGCGCCGAGGATCAGGAACGCTTCGTTAGTGACCGGGCCGAGCAGCCCGAACGCGAGCGCCAAGACGCAGATCGCCCCGACGCCCATGACGAGGTAGGTCAAGCGCGCGCCTGATTCGACCCATCCCGGCCCCGCAACGCCGTCGCGTTCCATCTGCCCCTTCGCGCGACTCCCGAAGACTCGAACGTCTCCGTGTTCGCTTTCCCGAAATACCGAATTGCGAGGAAACGGGCACCTCGGGTCAACAATCCTGTTCCCGTCCGCGGGGACAGTCAAGCGGAGCGCTCGGCGCCCTCGCGGCAGATGCGGCCGCTCGTGTCAGCCGCCGGACGCGTCCTGGGGGCGTGTCCTGCCGGCGCCGATCCACGGCATCATCGCCCGCAGACGCTCCCCGACCTCTTCGATCGGGTGCTCGGCCGACTGGCGGCGCAACGCGTTGAACACCGGACGGCCGGCCTGGTTCTCGAGGATCCACTCGTTGGCGAACCGGCCGGTCTGGATGTCGTCCAGGATGCGGCGCATCTCGGCGCGCGTCTCGTCGGTGATAATTCTTGGGCCACGCGTCATGTCTCCGTACTCGGCGGTGTCCGAGATCGAGTAGCGCATGTTGGTGATGCCGCCCTCGTAGATGAGGTCGACGATGAGCTTCACCTCGTGCAGCGTCTCGAAGTACGCCGACTCGGGTTGGTACCCGGCGGCAACGAGCGTCTCGTAGCTCCCCTTGATGAGCTCGGTGAGCCCACCGCACAGGACGACCTGTTCGCCGAACAGGTCGGTCTCCGTCTCCTCCTCGAAGGTCGTGTCGAGCACGCCGGCGCGCGTTGCGCCGATCGCCCGGGCGTACGCGAGCGCGGTCTGCTTCGCCTTGCCGGTCTCGTCGGCTTGCACCGCGACCAGCGACGGGACTCCGCCGCCCTCCTCGAACGTGCGCCGCACGAGGTGGCCCGGCCCCTTGGGGGCGATCATCCACACGTCGACGCCCTTGGGCGGGCGGATCTGCCCGAAGTGGATGTTGAAGCCGTGGGCGAAGGCCAGCGAGTCCCGGTCGTCGAGGTTGGGCGCGATGTCGCGCTTGTAGATCGCGGCCTGCTCGGTGTCGGGGAGCAGCACCATGATCACGTCGGCTTCCTTGCACGCCTGTGCGATCGTGGTCACGACCAGTCCCGCGGCTTCGGCCTTCGCCCACGACGACGACCCGTCGCGCAGGCCGACACGTACGTCGACGCCGGACTCCTTCAGGTTCAGCGCGTGGGCATGGCCCTGCGACCCGTACCCGAGCACCGCGACCTTCCGGCCCTCGAGCAACGCGAGGTCGGCGTCGTCGTCGTAATAGATGGTGGCGGGCATCAGCTCGTCCCTTCTCTATTTCACGTTCACGTCGTGATCATTACGCGCCGCGGTCCTTGACTGCCCGCAGCTTGGTGCGCTCGCGGGCCAGCTTGGGCAGGGCGATGCGGCCCGTGCGCTGCGACTCGACGATCCCGAACGGGTCCAGCAGGTCGGTGATGGCATCGAGCTTGTCGGGCGTGCCCGCCACCAGGAGCGTCATGGCCTCGTAGCCGACGTCGACGATCTTCGCCTCGAAGATCGCCGCCAGCTCGGTCACCTGCGAGCGCGTCTCCGCGCCCGCCTTCACCGTCGCCAGCATGAGCTCGCGTTCGACGGCGTCGTCCGGGGTGAGCTCCGTGATCTTGATCACCGGGATCACCTTGTTGAGCTGCTTGGTGACCTGCTCGAGCGGCGCCGACTCGGCGTCGACGACGATCGTCATCCGGCTCAGCCGCTCGTCCTCGGTCGGGCTGACCGCGAGCGAGAAGATGTTGTAGCCGCGCCGCGAGAACAGCCCGGCCACCCGGGAGAGCACGCCGAACTTGTTCTCGACGAGCACGGACAGGATGTGATGCTGCGCTCCGGTGGCCACGGCGACTACCTCCCCACTGATTTGTCGTGGGCGGGGTCGAGGATGATGTCGTCGTTCGAGCCGCCCGCGGGCACCATCGGGTAGACCTTCTCGCGGTAGTCGATCTGGAAGTCGACAACGACGGGCCGGTCGTCGATCTCGTTGGCCTTCTCGATCGTCGGGATCACGTCCTCGGGCGTCTCGACCTTGAAGCCCACACACCCCATGGCCTCGGCCCACTTCGCGTAGTCGGGCAGGTCGGGCGACAGGTACACCTCGCTGTAGCGCTCTTCGTAGAAGAGCTCCTGCCACTGGCGCACCATCCCGAGGTATGCGTTGTTGAGGATCCCGACCTTGACCGGGATGCGCTCGGCCGACGCGGTCACGAGCTCCTGCGCCGTCATCTGGAAGCAGCCGTCACCGTCGATGGCCCACACCATCCGATCCGGTTTCCCGACCTTGGCGCCGATCGACGCCGGCACGGCGAAGCCCATCGTCCCGAGACCACCGGAGTTGATCCACGTGTTCGGGTGGTTGAACTTCCACCGCTGGCTCGACCACATCTGGTGCTGACCGACCCCCGACACCACGATGGTGTCTTCCGGCGAGTTGTCGCGCAGCATGTCGATGCAGTACTGCGGCTTGAGCGGCCCGTCCTCGGGCTGCTCGTAGTGGAGCGGGTACCGCTCCTGCCACTCGCGCAGTTGCGTCCACCACGCCGTCAGGTCGGGCCAGTCGCGCTTCTGCCGGTCGGCGCGCACCGCCTTGATCAGCTCCTCGATGACGAGCCGGCAGTCGCCCACGATGGGCACGTCGGGCCGGCGGACCTTGCCCAGCTCGGCGGGGTCGATGTCGACGTGGATCACCTTCGCGCCCGGCGCAAACGCGTCGACCTTGCCCGTCACGCGGTCGTCGAAGCGCGATCCCAACGCGATCAGCAGGTCGGACTTCTGCATCGACGTCACCGCGGTGTAGTTGCCGTGCATCCCGGGCATGCCGAGGCACTGCGGGTGATCGTCCGGGAACGATCCGCGAGCCATGAGCGTCGTGACGACCGGCGTGCCGGTGGCCTCGGCCAGCTCCTTGAGCGCGGCAGAAGCGCGCGCTTTGAGGATCCCGCCGCCGGCGTAGATGACCGGGCGGTGAGCCTCGCCCCAGAGCCGCGCCGCGTCCTTGATCTGCTTCGGATGGCCCTTCACGTTCGGCTTGTAACCAGGCAGGTCGACGGCGTCGGGCCAGTACCAATCCATCATCTGGTTGGAGATGTCCTTCGGCACGTCCACGACCACCGGCCCCGGTCGACCGGTCGTCGCCACATGGAACGCCTCCTGCACGTACCGCGGGATGTCCTGGGGGTCGGTCACGAGCCAGTTGTGCTTCGTGACCGGCATCGTGATGCCGACGGTGTCGCACTCCTGGAACGCGTCGCTGCCGATCACCCCGTACGGAACCTGCCCGGTGATGACGACGATCGGGATCGAGTCCATGTAGGCGTCGCAGAGGGCGGTGACGATGTTCGTGGCCCCGGGGCCGCTCGTGACCATGGCCACGCCGGGGCGACCGGTCGCGTGGGCGAACCCCTCGGCCATGTGGCCGGCGCCCTGCTCGTGGCGGACGAGGATGTGGCGGATCGACGAGTCGATGAGCGGGTCGTACACGGGCAGGATCGCCCCGCCCGGCAGCCCGAACATGACCTCGGTGCCCTCCATCTCGAGGCTCTTGATTAGGGCCTGGGCTCCGGTCAGCTTCATCTTCGTTCCTTCATCGCAGCGCTTCTCGGGACATGAAAAGCCCCCCGCTTTTGCGAGGGGCGAAGGCGCGCAGACGCGGTTGGGGCGGCTGCGCGCTAGGTAACGACTACGAGGGTGGCCTGGTGATCCATCAGGCGACAAGTGTGGACGATCGTGAACCGATTCGCAAGCCGGTTCCGCTCTCCTCGTCCCCCGCGCTGCCGCACTCACAGCGGGGGCCGCGATCGAAGGGCAGGAACGACTCGGCGCTCAGGGCCGCGACCGCGACCGGGGCGAGATCCCCGACCGATCGGTAGACGATGTAGCGCGGCACCCACCGCGGGTTGAACTTGGCGTTGAACGTGAGCAGCGATTGGATCTGGAAGTACGGGTTGAGCCGCCTGATCAGCCACGCCTGCGCGGACTGGAGCGGGCCGAGCTCGGCGTCGTCCTCGATGAGCCCGCGGAAGGCGGCGAAGTTGAGCGATACCTCGCGCATGCCGTGCTCCCTCGCCCATAGCACGACCTCCACGATGAGCCGCTCGTTGACGCCGTTCGGCCCGACTGCATCACGTCGCATCGTGTCGAGCGAGAGGCCGGTGCCCGCCTTGCAGGGGACGAACCGCTGGAAGGCGATCGGCGTTCCTCGGTCGTCGCGGCAGACGGCGATCACGCACTCCGGATCGCGACCCGTCAGCAGCCCGTCGAGCGCCATGGAGAAGCCGCGTTCGTGGCCTCCGGCGAGGTGGCGATCCGAGATGCCGACGAGCGCCCGGCGCAGCGTCGGGTCGAGCTCACCCTCACGGTGGATCTCGGCGGTGAGAGCGAAGTTCTTCGTTCGGTTGAACGCCTGACGGACGGGACGCATGCGCCGGCCGTCCAGCGTGAACTCGTCGACGTCGATCACGGCCTCGTCGCCGAGGTAGCGGGCGCGGAGCCCGGCGGTCTCGTAGAACGGGACTCGGTCGGCGCGGGCCCCGATCACCGCGGGCCGCCAGCCGCACGCTCGGCACCGATCGAGGAACCGGGCGATGGCGTCGCCGAAGGAGGCGGGATCGCCGACGGGGTCGCCGGACGCGAGACCCGTGCCGTTCACGTACCGGTACGCGACCGCGGCGCGGCCGTCGGCCGAGGTGATGTAGCGCTTGTCGTGACGGAGGGCGAAGGGGTCGAGCGTGTCACCGTCTTCGCGGTTCGCCAGACGACGGATGCCTTCGCGCTCGATGGCCGGCGCGACGGCGCCTTCGGTGACGGGCGCGAGCACGGCGACGGCGATCGCGATCAACGCGACGAAGCCGAGGACCGTGATCGACGCCGGGAACCAGCGACTGAAGCCTCCGGTTACCGTGAACGGGCCGCTCAGCCCGACGAGGCGCGCGGCGGTCTCCTGGACGGCGCCCACGAAGGTGAACTCGGGACGCACCCGGTCGTGGCGGACGGCAAACCCGACGACTCCGTATACGAACGCGACCGGGATGATCGTGATCGCCGCGACGAGCGCGGTCCGCCAGCGGTGGGGCGGAGTCGGTGCGTCGAACAGCGAGCTCGACCGGAGGAGCAGCACGGCGACGCCGAGCGAGACGACCGCCTCCTCGACGTCCAGGCCCTTCAGCACGTGCGTGAACGCCGACACCGCCAGCAGCACCAGAGCCGTCCGGTACGCGAGGCGGCGGTGCCGCACGATGCCGCGACTCAGCAGGATCAGAGCCACGCCGAGCAGTGCGGTCGCTCCCCGGGCGACGTGCGCGACCTCCGGTGTGAACGCCTCGCCGACGACCTCGAGCCGGTCGCGCATGACCGGGGTCAGCGCCGAGAGGACGTTGATCAGCCCCGTCGCGGTGACTGCGAACGCGAGGAGACGCAGGCGACGGCGTGCGGCCGGCTGAGCCCGCGGAGCAGGAGTCGCCACCCGTGTCGAGGTCGTGGTCGGATCTGTCATGGGGGCGTGCCGACCGTAGCGGAGGCGCGGTCCGGAATCAGAACGGGCGTCGGAGCGGAAGCCGGAGCTGCACGTTGGCCCCGCCCTCCGCGCTGTTCTCGATGTCGAGCACTCCGCCGTGCGCGGTCGCGATGGCGTCGACGATGGCGAGGCCGAGGCCGGCGCCGTTCTCGGTGCCATGTCCGCCGTTGGTGCCGCGCACGAACCGTCCCACGGCCTGCCCGAGGAGCTCGGGCGGGAACCCCGGCCCGTCGTCGCGCACGGCAACGACGGCGCCGTCCTCGTCGCTCGACACCTCAACGTCGATGCGCTCGTCGGCGTGGCGGGCGGCGTTGTCGACCAGGTTGAGGACGGCACGCGCGATGGCATCCTCGTCGCCCCGCACCTCTGCCGACCCGTTCACCCGAACCGGCACTGCGTGGCCGTCCCGTGACCGGGCGACGGTCTCGGCGGCCCGCCGTGACAGGGCGCCGAGGTCCACCGGCTCCGGCGGGGGTGGGCCGGCGGAACGGAAGCGCGCGAGCACGAGCAGGTTGACCGCGAGCCGGTCGAGGCGGCCGACCTCTTCGAGGGAGGAGTCGAGTGCCCGTGCGAGCTCGGTCCCCTCCTCGGTCTGCATGCGCGCCAGCTCGAGCTCGCTGCGGACGATCGAGATCGGGGTGCGAAGGTCGTGGCTGGCGTCGTCGAGGAAGGCGCGCTCGTGCTCGAGCGCGCCCTCGATGCGGGCGAGAAGCTCGTTGAGGTGGCGGGCGAGGTCGGCGAGCTCCTCGCCCGTCTCGGGCACCGACAGGCGCCGCCGCTGACCGCGCGCGGCCACGGCCGAGATCTCGTCGGCCTCCTCCACCAGGTTCCGCACCGGTTTCAGCGCGGCGCCGGCGAGGAACCAGCCCGCGACCGACACGATCGCGGCCAACAACGGGAGGCCGATCACGAGCGCGAGCTCGAGGCGGTGTTGCGCCTTGGTCACCTCTTCGAGCGACGTCCCGACCACGACGACCAGGCCGAGCCCGGGCTGGCCGACCGGCCCCGCCAGCAGGCGCGACTGCTGGTTGCCGGGGGCGGATGCCCGCTCGATCGTGATCCGGTGGGTGCGCGCATCGGCGAGCTCGCTCTTGGTCAGCACGCGCCGCGCGAGGAGGGCGCGCGGGGCGGCGTTCACCACTACGCCGTCCGCGTCGACGATCTGTGCGAACGCCTCCTCGTCGGGCAGTGTGGGCTCGACAGACTGGTCGCCGCTGCTGGCGAGATCGCGTTCGAGGTTCGAGAACCGGGTGGTCAGGCCGTCGTCGAGGGCCTGCCGCAGCGCGTTGCGGTACTGGAAGTCGACGAGCACGCCGACGAGCAGGCACAGCACGGCGGTGACGAGCGCGAACACGAGCGTCAGCCGGCCGCGCAGGGTGCGGGGACGTCGGATCACGCGTCGCTCCGGAGCCGGTAGCCGACACCCCGCACGGTCTCGAGAGTCGTGCGATCGAAGGGCCGGTCGATCTTCTCGCGCAAGTAGCGGACATAGACGTCGACGACGTTGGACGTCCCGTCGTACGCGAAGTCCCACGCGTGTTCGAGAATCGTGGTACGGCTGAGCACTTCGTCCGCGTGCCGCATGAAGAGGTCGAGCAGCGCGAACTCCTTGGGGCTCAGGTCGATCTCCCGGTCGGCGCGGGTGACACGATGCCGCGCTGGGTCGAGTTGGAGATCACCGACCTCGAGGACGCGGGGACGCTCGGGAGCACCGCGCCGGGTGAGGGCCCGCAGCCGGGCGTACAGCTCTTCGAACGAGAAGGGCTTCGGGATGTAGTCGTCGGCGCCGGCATCGAGACCGATCACGCGGTCGTCGACGCTGTCCCGCGCGGTCAAGAGCAGGATCGGCGCCCAGCGTCCGTCGGCCCGCAGGCGCCGGCATACCTCGAAGCCGTCGGGCTCGGGGATCATCACGTCGAGCACGATGGCGTCGTACTCGTTCTCGGTGCCCATCCACACCGCGTCGGTGCCGGTCATGGCGACGTCGACGGAGTAACCCTCGAGCTCGAGCGCCTTGCGCACGAGGGTCGCCATCTTCGACTCGTCTTCTACGACGAGGACCCGCACGTCCGAATGGTACGGCGCGACCTCAGCGTTGGTGCTGCGGGCACGAGAACGTGGTGCGACCGGCGACCGTGCGGCGTTCGAACGGCGTGCCGTCCTTCGGGCACACACCGCCGGCGAAGCGCTGCGCCATGTGATCGCCCGTGTGCGATCCGCCGCGATCGAGGGTCAACTGCAACGTGCGGTGCACGGCGCGATACACCCTGCGGCGGTCGTTGCGGTCGAGCTCGCGCGCCGGCCGGGCCGGGTCGATGCCGGCCCGCCACAGCACCTCGTCGACCAGGAGATTGCCGAGCCCGGCGACGCGGGACTGGTCCATGAGCACCGCCTTGACCGGGGCGCGGCTGTGCGTGAGCACGCGGTCGAGCTCGGCTTGGGTGACGACGAACGCGTCGGGACCGAGGCGGTCCTCGTCGGGGTCGAGCTCGACAGCACCCAAGCGCCGCGGATCGCGCATGACGAGCGATCCACCGTCGGCGAAGCGAAGCGTGAAACGGTGCCAGACGGGGTTCTCGCGATTGCTGCCGTAGATGAGCGGGTCGCCGGCGGCGTGGTCGTCGATCAGGACGCGTCCGCTCATGCCGAGGTGCAGCCCGAGCGTCGGGCCGGCGCGGTCGGTGTCGAGCAGGAGCAGCTTGCCGCGGCGGCGGGCGGCGGTGAGCCGGTGGCCGGTGAGCGCAGGCTCGAGGGCGGCGGCGGTGAGACCGCGCTTGAGATACCAGGCGTCGGGCGCGTCGACCCCGGCGATCTTGCGACCCAGCGCGCGCTCCTCGATGAGTCGGCGCGCGTACTCGACCTCGACGCCCTCGGGCACGCCGGCTAGATCACTACACGTTCGTGATCGCGCCGCGCTCAGCGCCCTGGGCGAGCTTGGCGTACTTGGCGAGAACGCCGCTCGTGTAGCGCGGGTCGGGCAGCTTCCAATTCGCCTGACGACGGTCGAGCTCGGCGTTGTCGACCAGGAGGTCGAGCGTGTGGGCGGCGGCGTCGATCACGATGCGGTCGCCGTCCTCGACGAACGCGATCGGTCCCCCGTCGACGGCCTCGGGCGCGACGTGCCCGACGCAATAGCCGTGCGTGCCGCCCGAGAACCGGCCGTCGGTCACGAGCGCGGCGTCCGCGCCCCGGCCCGCGCCCTTCATCGCGCCCGTCACCGCGAGCATCTCCCGCATCCCGGGGCCGCCCTTCGGGCCCTCGTAGCGGATCACCACGACGTCGCCGGCGCTGATCCTCCCGGCGATCACCGCGTCCATCGCCGCGTCCTCGCCGTCGAACACGCGGGCGGTCCCTTCGAAGCGGTCGCTGTCGAGCCCGGCGACCTTCACGACCGCGCCCTTCGGCGCGAGCGATCCCCGCAGCACGACGATCCCGCCTTCGGCGTGAATGGGGTCGCGCAACGGGTGCACGACTTCGCCGTCCGGTGCGGGCGGATCGAGGGCGGCGAGGTTCTCGGCCAACGTCTTGCCCGTCACCGTGAGGCAATCGCCGTGCAACAGCCCCGCGTCGAGGAGCTCGCGCAGCACGACCTGCACGCCTCCGATGCGGTCGATGTCGGCCATGTGGTACTTGCCGTGGGGCTTCGTGTCGGCGATGTGCGGCACCTTGGCCGCGATGCGGTTGAAGTCGTCGAGCTCGAGCTCGACCTCGGCTTCGTGGGCGATGGCGAGCAGGTGCAGCACGGCGTTGGTCGAGCCGCCGAGCGCGTTCACCACTGCGATCGCGTTCTCGAACGCGGGCTTGGTCATGATCTGCCGGGGTCGGATCCCCGCTTCGAGGAGCCCCACGACCGCGCGCCCGGACTCGAACGCGAAGTCGTCGCGGCGCCGGTCCACCGCGGGTGGCGCCGAGCTGCCGGGTAGGCACATGCCGAGCGCCTCGGCCGCCGACGCCATGGTGTTGGCCGTGAACATCCCGGCACACGAGCCCTCTGTCGGGCACGCACGACGCTCGATCTCACCGAGCTCGTTCTCCGTGATCGTGCCGGCCGCGCACGCGCCGATGGCCTCGAACACGCTCACCACATCGAGCGCCTGGTCCTTCCAGTGCCCGGGAAGGATTGCCCCGCCGTAGAGGAACACCGCAGGAAGATTGAGACGGCCGGCGGCCATCAGCATGCCGGGCAGGCTCTTGTCGCAGCCGGCGAACGTCACCATCCCGTCGAAGCGCTCGGCGTGCATCATCGTCTCGATCGAGTCGGCGATGACCTCGCGGCTCACGAGAGAGGCGCGCATGCCCTCGTGGCCCATCGAGATGCCGTCGCTCACCGCGATCGTGACGAACTCGATGGGGAAGCCGTCGGCGGCGCGGACACCGTCCTTGGCCCGCTTTGCGAGCCGGTCGAGCGGCATGTTGCACGGCGTGACCTCGTTCCAGCTCGACGCCACGCCGATCTGCGGCTTGTCCCAATCGGCGTCGGTCATCCCGACGGCCCGCAGCATCGCCCGCGCCCCGGCTCGTTCCATGCCATCGGTGACTTCGCGGCTTCGTGGCTTCAGGTCTTCGCTCATGCGTTCAGCGTACTGCCGCCGCTCGCGTCGCTCTCTCGCGTTCCGCGACGGACGTACGATCGCACCCATGAAGATCGACGGGGCGCTCACCGACAACCTCAGCGAGATCGCAAACCGGGCGCGTCAGCTCGAGAGCGGCGGCTACGACGGCGCATACACGTTCGAAGGCCCGCACGACCCGTTCCTGCCCGTGCTGCTCGCTGCCGAGCACACCGAGCGCCTCGAGCTGTCGACCGCGATCGCCGTGGCGTTCGCCCGCAACCCGATGACGTTGGCGCAGACGGCCTACGACCTCCAGAGCGCGTCGGAGGGCCGCTTCATCCTCGGGCTCGGCTCCCAGATCCGCCCGCACATCGAGAAGCGTTTCTCGATGCCGTGGTCCAAGCCCGCCCCCCGGATGCGCGAGCTCGCGCTCGCGATCCGCGCTATCTGGGCGTGCTGGCACGAGGGCGCGCCGCTCCGGTTCGACGGCGACTTCTACCGCCACACGCTCATGACCCCGTTCTTCAACCCGGGCCCGAACCGGTACGGGCCGCCGCGCATGTGGCTCGCCGGTGTCGGCCCGGCGATGACCGAGGTCGCCGGCGAGGTCGCGGACGGGTTCCTTGTCCATCCCTTCAGCACCGAGCGGTTCCTGCGGGAGGTCACGCTTCCCGCGCTCGAGCGCGGCTTCGACCGTGCCGGCCGGACGCGCGCGAGGTTCGAGATCGCGTTCCCGCTCATGATCGTGACGGGCGACTCCGACGAGGAGATCGCCGCCGCCGAAGCCGGCGTCCGGCGCCAGCTCGCGTTCTACGGCTCGACCCCGGCGTACCGGCGTGTCCTCGACGTGCACGGCTGGGGCGAGCTGCAGCCCGAGCTCAACCGTCTCTCCAAGGAAGGACGCTGGGAGGAGATGGGCGGCCTGATCGGCGACGACCTCGTCGACACGTTCACGGTGCGGGGCACGCCGGAGGAGATCGCGCCGCAGGTGCTGGCGCGCTACGGCGACCTCGTCGACCGGATCAGCTTCAACGCGCCTTCTCGCGCCGACCCGGCGCGCTGGGCGGTGGTGCTCGAAGGCTTCAAGGT
>DASYFC010000072.1:0-4191 GCA_036498645.1 Acidimicrobiia bacterium | reverse complement strand
GAGTACGGCGGCAACCGTGACCTCGGCGGCTGGCGGGCGATCGGGTTCCAGGGGGACGTCCAGCCACGCGGCTACACCGACGACGAGGTGAGCGGCCGTGACTGACCACGACTGCGACGCCGTCATCATCGGGAGTGGACCCGGCGGAGCCACGGCGGCGGACATCCTCACCGCGGCGGGCTGGTCCGTGATCGTGTTCGAGAAGGGCCGCAACCACCTCTTGCATCTCGAGCCGCCGTACGCGCCCACCGGCGAGATCAGCAGTGACGAGCTCAAGTTCCTGCAGCGGCACTTCCTCGGCCCCGACCCGATGCTCGAGCCGCGCACGTTCCGCCGCTCCGTCGAGGACGGCGATCGGATCTTCACCGGCGACGTGAACAACCTCCCGTCGACGGTCGGGGGCGGCGGCTTCCACGCCGACGGCAAGCTGCCACGCCTCCGCGAGATCGACTTCAGGGCCCGATCCGAGCTCGGACCGATCGAGGGCGCCGACGTCGTCGACTGGCCGCTCGACTACGACGAGCTCGAGCCGTACTACGCCGAGGCCGAGCGCGCCGTCGGCGTCGCCGGCGACCACACCGCCAACCCGTTCGCGTCGTGGCGGTCGGGCCCGTACCCGATGCCGCCGGGGCCGGACATGTTCTGCGCCGTGCTCACGAGCGAGGCCGCGACGCGTCTCGGCTACCACCCGTACCGGGCCCCGACCGGCGTGAACAGCGTCGAGTACGACGGCCGCCCGGCGTGCAACAACTGCGGGTTCTGCGGCTTCTTCGGCTGCCCGATCGATGCCAAGGGCGACCCGGTCGCCCCGCTACGGCGCGCGCTGCGCACCGGCCGATGCGAGATCCGTCCCGAGTCGTACGTGCGCGAGGTCCTCGTCGACGGCACCGGGCGCCAGGCTCGCGGTGTGCGCTACCTGGACGGCGAGCGCACCGCGCACGAGGTGACTGCACCGTTCGTGGTGCTCGCCGGCGGCGCCTTCGAGACCCCGCGTCTGCTGCTGCGCAGCGGCATCGGCAATCCAGACGTCGTCGGTCGCTTCCTCATGTTCCATTTCCAGACGTTGGTGCTCGGGATCTTCCCGTTCCGGTTGCACGCGCACCGGGGGCGGGCCGTGACGCACCTGATGGACGACCCGATGGTCCCGGACGACGCCGCGTCCAACGCCGCGCGCGAGGTTGGCCTCCCCTACTTCCGCGGCGGGATCGTCGAGCACGGCGGCGCGGGCCAGCCGATCACGGAGGCGATCCACCTGCCGCCCGGTGAGCTCCATTCGCAGCTGATGGTCGAGTCGACCCTGCGTGATCGCATGGCGGTGTTCACGATGCAGGGAGAGGATCTCCCTCAGGCCACGAACCGCATCGACCTCGACCCGCACGTGCGAGACGTGTGGGGATCGCCGGCGGGGAGAGTGACGTACGCGCCCCACCGGCATGAAGTCGCATGCGCCGAGCACTGGGCGCCTCGCTTCGAAGCAATCATGCGCGACGCCGGCGCCGACAACGCGTTCTGGGTGACGTCGCCGCCACGACCCGGAACCGAGTTCGAGGCGATGAACCCGACGCCGATCTCGCGACACGTCATGGGGACGGCCCGTATGGGCGACGACCCGCGCACCACCGTGTTCGACCGGTGGCAACGCCTCCACGACGTCGACAACGTGCTGTGCACGGACTCGTCGGTGTTCCCGACGTCGAGCGGCTACGGGCCGACGCTCACGATCGTGGCTCTGGCGATGCGGGCGAGCCGTGCCCTGGCCGGTCTCGAACCGCTGCGGACGGGTTAGACCGCGACCGGCTGTCGCTCCTCCGTGTGATCGTTCGCTGGCGCCGGAGGTTTGGGGTCGCGCACCCGCGCCGGCGGCTGGCGTAGATCGTGAGCGATGCCGACCGCCGCTAAGAGCTTGAGCACGTAGTAGACGACGTCGATCTCCCACCAGAAGAACCCCTGCCGCGCCGACGACTGGTAGTGATGGTGGTTGTTGTGCCAGCCCTCACCACCGGTCAGCAGGGCGACGAAAATGTTGTTCCGGCTCGTGTCCACGGTGTCGTACCGGCGGCGACCGAAGACGTGCGCCAGCGAGTTCACCGTGAACGTCGAATGCCACAGCAGCACGTTCGACAGGAAGAACCCGATGATCAGGCCGCTCCACCCGCCGATCAGGAAGCACGTCACGCCCAACGCCCACATCGGGATCCAGTCGTGCTTGTCGAGGAACCGCAGCTCGGGGTACCGGGCGAAGTCCTTGATCGCGTCCGTGTCCGTGGCCGAGTACTTGTCGCAGAGGATCCATCCGACGTGGCTCCACCAGAAGCCCTTCCGGGGAGAGTGGAGATCGCGCTCGGTGTCGGCGAACTGGTGATGACGCCGGTGGTGACCGGCCCACCAGAGCACGCCCTTCTGGCACGCCGTCCCACCGCCGAAGGCCATCACGAACTGCGCTACCCGCCCGAGCTTGTAGCTGCGGTGCGCGAAGTACCGGTGGTACCCGGCGGTGATGAAGAACATCCGGCCGAAGAACGTGACTGCCAGCAGCACGAGGGCCGTGGTCGTGACGCCGGTGACGAAGGCGAGCAGCGGGAGCAGCTGCAGCAGGAAGAAGGGGATCGACGAACGGACGTTCACCCGCTCGCTCGAGTCTCGGGCGATTGCCTGTTCCATGGAACCTCCCGCGACTCTCCCGGCGGGAGTGGCGCTCAAAGGGGGCTGGGCCCGCTGCTGGACCTACCTACCAGTAGGTAGACCATACCCCCGGCGGCGGCTCGAGCAAGGTCACCCGGCGCGGCCGGCGCGCTCCTGCCAGGCTGAGCCCGTCCGGCGATTGCCCGAGCGCGGAGGCGGCCCATGGGCGCGTACGAGCACGAAGGTCTGCGAGTCGACATCGACGGCGGGGTCGCGTTCGTGACCATCGACCATCCCCCCGTCAACCTGTTCGACGCCGTGCTCATCGGCTCCCTCGGGAACCTCGCCGGCGAGCTCGCCGACGACGCCGAGGTGGGTGCCGTGGTAGTCCGGAGCGCCGATCCCGAGTTCTTCATCGCCCACGCCGACCTCGGCCTCATCCAGGCGCTGCCGCGCGACCGGACCGACCGGCCCGAGCGCCTCGAGTTCATCCACGCCTTCATGGAGGGGTGGCGGACTCTCCCGCAGGTGACGATCGCGCAGCTCGAAGGGCGCGCCCGCGGCGGCGGGAGCGAGTTCGCACTCTCGCTCGATCTCCGGTTCGGGGCGATCGGCCGGGCGATCCTCGGCCAGCCCGAGGTGGCGGTCGGGATCCTCCCGGGCGGGAGCGGCACCCAGCGCCTCCCGCGCCTCATGGGCAGGAGCCGGGCGCTCGAGGTCGTGCTGGGGTGCGACGACTTCGACGCCGAGCTCGCCGAGCGCTACGGCTGGATCAACCGCGCGCTCCCGCCGGCCGAGATCGGGCCGTTCGTCGACCGGCTGGCGCGGCGGATCGCGGCGTTCCCACGAGAGGCCGCGCGGCTGGCGAAGCGAGCGGTCGATGCCGCCAGTGGTTCGCTCGAGGACGGCCTGCTCGAGGAGGCGCACTGCTTCAATCTCACGCTCAGCGATCCCGAGCTCGACGCCCGCATGGAGGGAGCCTTGGCGGCCGGCGCGCAGACGCGAGCGGGTGAGCTGGACCTCCCCGGGTTGATCGAGGCGTCGTTGCGCCCGACCTCAGCGCCCTGAACGGGGCAGTGTCACTGAGCGCCGGTCGAGCGCTGGTACGTCCCGGTCAGCTTGCCCTGCGCGAGCACGTTGCCCTTGATCGCGGCGCGGAGCTCGTCGGCGGTTGCGCCCGGCGCGAGCGTGATCTGCTTCGAGACGGCAGAGACGGAGAAGATGTAGTGGTGGGGCGGGGACCCCGCAGGCGGGCACGGCCCGGCGTAGGCCGCGTTGCCGATCGAGTTCTTCCCCTGAACGATCCCCGCGGGCAACGTCTGCTCCGGGACTCCGGCTTTCGGGAGATGCCACGCCGCCCAGTGCACGAAAGTGCCACCGCCCGGCAAGTCGGGGTCGGTCATGATCAGCGCTACGTCCTTGGCCGCCTTCGGGACGCTTCCGAACTTCAGCGGCGGCGACGCGCTCGAGCCGTCGCAGGTGAAGCCGCTCGGGATCGCCTTGTTGTTGCCGAACGCCGCGCTCGTCACCGTGATCTTCTTGACCTTCGATTTCTCGGCCTGCGCGCCG
>DASYFC010000071.1:0-10175 GCA_036498645.1 Acidimicrobiia bacterium | reverse complement strand
GTGGCGATGGACGCAAGGACGCGACCTGGAAAGGCTCGAGTTTCAAAAGGGTGTTTCGGATCGTGATAGGCGCGTAGGTATTCGTCGGAGGTCGACGGACTCGCATCGCGCCCGAGCCAGTGCAGCGCGGCCCAGGCGAGCACGAGCCCGATCGCGGGCGCCGCCACCTGTGCGGCACGCGGCCACTCGAACACCCAATCGAGCAAGACGCGCGACGTCAGCGCCTCGAAGCCGACGATGGCCAAGCCCGTCACGGCGCCCGTCAAGGCCGACAGCGCCAGCACCCGATGCCAGCGCTGCTCGCGCAGCGGGAGCCGGAGGCCGCTCAGGAACATCCAACGGTTCCGCCACCAACGCCGCGACACGTCCAAGCATGCGGAGCCTACGAGTTCAAGCCAGGTCGTCGATGTCGTAGATCCGCCCGGTCGGCTCCTTGTGGCGTCGAAAGTCGGCCGAGACGCAATAGACGGAGTGAAATTGGTCGTGTACACGGCTTAGTGTTCGGGACATGCGTGTTGTGGTCTTGGGTGCTGGGTTCGGCGGACTCGAACTGACGACGAAGTTGTCAGAGGAGTTCGGGGAGACGGCCGACATCGTTCTGATCGATCGCGAGGACGGTTTCATCTTCGGGTTCTCGAAACTCGACGTGATGTTCGGGCGGGCGACCGCGGACGCGGTCCTCCATCGGTACGCCGACATCACCAAGCCCGGAGTGAAGGTCGTGCAGGCCGAAATCACCGCCATCGATCCCGTGGCCAAGTACGTCGACACCACTGAGGGCCCGTTCGACGCCGACATCCTGGTGATCGCGCTAGGCGCCGATGTGCACCCCGAGGCGACGCCCGGTCTGCTCGACGGCGGTCACGAGTTCTACACGCCGGGTTCGGCCTTAGGGCTGCTCGAAGTCCTCGAGAACTTCCAGGGTGGCCGAGTCGTCATCGGGGTGACGTCGCTGCCCTTCAAGTGCCCACCTGCGCCCAGCGAGGCCGCGCTGCTCCTCCACGACTTCCTCACGGAGCGAGGCCGGCGAGACCGCTCGGAGATCGCGCTGGTGACGCCCCAGCCGGCGCCGATCCCGCCGTCGCCCGACACCTCGGCGGCTCTGCTCGCCGCCTTTGCCGAACGCGGCATCTCCTTCAACCCCAACCGCGCTCTGAAGAGCGTCGACCCGGCCCGCAAGCTCGCTCTGTTCGACGATGGCAGCGAGATGCCCTACGACCTTCTCTTCGGCATTCCCGTCCACAGTCTCCCTGCCGTCGTCGCCGAATCCGGGCTCGCCGTCGACGGCTGGGTTCCGGTGCACCCGATGACGCTTGCGACGTCGTTCCCGGGCGTGTTCGCGATCGGCGACGTCACCAGCATCGGGACGCCGAAGGCCGGCGTATTCGCCGAGCGCCAAGGCGAAGCCGCCGCCGAGCGCATCGCCGCCAGCCTGCGGTCCCAGGCCGAGACGACCGAGTACGACGGCAAGGGCCTCTGCTACATCCAGATGGGTAGCGACCAGGTGGCCCGGGTGAATGTGCAGTTCACACCCGGCGCAGCGCAGCCCGTCGTTGGCATCTTCGACGAGCCGACCATGCAGCTGGCTGCCGACAAGGCCGAGTTCGGTCGCAGCCGTGCCCGCCGCTGGTTCGGCAAGGAGTGGGCTACGTGAGGCGAGCGCCTTTGCAGGTCGTGACGTCGTGGGCAGCGTCCCACGCGGGCTGCCACTGATCGATCCATTCGGGCAGCGGTAGGTGCGCAGGATCGGCGCCGCCGATTGCCACCGCGCCCCGGTCAGTTCCGAAGAGCCGTCAAACCAAGTGAGCGAAGGCGGATCGTCCGTTCATGCCGCGGGCATGCCGCGCGATGCCGCGAAACATCGAGGTCCAACGGAACGCGACGAGCGCCATAACCGCCGGTCGGAGCGGTTCCGACCGACGCGTCAATGCGGCGCTAACGGACTTTTCATCCGATGGTCCGGGGTTCGATTCCCCGGCGGCCCACCGAGTCTTCGCAGGCACTGGCACGTTTCCGAGTCTTTGGCGACGGCAACCGCTACTGCTCTCCGACCGCGGCTCGAAACTCAGAGAGCGCCGCGATGTCGTAGCGACCAAGGTCGAACGGCACCGTCCCGACGTCCGGGAGGTCGAGGAGGATACGGCTCTGCCCGAACCGGGCCGGGACCACATCGACGAATCGGACTTCGGCAACGGGGAACTCGGCGAGCAAGCCACGCGGAAATGGTGTGCGGCCGGCGTTGATGACAAAGAGCCGACGGCTGGTCACGACGAGCGGGCGATAGTGACCATACGAAGTGTAAATGCCCTCGCGTACCTTGCCCTCTGGGCCCTTCGGTCGCTTGGGGGTGGACGCGAAGGGCAGAACGGCGATGACGGCCTCCCCGGGGTCCAGCGCGTCACCGACAGCCTCGAGGACCTGCGCCCGCTGCTTGGTGTGCTGCGCTTGTGAAGCCATGACACCCGTTGTCAGTCGCCGGAATCGTGCACGACGCTACAAGGTTCTTGCTGCAGGTCTTCCTTACGGCCGAATGCCCGGCGAGACCGTCCAAGCATTGATCCGCCACCCGAAGCCGAGCATGTCGCGCGACTAGTCCTCGCTGACCGTTCGTAACCGCTTCACTCCCCTCGCTACCGTCATCAGCGCGGGGACACCGGGTCTCCTGCTTCGGGCTGACAGGCTCCGTCATGGCTGCTACTGAGACGGGTAGGCGTTGGGGAAGCCTGTCCGCCACCTTCTTGCGGGTGGGATGCGCGGTCGCCGCAGTCGCCGCGAGCACGGCTGTCCTCACATGGCTTGATGCGGATCTTGCTGTCGCCGTATCGGTCCTCTTGCTCGTGACCTTTGCCATGGCGGTATTCGGCTACGCACCCGGACTGGTCGCGGCGGCGACGAGCTTTGGCGCGCTCGTGTACTACTTCACGCCGCCGATTCATTCGTTCGGGGTGAATAGCACCGATGATCTCGTCGCGTTGCTCGTGTTCGTGGCGATCGCGACGACCGTCGCGGCGACGGTGGCTCGCCTCAACGAGCTCCGCAGCCGTTCGGAGGTCGGTGAGCGAGAGGCGCAGTTGCGGTTGCGGTTCACGAACAGGTTGGCCACCGGAGCCGACCCCGGTCCCGTGCTCGAAGCGGCGATCAGCGAGCTCGTCGAGCTCTTTCAACTGACGTCCTCCACGGTTGAGTCGGTCTACGGAAACATTCACGTCGGGAGTGCGGCGGCCGGCACCACTGCTTTGTCCCTGTCGCCACCGGGACTCTCGCTCGTGCTCGAGCGCGCTCGGCGGTTCTCGTCGGTCGAGTCGAGCACGATCGAGGCTCTGGTCAGCAGTCTCGCGTCGGTCCTGGAGCGAGTACGTCTCGATGCGGAGTCGCGGGAGCTTCGTGTGCGTGGCGAGATCATCAGGTCACGCACCGGCTTTCTCACGGCGATGACCCACGATCTGCGTACGCCGCTGGCGACGATCAAGGCGAGCACCGGAGCGTTGTTGATGTCGGGTTCCCAACTGGACGCAGCCGGTCGACGAGAGATGCTCGAGCTCGCCTACGCCGAGTCGGCCCGGCTCGAGAGGCTCGTCCGGAACGTCCTGGAGATGAGTCGTATCCGTGCCGATGGACTCGCTCCTCAACGGGTAGCCGTCAGTGCCGCGGACTTCGTCCAAACCGCGGTTGACCGACTGGGCGCGCTCGGGAACACACAGGCCATCGACCTAGATGTCGACGTCAGGACCCCGGCGCTATGGGTCGACCCGGGGATGCTCGAACGGGTGATGTCCAACCTGCTCGAGAACGCCGTCGTTCACGGCCGAGCGGACAGCCCGATCGAAGTTCGCGCGCGTCGGGTCGATGCGACCGTCCAGCTCCGGGTGGTCGACCACGGAAAGGGTGTGGCCGAAGAGGAGAGGGAACGGATCTTCGAAGAGTTCGTACGCTTGGCCGGCGCCCAATCCGGTCGCGGCACCGGTCTGGGTCTGGCGATCGTGCGCGCGCTCGTCGAGTCCAACGATGGACGAGTTTGGTACGAGGAGACTTCGGGTGGCGGGGCAACGTTCGTGCTCGCGCTCCCGGCAGCAGGTGGAGGGGAGTGAGATGAGCAGAGTCTTGCTGGTTGAAGACGACATCCCGCTGCGACGCGCGCTCCGGGGAAGCTTGCTCACCGGGGATTTCGAAGTGCTCGAGACGGCCACCGGCGAAGAGGCACTGGTGGTCGCATCGGTGGATCAGCCCGAGCTCATCCTTTTGGACTTGATGTTGCCCGGCATCGACGGCCTCGAGACGCTGCAGCACCTTCGGTCCTTCTCCAAGGTGCCCGTCGTGGTCATGACGGTCCGCGACGCGCTGGCCGACAAGGTGGCCGCCCTCGATGCCGGTGCCGATGACTACATCGTCAAGCCATTCGAGCCCGAGGAGCTTCTCGCCCGAGTCCGGGCGAATCTCAGGCGTGCAGGCGACCGCGGATCCGAATCGACTGTTGTGCGGACCGGCGACGTGGAGATCGACCTCTCCCGGCGGCAGGTCACCTGGCGCGGCGAACGCGTGGGCCTCCGGCCCATCGAGATGCGACTGCTCGAGACCCTGGTCGCCAACCGAGGACGGCTGCTGAGCCACGACGAGCTGCTCGAGGCGGCCTGGGACTCGCGACCGGCGAGCGGGCACCAGCGCCTCCGCTTCGTGATCCTCCGGCTCCGTCGCAAGCTGCACGACGATGCCGCTCGGCCGCGCCTGATCTTCACCGAACCCGGTCTGGGATACCGATGGATCGCCGACGCCGAGGACGCCGGGGAACCTTAGGTATTCCGACAGACAGTCGTCAGACAAAGCGTTTTCCCCGTTTCCCCCACTACATATGCGCAAGGCAGCTGCAAGGTTTCTGTAACCCGTCATTGACCCGTCAGAGACGTACAGGACCTGATCCGTCTTTAGGTTCCCCTCGTCCGGCCTCGTCAGCCGACGCGCGCCGGCTCGAAACCGACGTGACACGAGAGGGGAAGCAATGGCGACGCACGCTGCCGCCTCGGGCGGCGGGGAGTTGACGAGAAAGCGGAGTCTCACGCCGACCGGCGTGACTACGAGCCCGATGGCGCGCAGTGCGCCGGGCGCGTGCCTCTGGACGACCGTTCAGGTCCGGAAGGGGGGACTCGTCCTGTGAACACATTCCAGAAAGTCATCGCGATGACGGTGGTGACGCTCATCGCACTCTTCGCGGTGGCGCACTTCAGTCACCACGCCGACCCGAGTGGCGTGAGGACCGGTGTCGCAGCCGACAACCCGGTCAACAACGGGGCACCGGTAACGGTCGCACCCACGCAGGTGGGCTTGAACAAGCTCGCGAATGCGACCGGCCATCTGGCCATCTCCATCAACTTCGTGTGGTTGCTGATCACCGGCTTCCTCGTCCTGTTCATGCAGGTCGGGTTCGCCTTCTTGGTGACCGGGTTAACACGAGCGAAAAACGCCGGGCACATGATGATGATGAACCTCTCGTCGTTCGTCATCGCACTGCTCGTCTATTACGCGGTCGGTTTTGCATTCCAGTTCGGCGGCGTTGCGCCGATCGCGAACTTGGGGGGAACGACGCCCCTCGACGCAATCTTCGGCCATGGGAGCTCGGGCGTGATCGGCTTCCACGGCTTCTTTCTCCAGTCCGGGAACACGTACGACGTCGGCGTCCTCGCGTTCTTCCTGTTCCAGGTGGTCTTCATGGAGACCGCCGGCTACATCATCATCGGGGCGATCGCCGAGCGCGTGAGCTTCGCCGCGTTCATCATCGCCGAGATCATGCTGGCCGGGCTCATCTATCCGGTGTACGGCATGTGGATGTGGGGCGGCGGATGGCTTTCCCAGCTCGGGACCTCTCTGAACCTCGGCAACGGCGCCGTCGACTTCGCAGGCTCGGGCGTCGTGCATGCGACGGGGGGATGGATAGCTCTTGCCTTGGCCATGATTCTCGGGCCACGCATAGGGAAGTACAGGAAGGACGGCACACCGAACGCGTTTCCAGGTCACAACCTGGGTTACGTCGTCATCGGGACCCTGGTGCTCACCTTCGGCTGGATGGGCTTCAACCCCGGCTCCACTTTCGGCGCCACTGACCTGCGGATCTCGGTGGTGGCCGTCAACACTTTGCTTGCCGCCTGCGCCGGCGCGGTGGTGGCGATGGCGTGGACGAACGCGAAGTGGGGCAAGCCCGATATCTCGATGACGTGTAACGGCATGTTGGCCGGATTGGTCGCGATCACGGCACCGTGTGCCTTCGTGGCTCCGTATGCCGCCGTGATCATCGGCATCGTCGCCGGCTTCGTCGTCGTCTACGGCGTCCAGTTCCTCGACCAGCGCGCGAAGATCGACGACCCGTGCGGCGCCATCTCCGTGCACGGATTCTGCGGGCTCTGGGGCGTCCTGTCTGTCGGACTGTTCGCCGACGGGACGTATCCATCACCGGCCGTCGGATGGAACGGGGTCAACCAGTCCGTGACCGGGTTGTTCCACGGCGGTGGTCTCGGTCAGCTCGGCGCACAGATCATCGACGTCGGCGCGGGATTCGTCTGGGCCTTCGGCGTGACCTACGTGATCTTCACGGTCGTGAAGCGATTCGTGAAGATCCGGGTGTCACCCGAAGTCGAGATCGCGGGGACGGACGAAGGTGAGTTCGGCCAAGTCTGCTATCCGGACTTCGTGCTCCGGGCCGAGACTCACGGCGGAGTGCCTGCCGAATTCGGTGGTGAACCCGATACGGGGGTGCCCTCGACCGTGACCAGCGATCGCACCTGACGGGAGGGGCTCGTGAAAATCGTCACCGCAATCATCAAACCGTTCAAGCTGGAACCGGTGACCGATGCGCTCCGTGCGCTCGACGTCTCGGGGATCACGCTGTCCGAGGTGCGGGGCCACGGACGCCAGCGTGGCCACACCGAGGTGTACCGAGGCGCGGAGTACGAGGTCGCATACCTCCCAAAGGTCCGCCTCGAGGTGGTGGTCGACGACGCGGAGGTCGAAAGGGTGGCGAATACCATCATGGACGCGGCGCGAACCGGCAAGATCGGAGACGGCAAACTCTGGATTCAGCCGATCGAGACGGTCATGCGGATCCGAACCGGGGAAGCCGGTCGGGACGCGCTCTGACCTCAGGGCTCGAGGCACTGCTCCGCGACACGTCGTCGCGGGGCAGTGCCTTCGGGCGCGCGTACTCGACCCTGGCTGACGGTTGGCTGCGTGAGCTCGTCGAGGAGCGCGACGGCGTGGCGGTTCTCGCCGTTGGCGGGTACGGACGCCGGGAGCTCTGTCCCGGAAGCGACCTGGACATCCTCCTCCTGCACGACCAAGGACGCGACGTACAGGGCGTCGCAGATGGGCTCTGGTATCCGCTCTGGGATGCCGGACTCCAACTCGACCACAGCGTGCGGACGGTGCGAGAAGCCGTCGCGGTTGCAGATCAGGATCTGAAGGGCGCGCTCGGCCTCCTCGACGCACGCGTGGTGTTGGGCGACGCGGACCTCGGCGAGTCGCTCATCACGAGGGTCCATGCAGATTGGCGTGAACTCGCGAGACGACGGCTCCCCCTCCTCGATGCAATGACTGCAGCCCGTCACGCCACGGCGGGTGAGGTGGCGTACCTCCTCGAGCCGGACATCAAGGAAGGACATGGCGGACTCAGAGATGTGACGACGCTCTCTGCAATCACAGCGGCCACCGACGTTGTCGAGTTCGAGCAGTCGGCTTGTCAAGCGCGCGAGACCCTTCTCGACGTGCGCGTCGGCCTCCAGCGCACGACGGACCTGCGATCGAACGTTCTCGGCCTCGCGGTGCAGGATGACCTTGCCCGAGAGCTCGGAGACAAGGACGCCGGCGCGCTCATGACCCGCGTTGCCGGGGCCGCTCGCACGATCATGTGGCAGAGCGACGACGCGTGGCGTCGCGTTCGCTCCTGGATCGCCGGCCCACCCCGGCGCACATCGGCCGGCCGCGACGTGGAGCTCGGGCACGGTATCGTGCTCCGGGACGGTGAGATCGCCCTGGTTGATCCCGCCCTCGCCAACGAGCCCGCGGCTCTTCCCCGCGTCGCGGCGGCTGCCGCGCATGCTGACGTCCCGATGCAGCGCATCACCCAGCGTCAGCTCGCCGTCGACGCGCCGACCCTGGTCGAGCCCTGGCCCGGCGACGCCCGCGACGCCTTTATCGCCCTCCTCGGCGCCGGCGACCAAACAGTGACGGTGCTGGAGGCCCTCGACCAGCACGACCTCATCACCCGTCTGATCCCGGAATGGGCACCGGTGCGAAGTCTGGCGCAACGCAACCCTTTCCACCGCTTCACCGTCGACCGACACCTGATGGAGACCGCCGCACGCGCCGGTGCGCTGACGCGATCCGTCGACCGACCGGACCTCCTGCTCGTCGGCGCCTTTCTGCACGACATCGGCAAGGGTTACCCCGGCGACCACACGGCATCCGGCGTCCAGCTGGTGCAGGTCATCGCAACCCGCATGGGTTTCGGAAAGCCCGATGTCGAACTGCTGGTCAAGCTCGTCGGCCAGCATCTGTTGCTTCCGAAGATCGCGACGAGCCGCGACCTCGCCGACCCGGCGACCCTGAGCGCGGTCGCGGCGCAAGTTGGCACCGTGAGCACCCTCGAGACGCTCTACGCCCTCACCGAGGCCGACTCGCTCGCCACCGGGCCGAGCGCGTGGTCACCGTGGCGCGCCCAGCTTGTGGACGACCTCGTCGAGGGAGTGCGCGCCGTCCTCGGATCTCACACCCGGAAGCCGACACCCCCGCCAATCGCGCCGCCGCCCGGTCCACCTCCAATGCGGCCGCAAGTCGAGGTGCAGGACGACACGGTGCGCGTCGTCGGCCCGGACCAGCCCGGCCTTTTCGCAACGAGCGTGGGTCTGCTCTCCCTCCACGGTCAGGACGTGCGGACCGCGCGCGCCGCCTCCAGCGCTGACGTCGCGGTCGCCGAATTCGACGTGGAACCCGCATTCGGCAGGGTGATCAATCCAACCGAGATGGAAACGGAGCTCAGCGCGGCGCTCGCCGGCCAATTGGACCTCGACGAGCGACTCGACGAGCGAGCACGCGCCTACGGCCAACTCCGGACTTCCTCGCCAGCGCGGCTCGAGCCGCACGTGCAGATCTACGCCGATGAATCGCCCATCGCGGCCATTGTCGAGGTCCGCGCTACCGACGGTATTGGGGTGCTCTACCGGATCGCGCGGACGCTCGTCGAAATCGGGCTGGACATCCGGCTCGCGAAGATCGCAACACTCGGCCACGAAGTCGTCGACACGTTCTACGTGCTCGAGGCCCAGAATGGTCGACCACCGCGGGCCGACACCCTCGCAGGGCTCGAGCCGCGTGTCATCGCCGCCTTGCTCTAGAAGCCTGACTGCGCTGCTCCAGCGAGAACGACGAAGAGCAGCGCCGCGTACAGCGACACCTCGCCCGGCGTGCGCATCCAGCGTGATCGCGCACGCGCGGCGGCCCAGGCGCGATTGAGGGCGCGTTCTCGCGCGCCTGCGAGCAACCACACGGCGATCGCCACGCCGATGCACGCTGCGCAGTAGCCGCAAGCTAGGTGGAGCCGCTGGACCGCACCCCCGTAGCACGCACCGGTGGGATCCGACGTCGTAGCCTGGCCACGCCCAACCTCCGCGACCGTGGTCGCGCAGCCCACCGGTCGCTGGTCTCGTCCCGGCACGGCGAAGTGGACAGCGGCCGCCGATGCTGGCGCTACGCGTCGAAGCGGCGGAACCCGACGACAACGCTGTACTCCGCCCGGGGGAGCTGGCGACGTTGCGCGGCGTGTCGCCATGGCGACCCATGAGACGTCTGATGGGGTCGTCTTCGACTCCGCTGTTTGGATCATCCGAGCGATGCGCCCTTGACGAACGCGCTCGCGCGGGCGTGAGCGGGCCGGACGGTGGGGTGTACCTACAGCGCCAACGCCGGGCTTGAACTCGTAGGCTCCGCCTGCTTGGACGTGTCGCGGCCTTGGTGGCGGAACCGTTGGATGTCCCTGAGCGGCCTCAGGGATCGGCTGCGCGAGCAGCGCTGGCATCGGGTGCTGGCGCTGTCGGCGTTGACGGGCGCCGTGACGGGCTTGGCCATCGTCGGCTTCGAGGCGCTGACGTCGCGCGTCTTGCTCGATTGGGTGTTCGAGTGGCCGCGTGCCGCACAGG
>DASYFC010000070.1:0-6764 GCA_036498645.1 Acidimicrobiia bacterium | reverse complement strand
GTCGTGCGCAGCCGCGTCGTGAACCCGAAGTGGATCGCCGCCATGCAGCGCCACGGCTACAAGGGCGCCTTCGAGCTCGCCGCCACCGTCGACTACCTCTACGGCTACGACGCCACGACGCACGTCGTCGAGGACTGGATGTACGAGCGCGTCACCGACGCCTACGTCGCCGACCCCGACGTCCGGAAGTTCTTCGAACGCTCGAATCCGTGGGCGTTGCGCGCCATCGCCGAGCGCCTCCTCGAGGCGCACGAGCGCGGCTTGTGGCAGGCGAGCGCCGGCGCGCTCGACACGCTCCGTTCCGCGCTGCTCGAAGCCGAGGGATGGGAGGAGTCCCGATGAACGCGACGAAGCCGGCGAGGTTCCCGTTCAGCGCCGTGGTCGGGCACGACGACGCCAAGCTCGCGCTGCTCCTCGCGGCCATCGACCCCGCAATCGGCGGTGTGCTGCTCCGGGGCCAGAAGGGGTCGGCGAAGACGACACTGGCGCGCGGTCTCGCCGCCTTGCTGCCCGGCGAAGCGCCGTTCGTCGACCTGCCGCTCGGCGCCACCGAGGATCGTCTCATCGGCACTCTCGACCTCGGCGCCGTCCTCACCGGCGATGGCCGGCGCTTCGAGCCCGGCCTGCTGGCGGCCGCGCACGGGGGCGTCCTGTACGTCGACGAGGTCAACCTGCTCCCCGATCACCTCGTCGACGTGCTCCTCGACGTCGCCGCGTCCGGCGTCAATCGCGTCGAGCGCGAAGGGATCTCCCACGAGCACGCGGCGCGCTTCGTGCTCATCGGCTCCATGAACCCCGAGGAGGGCGAGCTGCGACCACAGCTGCTCGACCGCTTCGGGTTGGCGGTCGAGGTGACCACCAGCACCGACCCCGTCGAACGGGCCGAGGCGGTACGGCGTCGCGTCGCGTTCGATGCCGATCCCGCCGCGGTCGCACGGCTGCACGCGCCGGCGGAGCAGGAGCTCGGTGCGCGCCTCGCTCGCACGTGCTCGGCGCGGGTGCCCGACGCGCTCATGGTCAGGATCGGCGCGCTGTGCGCGGCAGCCGGCGTCGACGGGCTCCGCGCCGACCTCGTCATCAGCCGGGCGGCGGCCGCCCTCGCCGGCTGGAACGGCCACGACGAGGCCACCGCCGACGACGTCCGGCGCGTCGCGCCCATGGCGCTCGTCCACCGGCAACGACGTACGCCCTTCGACGAGCCGCGAGGGGACGGGCTCGACGACGCGCTCGATGCCCTCGATCAGCCGGACAACTCCGACGACCACGGCGCGAGCGAGACCGACCCGGAACGGGTCGCCGAACCCGATCGCCCGCCGCAACGGGTCGTTCCGCTCCGCGCGAGCCGCGCCGCGGCCGAAGCAACCGGGCGCCGCTCACCGGGCGACGGCAGCCGCGGCCGCCTCGTCGGCAACCGGGTGCCGGACGGCCCGATCGGCTCGGTCGCGGTCACCGCCACCGCCCGCGCGGTCGCCGAGCGGCGGGCGCGGGATCCGGGTGGTCCGGCGGTGTGCACCGAGGATCTACGCGAGGCCCGGCGTGAGCAGCGGACAGGAAACCTGCTGGTGCTCGCGGTCGACGCGTCCGGGTCGATGGGCGCGCCGCGGCGGATGGAAGCGGTGAAGGGCGCCGTGCTCGGCTTGCTCGTCGACGCCTATCAGCGGCGCGACCGCGTCGCGCTGGTGGCGTTTCGCGGCGACGGTGCCGAGGTGCTGCTGCGCGCGACCGGCAGCGTCGAGGTCGCGCGCGCCCGCCTCGCCGATCTTCCCACCGGCGGACGCACTCCCCTGGCCGCCGGTATCGACGCCGCTTTGACCGTCGCGTCGAGCCCGGCCAACCAAGGTTCCGGGCAGCGTCCGCTGCTGGTGTTGGTGAGCGACGGCCGGGCGACGGCTGCGTCCGACGGCGACCCGGTCGCGGCCGCACGGCGCGCGGCGGCAACGGTGCGCGCCCGCCGCGTCGACGCCGTGGTCGTCGATGCCGAGAACGGCGCCGGACGCCTCGGGCTCGCTGCCGAGCTCGCCGAGGAGATGGGCGCGCGCTATCTGAGGCTGGCCGAGCTGTCGGCCGACACACTGGAGCAAGCACTTCGGGAGGTCATCGCATGACGGAAACCGCGAACGCATTCGGGGCCGCGGCTGCAGCGGTCGGCGAGCTCGACGACGACGCCGGCCGCGCCGCGGCCGAGCACCACGACCGGCTCACGAAGCCCCGTGGCTCGCTCGGACGAGTCGAGGCGATAGGCGTCCGGCTCTCGGCCATCGCCGGCGCTTCCCCGCCGCCGGTCCCCGCGCCGGCAGCAGTGGCCGTGTTCGCCGGCGACCACGGCGTGCTGGCCGAGGGTGTGACCCCGTGGCCGCAGGACGTCACGGCCCAGATGGTCGAGAACTTCCTCGCCGGCGGCGCCGCGATCAACGTGCTCGCACGCCAGACGGGTGCACGCGTAGTCGTGGTCGACGTCGGCGTCGCCACCGAGCTCGACGCCGCGCCGGGTCTGGCGCGCGAGAAGGTGCGGGCCGGCACGGGGAACATCGCCCGTGAGCCGGCCATGACCGTCGCCGAGGCGCGCCGAGCCCTGGACGTCGGCGCCGCCGTGGCCGGCCGTCTCGTCGACGACGGGGCCGCCTGCCTGGTGACGGGCGACATGGGCATCGGCAACACCACACCCTCCGCCGCGCTGGTCGCCGCCTTCACCGGGCGCGCCGCCAGTGAGGTGACGGGCCGGGGCACGGGCATCGACGACCCGACCCTGGCTCGCAAGGTCGCGGCGGTCGATGCGGCACTCGCGCGCACGCAGGACCGGGACGATCCGGTCTCCGTGCTCGCTTCGCTCGGCGGTCTCGAGATCGCGGCGCTCACCGGATTCGTCGTGGGCGGCGCGGCCGCGCGCGTCCCGGTCGTCGTCGACGGCGTCATCGCCGGCGCCGCGCTCCTCACGGCGGCACAGCTCGTTCCCGGTGCGGTGCGCTTCTGCATGGCGGGACACCGGTCCACGGAGCCCGCGGCGAGTGTGATCCTCGACACGCTCGGTCTCGAGCCGATCCTCGATCTCGAGCTCCGCCTCGGCGAAGGCAGCGGCGCGTGCCTGGCCCTCCCCGTGCTGGAGGCGTCGGCGCGCATCCTCGGCGAGATGGCGACCTTCGACGCCGCCGGCGTCACGGACAAACCGGACTGACGGCCGCTTCGTCCTCCGAGGACGCCCGGCGCGAACGTGGAAGCGTGCTGATCGACCGGTTCCTGCCCGACTACGACGTCGTCGAGCACCACGCGGTCGACGTCGACGCGCCGATCGACGAGACGTACCGCGCTGTCAAGAAGCTCGACCTCGCCCGGTCACCGGTCGTACTCGCTTTGCTGTTCGCCCGCGGGTTGCCACACCTGTTCACGGGAGCGGTGAAGCCGAAGCGACGGCTCCGCCTCGACGACATGGTCGACTCCGGCTTCGTCGTGCTCGGCGAGGAGCCTGATCGCGAGCTCGTCCTCGGCATCGTCGGGAAGTTCTGGCAACTCTCGAGCGGCGTCCAACGGATCGAAGCCGCCGAGTTCGTCGGCTTCGACACTCCGGGCTTCGCCAAGGCGGCGTGGAACTTCGTCGTCTCGGCGCGGCCGTCCGGCGGGTCGCGAGTGGAGACCGAAACCCGCGTCGCGGGCACCGACGACGACGCACGCCGCCGGTTCTCGCGCTACTGGTGGCTCATCGGACGGTTCAGCGCGCTCATCCGGCGCATCATGCTGCGAGAGATCAAGCGCGAGGCGGAGTCCGCGAAGGTCGGCTAGGACGCGCGGCCCATGGCGGCGCGGGAGTCCCAGGCCGCGTACAAGCTCGCGTAGCGGCCCTCGTGCGCGATCAGTTCGTCGTGCGTCCCGAGCTCGGGGACGTGCCCGTCGTCGACGACGGCGATGCGGTCGGCCCGGGCCGCGGTCGACAAACGGTGCGCGACCACGACCACGGTCCGCCCCTCCGTCAGGCGACCGAGGGCGCGCTCGACCGTGCGCTCGGTCCCCGGGTCGAGGCTCGACGTCGCCTCGTCCAGGACGAGGAGCGCGGGGTCGGCGAGCGCGGCCCGGACGAGCGACACGAGCTGCTTCTCGCCCGCCGACAGGCGCGAGCCGCGCTCTCGCACTTCGGTGTCGAGGCCGTCGGGGAAGGCATCGAACCGTTCGGCGAGCCCGAGGGCGGCGATCGCGTCCCGGATCTCCTCGTCGGTGGCGTCGGGCTTGCCGACGATGATGTTGTCCCGCACGCTCCCGGCGAACAGGAACCCCTCCTGCGGCACGACCACGATCCGCTCGCGTAGTGACCGGAGTGTCGCGTCGCGTAGGTCGACGTCGGCGTACTCCACATTTCCTTCGCGGGGGTCGTAGAACCGGGCGATGAGCTTGGCGAGCGTCGACTTCCCGGCGCCGGTGGGCCCGACCAGCGCCAGCCGCTCGCCGAGCGGGACCCGCAGCGAGATGTCGTGCAGCACGTCCTCGGCGCCGTAGCCGAACGAGACGTGCTCGAGGTCGAGCCCACCCTCCTCGGGAAGGTCGACCGCGCCGGGCCGCTCGGCGATCGAGGGGCGCTCGTCGAGCAGCTCGAAGAGCTTCTGGAGCGCGGCGCCGGCCTGCTGGAGCGTGTTGTACAGCTGGCTCAGCTGCTGGATGGGCTCGAACAGGTTGTTCAGGTACAGCACGAAGGCGGCGACCGTTCCCACCGTCACGATGTCGGCGGACACGAACGCGCCGCCGATGCCGACGATGATCGCGATGCCGGCGACGCCGGCGAACTCGACGATCGGGAAGTACTTCGCCGAGATGCGCACGGTCTCGATGTTGGCGTCGTACTGTGCCTCGTTCGTCTCCTTGAAACGACGGGTGAACGCCCGTTCGCGCCCGAACGCCTGCACGACCCGTACCCCCGCCAGCCCCTCCTGCAGGGTGGAGAGGTTCTGCCCGATGCGGTCCCGCACCAGCAGGTACGCCTTGTTCGACGCCCGACGGAACCAGCGGCTTGCGATGACGACGGGCGGCACGACGACGAGCGTGCAGATCGCCAGCTTCCAGCTCATCAGGAAGATCACGAGGATCGCGCCCACGAACAGCAAGCCGTTCTGCACGAACATGACCAGCCCCATCTGCACGAGCTCCTGGAGGGCGTCCATGTCGGAGGTCATGCGGGCGACGAGCGTGCCGGTCTTCTCGCGCTCGAAGAAGTCCATCCCCAGCGACATCAGGTGCCGGAACACCCGCGAGCGAAGGTCGCGCAGGAACGCCTCGCCGACCTTGGCGACCATCCGGATGACGGCCCGGCCGAAGAACAGGCCTGCGATCGCCGCGAACAGGTAGAGCAAGGCAGAGAGGTTGAGCGCGCCGGCGTCGTGCGGCTTCAGGCCGGCGTCGATGCCGTGTCTCACCAGCGCGGGGCCGGCCAGCAGGCATGACGTCTGCCCGATGAGCAGCAGGATCGACAAGATGATGCGACCGCGGTAGGGACGCAGGAAGGGCCGGAGCCGCCGCACCACCTGCGTGGCGTCGTGGCGGGTCAGCGTCTCCTCGATGGCGTGCTGACCGAACGGTCCCCCGCCTCCGCCTCTCATTGCACGCGCTCCACCGTGGACGCCGCCTCGACGGCGGCGGCCTGCGCGAGCACCTCGCGGTACCGCTCGGACTGCTCGAGCAGGGCATCGTGGGTCCCTTCGGCGGCGACGCGCCCGCCGTCGAGGAGGACGACCCGGTCGGCGAGGGCGATCGTCGCCGGCCGGTGGGCGATGATCAACGTCGTGCGTCCCGACATGACCTCTCGCAGCGCGGCGCGGATCTCGTGCTCCTTGGTCGGGTCGACCGACGAGGTGGCGTCGTCGAGGATCAGCACGCGCGGGTCGGCGAGCACCGCCCGGGCGATTGCGAGCCGCTGGCGCTGTCCGCCCGACAGCGAGTAGCCGTACTCGCCGACGATCGTCTCGTAGCCGTCCGGCATGTCGTCGATGAACTCGTCGGCGCCCGCGAGCCGCGCCGCGCCGCGCACGGTCTCCATCGGCGCCTGCGGGTCGGCGAAGGCGATGTTGTCGCGCACCGTGTCCGAGAAGAGGAACGTGTCCTCGAAGACGATGCCGATGCTGCGGCGCAGGTCGTGGATCTTGACGTCGCGCACGTCCATACCGTCGAGCAGCACGCGGCCCTCGTCGACGTCGTAGAAGCGCGGGACGAGCCGGGCGACGGTCGTCTTGCCGGTGCCGGTGGTTCCGACCACCGCAACCGCCTCGCCCCCGCGGATCAGGAGATCGAGGTCGGTGAAGATCGGCCGGCCGCCCTGGTAGCCGAACGCGACGTTCTCGAATCGGATCTCGCCCGGCCCCGGCGGCAACGCCCGGGCGCCGGGCTTGTCGACCACTTCGGGATCGGTGACGAGGATCGCGTCCAGCCGACCGGCCGCCGCAGACGCGCGCGACGCCTGGGCGACGAGCATGCCCGCCATTCGCAACGGCCAGATGAGCATGAGGACGTAGGAGTTGAAGGCGACGATGTAGCCGAGCTGGAGCTCGCCGTTGAGCACGAGGTGACCGCCGTACCAGAGGATGGCTACCAGCGCGAGTGCGGGGAGGAAGTCCACGAGGGGGAGGAACCCGGAGCGGAGTCGCGCCGTGTCCAGCGAGTGGTCGCGCACCTCGTCGGCTTCGTGATCGAGCTGGCGCTCCTGGAGCCGCTCCGACCCGAAGCCCTTGACGGCACGGACCCCGGCGACGCTCTCCTCCACCACGGCGGTGAGGTCACCGAGCTTCGCTTGC
>DASYFC010000069.1:0-15615 GCA_036498645.1 Acidimicrobiia bacterium | reverse complement strand
TTGCCGTGGGACCCGCAGCACGTGGCGTACGTGTGGTTCGACGCCTTGTTCAACTACTGCACCGCGATCGGCTACGGCGAGGACCGCGCCCGCTTCGATCACTACTGGCCGGCCGACTACCACCTCATCGGCAAGGACATCCTGCGCCAGCACGCCGTGTACTGGCCGGCGATGCTCATGGCCGCCGGTGAAGCACCGCCGAAGTGCGTGTTCGCCCATGGGTGGCTGCTCGTCGGCGGCGAGAAGATGAGCAAGAGCAGGCTGAACCAGATCGCGCCCGCCGATCTCGTCGCCGAGTTCGGTGTCGACGGGTTCCGCTACCACTTCCTCGTCGATCAGAAGTTCGGGCCCGACGGCGACTTCAGCTACGAGGCGATGCTCGCCCGGTACAACAGCGATCTCGCCAACAACTTCGGCAACCTCGCCAACCGCGTGCTCAGCATGGCCGTCAACTATGTCGGTGGCGTGGTGCCGGACGCGCGCGCCGACGGGCCTCTCGTGGATGCGGCCGCGGCCGCGTTCGAGCGGCTGGAGACGAGCATGACGAAGCTCGACTTCTCGTGGGGCTTCGGCGGGGTCTGGGAGCTGATCCGCGCGGCCAACTCCTACATCGAGGATCGTCAGCCGTGGGCGCTCGACAAGGCGGGCGATGCGACCGCGACCGCCGAGGTGCTGGGCGACTGCCTCGAGTCGCTGCGCATCGTGGCGCTGCTCGCGTCGCCGCTGATCCCGAACGCAGCGGCCGAGCTCTGGCGGCGTCTCGGCCTGTCGGGTCGCCCCGAGGATGCGCGCCTGCCCGAAGCCGCCTCGTGGGGCGGGCTTCCGGCGGGGTCGCGCCTCGAGAAGGGCACTCCGCTCTTCCCTCGCCTCGAACCTGCGTGATGCGTGCACAGAGCCCGTTGAGCGAACGCCATGCACGCATCGTGGGTTGACTCGCACTGCCACCTGCAGTCGCTGAGCGATCCCGAGGATGCGATCGCGCGGGCGCGGGAGGCTGGCGTCACCGGGATGGTGTGCGTCGGCACCGACCTCGAGACCTCCCGGCAGGCAATCGAGCTTGCAGCGCGCCACCCGGATGTGAGTGCAACCGTGGGCCTGCATCCGCACGACGCATCGAAGCTGGCCGGCGAATGGGAGCGGCTCGAGGCGCTCGCCGAATCCGCTGCCGTGGTCGGCATCGGAGAGACCGGTTTCGACTTCCACTACATGCACAGTCCGGCCGACGAGCAGGAGACCGCCTTCCGCGCCCAGATCCAACTGGCGAAGCGTCTCGACCGTGCGTTGGTCGTGCACTCGCGCGATGCGTGGCGCGACACGTTCCGCGTCCTCGCCGACGAGCGCCCACCGTCGCGAACGGTGCTGCACTGCTTCACGGGCGGGCCCGGCGAGGCGCGCCGCGCGCTCGACCTGGGCGCCTTCCTCTCGTACAGCGGCATCGTGACCTTCCCCGACGCCGACGACGTGCGCGCCGCCGCCGGCCTCACGCCGCTCGACAAGCTGCTCGTCGAGACCGACGCGCCCTACCTCGCCCCGGTACCGCGCCGGGGGCGCGAGAACGAGCCCGGTCTGGTGACCCTGGTCGGCGCGGCCGTCGCCACTGCCGCCCGGCAGTCCGAGGCCGAGATCGCCGAGCGCACAGCCGCCAACGCCGCCGTCGCGTTCCCCGGCACCGGCTCGGCTCCCTGAGAACGCCAGCTACCGTCACGTCGATGGCTCTGCTGACACCGGCGAGCGTGCGCGCCTTGCTGGGGGAGCACGGGCTCCGACCCTCGCGCCGGCGCGGGCAGCACTTTTTGGCCGATCCCAACACCGCCCGCCGCATCGTGCGCCTCGCGGGCGTCGCGCCCGGGGATCGTGTGCTCGAGATCGGAGCCGGGTTGGGCTCTCTTACGCTTGCGTTGCGAGAACGCGAGTGCCCGGTGCTCGCCGTCGAGATCGATCCCAGGCTCGTGAGCATCCTCGAGCGCGAGACGACGGATGACCCGGACGTACGCGTCGTCGCCGGCGACGCACTCACCATCGACCTCGACGCGATGCTGGGATCGGGGCCGTGGCGATGCGTCTCGAACCTCCCGTACAACGTGGCCACGCCCGTCGTGATCAGGCTGCTCGAGGAGGCGCCCACGGTGACCTCGGGGCTCGTGATGGTGCAGCGCGAGGTCGCCGAGCGTCTCGTGGCCGAGCCGGGCACCCCGGCCTACGGCGCGCCCTCGGTGCGCGTCGCGTACTACGCCGAAGCGAAGATCGTCGGTATGGTCCCGCGCGCTGTGTTCGTTCCCGTGCCCAAAGTCGACTCGGCGCTCGTCGAGCTCGTCCGGCGCCATTCGCCGCCGGTGGACGTGCCGTCGCGGGCGCGTCTCTTCGAGCTCGTGCGAGCCGGGTTCGCGCATCGACGCCAGATGCTGCGACGCACGCTGCGTCCTGTGCTCGGCGAGCGCACGACGAGCATCCTCACCGATGCCCACGTCGACCCGCGGGCGCGCCCCGAATCGCTCGGTCTTCCCGAGTGGGCCGCGCTCGCCAACGCCGAGGCGGCGTCGTGACCACCGCGCACCTCGGCAGAGTGCGAGCCACCGCGTTCGCGAAGCTGACGCTCTCGCTGCGCCTGCTCGGGCCACGGCGCGACGACGGCTTCCACGAGCTCGAAGCGCTCACCGTGCCGATCGGCCAGCCGCACGACACCCTCGAAGCGGTGGCCGTGCCGTACCCGCCCGGCGTGACGTTCGATGTGGTCGCCGGCGACGAGAGCGTGCCGACCGGCCATCAGAACCTGGCGATGCGCGCGGCGGAGAGCTTGCTCATTCGGGCCGGTCGCGCCGGGCACGGGGTGCAACTTTCGCTGCGCAAGCGCATCCCGACCGCACGCGGGCTCGGCGGGGGATCGGCCGACGCCGCTGCCGCGATGCTCGCCGTCCACCGGCTGCTCGAGGTCGACGTCTCCGAGCCTGACCTGTTCGAGCTCGCCGCCGACCTCGGCTCGGACGTGCCGTTCTTCCTCGGCGGCGGCCCGTCGTGGATGCGGGGGCGCGGGGAGGACCTCGAACCGGTTGTGCTGCGTCCCGGCATCCCGATGCTCGTCGTGATGCCGCCGTTCCCGGTCGCGACGGTCGACGTCTACCGGGCGTGGGATGAGCTGGGCGGTCCCCGGTCGAGCCGTGCCGTGGCGTCGCCGCCTCCCCTCGACGGCCTGGCACCCGAGCTGGTGAACGACCTCGAGCCCGCCGCCGAGCACGTCGAGCCGCGGCTGCGCCCGCTGCGAGAGCGCATCGAAGACGCCATTGGTCGCGGCGCCCTCATGGCCGGCAGCGGACCCACCTACGCGGTGCTCGCCGACGGCCCCGTCGGTCTGCCCGAGCGAGCGCAGGAGCTCTCCGCCGCGGTCGGGGTTCCCGTCGCGGCCGCCGCAACCGTCTCCAAGGCCGTGCGCATCGAGCGGTAATCGGCGCCGGCGCGATTCGGCCGCCCGAGGGGGCGGCCGAAACGGGATCGGAGCTCCGGGCTCGAGCGTGCGCTAGCGGCCCTGCTGACGTCGCTGCCAGCGCGTCTTCTTCAGCAGCTTCTTGTGCTTCTTCTTGCGCATGCGCTTGCGGCGCTTCTTGATGAGTGAGCCCATGACTGCAGTGAAGCTACTGGCGCTCGTGTGACCTGTCACATTGTGTGGCCCGCGACCGCGCACTCGCGGCGGTATCGTCAAGAGGGTCGATCGGGGGTGGTGTAACGGCAGCACGGGGTCCTTTGGAGTCCCAGGTCGAGGTTCGATGCCTCGCCCCCGAGCCCGAGGGCCTCAGTCGCACGCCACTCCGCGAGCCCGGCAGGAGGTGAGCGCAAATGACCCAGTACCGCCCGTTGTCGGCAGTCGTCCTCGCCGCGGGCGAAGGAACGCGCATGCGCTCCGAGACCCCGAAGGTCCTCCACCCGCTGTGCGGGCGGCCGATGCTCCTGCACGTCATCGACGCGCTCGTCGCGCTCCCGCTGGAGCGGATCGTCGTCGTCGTCGGTCATGGAGCCGAGCGCGTGACGAAGACCCTGCAAGAGCAGCTCGCGACCGAGCTCCCGGTCGAGTTCGTCGAGCAGCGCGTCCAGCGAGGCACCGGCGACGCCGCCAGCGTCGCGCTCACCGCCGGTGTGTTCGATCTCGACGCCGAGGACGACCTGCTCGTCGTGCCCGGTGACGCGCCGCTGCTGCGCGCCGAGACCCTGGCGACGCTCGCCCGTGCTCATCGCGAAGCCGGCGCCGCCGCCACGGTCCTCACCGCGATCCTCGATCCGCCCACCGGGTACGGGCGCGTCGTGCGCGACGAGAACGGCGGCGTCGACCACATCGTCGAGGACGCCGACGCGACTGCCGATGAGCTCGAGATCACCGAGATCAACACGTCGATCTACTGCTTCCGGCGCGGGTTGCTGGCGCCCGCGCTCCGCCGCCTGAGCCCCGAGAACGCGCAGGGCGAGTACTACCTACCCGACGCGGTCAGCGTCCTCAGGGAGACGGGACACGCCGTCGTCGGCGTCGTTGCCGACGATCCCGACGAGACCGCCGGCGTCAACGACCGCGCTCAGCTCGCCGAGGTCGAGGCGGCGCTGCGCCGGCGCATCAACCGGCGCTGGATGCGCGACGGCGTCTCGATGACCGACCCCGAGCGCACCTACGTCGACGCCACCGTCGAGCTGGAGCCCGACGTCCACCTGCTCCCGGGAACGATGCTCGAAGGCCGCACCGTGGTCGGCGCCCGCTCGGTCATCGGCCCGGACGCCCGGCTCACCGACACGATCGTCGGCGAGGGCGCAGTCGTGCGCCAGACCGTCGCCCACGAGGTCGAGATCGGCGACGACGCCAGCGTGGGGCCGTTCGTCTTCCTCCGGCCCGGGACGCGCCTCGCCGCCCGCGCCCACGTCGGGACGTTCGTCGAGGTCAAGAACTCCGACATCGGCGAGGGCGCCAAGGTGCCGCACCTGGCGTACATCGGCGACGCCGAGATCGGCGACGGCGCCAACATCGGCGCCGGGACGATCACCGCCAACTACGACGGGCGGGAGAAGCACCGCACGAAGGTCGGGAAGGGCGCCCGCATCTCGTCCAACACGGTCCTCGTCGCCCCGGTAGAGGTGGGCGACGAGGCGTACACCGGGGCCGGCGCCGTGGTCACCCACGACGTGCCGGCGCGCGCGATGGCGAAGGGCGTCCCGGCGGAAATCGACGAAGGCTGGGTCGATCGGCGCGAAGCTGAGAGGGACTAGCGGGGACGACGGGGGAACATGGGCGCGATGGAGCTGGTGACCAAGAAGAACCTCATGCTCTTCGCGGGGCGGGGCAACGAGCAGCTCAGCAAGGAGATCGCCGAGCACCTCAAGGTCCCGTTGGGCGAGATCGTGCTGTCGACGTTCGCCAACGGAGAGCTGTACTGCCGCTTCGGCGAGAGCATCCGCGGCGCCGACGTCTTCATCCTCCAGAGCCACTGCGAGCCGATCAACGAGCGGATCATGGAGCAGCTGCTCATGCTCGACGCCGCCAAGCGGGCGTCGGCCAAGCGGATCACCGCGGTGTGTCCGTTCTACGGGTACGCCCGTCAGGACCGGAAGGCCGAGGGTCGGGAGCCGATCAGCGCCCGGCTGCTCGCCGACTGCATCACGGTGGCGGGCGCCGACCGCGTCGTGACGGTCGACCTGCACACCGGCCAGGCCCAGGGCTTCTTCGACTTCCCCGTCGACCACCTCACCGCGGTGCCGTTGCTCGCCGAGCACCTCGCTCAGCGGCTCACCGGCGACGTCACGGTGGTCACGCCCGACGCCGGCGGCGGCAAGCTGATGGCCCGGTTCGCCAGCTACCTCCGGGACCACGACATCGACCCCGAGATGGCCTACATCGACAAGCGCCGGCCGAAGGGCACGCACAACGTCGCGCGCGCCCAGGAGGTCGTCGGGCTCGTCAAGGACCGCACGTGCGTGCTCGTCGACGACATGATCGACACGGCCGGCACGATCACGAGCGCGGCCGAGCTGCTGACCGACCGTGGCGCGACGGACGTCTACGTCGCCTCCAGCCACGGTGTGCTGTCGGGCCCGGCTGTCGAGCGCCTCGCCAACGCCCCGATCCGCGAGGTCGTGCTCACGAACACGCTGCCGATCCCGGGCGAGAAGCAGTTCGACAACCTCACGGTGCTCTCGATCGCCCCGATCGTCGCCAAGGCCCTCGATGCCGTGTTCGCGGACACCTCGGTGAGCAACATCTTCCGCGGCGACAACGTCTGACGCGCCCGCCGGCCGCGACCCGTGCTCGACCGGCGAGGTGCAGCAGGGCATTGTGAGCGGAAGGAGGCGTGGCTACTCGCCTCCAATACGGCTCGCAGGTCCTCTACGTGGAGGTCGCTTTCCATGCCCAAACTCGATCCCAACGTCGTGCACCATCCCGCTGTCGTCGAGCAGTTCGAAAAGCGGACGTCTGACGCGCAGCTGCGCCTCGCCGACAGGATCACCGCATTCGCCGGCTCCATGAACTTCGTCTATCTGCATGTCGTCCTCTTCGCGTTGTGGATGCTCGTCTTCGAGAAGAGCCCATGGCCGACTCTCACGCTCATCGTGTCGCTCGAAGCGATCTTCCTCTCGACGTTCGTGATGATCGGACAAAACCGGCAAGGGGCGTTCCAACAGGCGAAGTCAGACCGCGATTACGCGGATGTCAACACGCTTCTCGTCGAGAACACGAATCTCACACGCGCGATCGACAAGATGACCGAAGAGCTCCACCACCACCTCTTGGGTGGTACGGCGTCGTCGCCTTCGTCGAAGTAACGAACTGAGGTTGCCGTGCGTTCTTCGCGGTCGCCGGCGCCGGCGACACTGGACTAGACCGAGCGCGCGGCCAACTCCGAAACGAGGCTCTCAGGAACTGGTTGTGCAGATCACGCTGTTGGGCACCGGGAGCCCGATCCCGGATCCGCTGCGCGCCGGTCCGTCGACGCTCGTCCGCTCCGAGGGCGGGGCGATTCTTGTGGACTGCGGTCGGGGAGTGCTCATGCGGCTCGCCGGCGCGGGACTACTGCCGCCGATGTTGAGCGCGGTCTTGGTCACGCATCTTCACAGCGACCACCTCACGGACCTGAACGACGTCATCACCACGCACTGGGTCATGAGCCCGCAGCCGGCCACGCTTTCGGTCTTTGGTCCGCCCGGGATGCGAGAGGTCGTCGACGCGACGCTCGGCGCGCTCGCGCCCGACATCCGCTACCGCCTGGCGCACCACGCCGACTTGACCGAGCCCCCGAGTGTGGAGGTCACGGAAGTGACGCCGGGTGGCTTCTTCGAGGTGGGTGCAATCGCAGTGCGCGTCGCCGCCACCGACCACCGGCCGGTGGAGCCCACCGTCGCATACAGGCTCGAGAGCGACGGGCGTTCAGCGGTCCTCGGTGGTGACGGTGTCCCGTGCGCCGGGCTCGACGAGCTGTGCAAGGGCGCCGGTGCGTACGTGCAGACGGTGATCCGGGAGGACCTCGTGCGTCAGGTGCCGAACGCCCGCTTCCAGGACATCGTCGACTACCACTCAACCGTCGAGGACGCGGCGCGCACCGCCGCCCGAGCCGGGGTCGGCACACTCGTGCTCACCCATTACGTCCCGCCGATGGCTCCCGATGCCTCGGGAGAGTGGCGCGCGCTCGCCGCGAAGCACTTCGCCGGCGAGATCGTGCTCGGGGACGATCTCACGACCATCGATCTCTGATCCGCCCGGCATCGCCTCGCCGACTCGAAGTTTTTTTGCAGAGAGCTGTCGATTCGGCGACGTGCCGTTCGTCGCTCGGGTAGGGCCAGGCACCGATTCCCATCGGTGAGCTCAGCGACCGAACCGGGGTCGCGACACCCCCTGACGTGACGAGGAGGCTTCTATGAAGGCCGTTCGCATCCAGGTCCCGAAGGGCTTCGAGGGCATCGAGGGCCTCGCCTACGAGGACGCCCCCGATCCGCAGCCTGCGATCGGCGACGCGCTCGTGCAGGTGCGCGCCGCGAGCTTCACCCCGACCGAGTTGACGTGGCCGCTCTCGACCGATCGAGCCGGACACGACCGGGGACCACGGATCCCAGCTCACGAGGGGTCGGGCATCGTCGTGGCACTCGGCTACGGCACCGCCGGCGTGTCGGTGGGCGACGAGGTGTACGGCCTCATCGACGGGTACCGCGACGGCTGGGCCGCCGAGTTCGTGACCATCGAGGCTCGCAGCTTGGCGCCCAAGCCGACGAGCGTCGATTTCGTCGAAGCCGCTGCGATCCCGCAGGCCGGGCTCACGTCGTGGCAGGCGCTGTTCGACCACGGCCGCCTCGAGCCCGGACAGACGGTGGTCATTCACGGCGCCGGCGGCGGGGTCGGGTCGGTGGGAGTGCAGCTCGCCCGCTGGGCCGGCGCCCACGTCGTCGGAACCGGTCGAGCCAACGCCCGCCAACGCGTGCTCGAGGTGGGCGCCGATGACTTCGTCGACGTCGAGCGCGACGACTGGGAGAACGCAGTCGGCCAGGTCGATCTGGTCTACGACACCATCGGCGGCGACGTGCTCGCCCACTCACCGGCGATCGTCAAGCCCGGTGGTGCCCTCGTGTCCGTCATGGCACCCCCGCAGACCGATCGAAAAGACATCCGCACGGTTCATTTCGTACGGGACCCGAGTGGCGTCCAACTCCGCGACATTGCTCGCCTCGTGGACGAGGGCACGCTGCATCCCGATGTCGGCGCGGTCTACCCGCTGGCGGACGCGCGAGAGGCCTTCATGGCCAAGTCCACCGAGCACATTCCGGGCAAGGTCGTGCTGACACCCTGACTCTCGCGGGCGAACACCAAATGCCCAATAGAGTTCGGGCGCCGTCAATTCGCCAGGAGCCGCTGTGCTGGAGCGAAGCGAGTACCCGCCCGGGGTCCCGTGCTGGATCGACACCGCGCAACCGGATCCTGAGGCTGCGACCAGGTTCTACGGCGGCCTCTTCGGGTGGGAGTTCGAGGACCAGATGCCCTCGGACGCGCCCGGCAACTACTTCATGGCGCGACTCCATGGTCTCGATGTCGCCGCCATCGGATCCCAGCCCGACGAAGCGCCCCCGACGCCGGTGTGGAACACGTACATCGCGGTCGACAATGCCGACGAAGCCGCCGCCAAGGTGACGACCGCGGGCGGGAGCACGCTCGCGAACCCCTTCGACATCTTCCACGCCGGGCGCATGGCGATCTTCTCGGACCCGTCGGGGGCGGTCTTCTCCGTCTGGCAGGCGAAGGAGCACATCGGCGCGCAGCTCGTCAACGAGCCGGGCACCTGGAACTTCAGCGACCTGAACACCCGCGACGTCGACGGGGCCGAGGCGTTTTACGGCCAGCTGTTCGGTTGGGTCGCGGGGGCGTTGGAAGGGGGCGGGACGGAGTTCACGTTCCTGCGCCTTCCGGGTTACGGAGACTTTCTCGAGCGATCGGTGCAGCCCGGCCTGCGCGCCGGTCAAGAGGAAGTCGGCGCGCCGCCCGAATTCGCGGACGTCGTCGCCGGGCTGGTGAAGATGGCGAGTGACCGGTTCCCGGACGACGTCCCGCCGCACTGGAGCGTCACGTTCGCCGTCGACGACGCCGACGCAACCGCGGCGCGTGCTGAGGAGCTCGGGGGCGCGCTCGTGGCGCCGCCCATGGACGCCGGGCCCACCCGCATCACGGTCGTGCGCGACCCGCAGGGCGCCGTCTTCACCGCCAGCCGGTTCTACCCTGAGCGTCTATGACGCCCGTCGACCTCGAACCGGCGGCGCGACGCATGGCCGATCTCGTCGGGGGCGTTCCCGACGAGCTGCTCGACGCCCCGACGCCGTGCCCGGCGTACACGCTGGGCGACCTCGTGGAGCATGTCGGTGGGGCGGCGTCCGCGTTCACCGGAGCCGCGGTCAAGGACGCCGGCGATGCCACCTCGCAAGGACCGTCGGCCGACGCGTCTCGGCTCGGCGACGACTGGCGAGCCCGCATCCCGCGCGACCTGGCGGCCTTGGCGGACGCGTGGCGCGACCCGGACGCGTGGACCGGAATGACCAAAGCCGGTGGCGTCGACCTGCCCGGAGAGGTCGCCGGGCTCGTCGCGCTGGACGAGCTCGTGATCCACGGCTGGGACGTCGCTCGCGCCACGGGACGGGCGTACGAAGTCGACGCGGGCTCGCTCGAGGCGGTGCATGGCTTCGTCGCCCAGTTCTCCGAGCCCGGGATGGAGGAGACGCGCGCAGGCTTGTTCGGGCCCGTCGTCGAGGTGCCGGCGGACGCGCCGTTGCTCGATCGGGTCGTCGGGCTCACCGGCCGTGACCCGGGCTGGTCACCCGGCTGAGCGCATCCGACTTGGCCGGACCGGCCCCGGCGGCGCACAATGGAAGGTCCCCGAGCGCCGACGAGGCCCGATCCCATGGCCGACAATGCCGACAACGCCAACAACACGCTGACCGCCGAGTCCCGCGCGATCGTCGGGAGCCGGCCGGCGGGACGGTTGCGCCGTGAAGGCAAGGTCCCGGCGGTGATGTACGGCCTCGAGACCGACACGACCAACCTCACCGTGCCCGGTCGTGAGCTCACCCACATCCTGGCCGGCGAGTCCGGCGCCAACACGCTGATCACGCTCAAGGTGGACGGCGAGGAGCACCTGGCCCTCGCCCGTCAGATCCAGCGGCACCCGACCCGTGGTGACGTCCTGCACGTCGACTTCATCCGGGTACGGCGCGACGTCGCCGTCGCGGCCGAAGTGCCCGTCCACCTGGTCGGCGAGCCCGAAGGCGTGCGCGACGGCGGCGTGCTCGAGCAGCTCGTGTTCACGCTCAGCATCGAGGCCAAGCCCGAGGACATCCCGCCCGGTGTCGAGTGCGACGTGTCCGCACTCAACATCGGCGACCAGCTGCGCATCGCCGACTTGCCGCTGCCGGCGGGTGTCTCCGTGCAGCAGGAGGCCGACGAGCTCGTCGTGCAGGTCGTGATGCCGCGCGTCGTCGAGGAGCCCGAGCCGGAGGAAGGCGAAGAGGGCGAGGAGGTCGAGGGCGAGGCGCCGGAGGGCGAGGAAGGCGAGGGCGCACCCGCTGCCGAGGGCGGCGAGGGCGGCGAGGCCTCTTCCTCCGACGAGTCCTCCGAGAGCTGAGCCCCGTGCGGCTGCGGCCGCGGCGGGGCACGCCGGCCGACCTGCTGGTCGTCGGGCTCGGGAATCCGGGCCACGAGTACCGCGGATCGCGGCACAACCTCGGCGCCGAGGTCGTCGAACTGCTCGCGAAGCGGCATGGCGGACGCCTCCGGAAGCGCAAGGAGCGCGCGCTCGTCGACGAGGTCACGATCGACGGGCACCGCGTGGCGCTGGCGATCCCGCTCACGTACGTCAACGACTCGGGTCATGCCGTCGGCGCGCTCGTCCGTCGGTTCGGCGTCGACCCGGAGCAGCTCGTCGTCGTCCACGACGAGCTCGACCTCCCGGTCGCCGAGCTCAAGGTGAAGTCGGGCGGCGGTCTGGCCGGTCACAACGGGCTCCGGTCCATCGTCGCCCACCTGCACACCCAGGACTTCCAGCGGGTGCGCATCGGCGTCGGCAAGCCGGTGTCGAAGGAACGCGGCGCCGATCACGTGCTGAACCGGTTCAGCAAGCGCGAGCGGGCCGAAGTCGACGTGACCGTCGAGCAAGCGGCTGACGCCGTCGAGACGATCGTGCGCGACGGCGTCGACGCGGCCATGAACCGCTTCAACTGAGCCGCAGTGCCCTCGGAGCGCGTGCCCCGGCGGACGCTCGCGTTGGTCGCGGTCGGAGCGGTGGCGGTGCGACTTGCGTACCTCGTGGCGTTCGCACGCGAATATTCGCCGCGACGAGACGCGGACCACTACCAGACCATCGCGTCCGCGTTCGCGAAGGGCGACGGCATCTCGGCGCCGTTCCCGTTCACGTATCTGCACCCGACGGCATTCCGTCCGCCGCTGTATCCCGCGTTGCTCGGCGCCGTCTACTGGGTCACGGGCATCCACGTGGGCGTGGGACAACTCCTCAACGTCGCGCTCGGTGCCACCGTCGTCGTGCTCGCGGCGATGCTCGGCGCCCACATCGCCGGGTACCGCGCTGGCGTCGCAGCCGGGATCGCCGTTGCCGTCTACCCGCCGATCCTCGCGAACGACGTCGTGCTCCTCAGCGAGCCCCTGTCGCTCGCGCTGCTGCTGGCGATGATCGTGCTGCTGGTGCGTGGTCGACCCGCGTGGGCGGGCGCGGCGTGCGGCCTGCTCGTGCTCACCCGACCGAGCGCACAACTCCTCGTGGTCGTGGTCGTCGCGTGGCTGGTGTGGCGGGCGGGCTGGCGCGCCGCGGCCCGCTTCGGCGTGGTGTCGCTGGTCGTGGTCGCGCCGTGGGTCGTGCGCAACTGGGTGCTCATCGGCACTCCGACGATCGTCAGCTCCAATGGCTTCAACTTCGTTTCCACGTACTCCCACGAGGCGCTGGCGTCGAATGGCTTCGCCGACGCGGTATTCGACCCCCGGTTCAGGCACATCAACGACGCCAACCGCAACGAAGTGGAGCTCGACAACGCCTACCGCGAGCATGCGCTCGAAGACGTCGGCGATCGGCCGAGCACTCCGCTGCTCGTTGTGCGCCACAACCTCGCCCGGTACTTCGAGCTGCGTCCGGGCGCGAACGAGAGCGCGGAACGCTCCGACGGGCGCAACATCACGGTTCGAAACGTGACACTCCCACTCGTCTACCTCGTGACGGTCGCCGGGATCGTCGGGCTCGTGCGAGCGCGCCGCCGGCGCGGCGCCGAGCTGCTGCTGCTGGGGGGCGCGTACTTCACCGTCGTGAGCGTCGCCGTGATCGCGGTACCGCGCTTGCGCGCGCCGTTGGACCTGGCCGCCGCCATCGGCGTCGGACTGCTCGCCGCCGAGCTCATCGCGCGGCGGGCACCCGAAGCGCGAGAACCCGAGCCCGCCGTTGAGGACGCGCCCAACCCGGTGACGCCGCGCTGGAGCCGGCGCGCACGGATCCTCGTCACGCTGGCGACGGTCGTCGCCGTGGTCGTCGCCACGGGTGGCGTCGCGTTCGCGCGGAACCGGGTCGAGGAGAACGCCCACTCGCAGCTGGAGCAGAAGCTCGCTCGCGACCGGCCCGCCGTGCAGCGCCTCGCTGCCGTCGACGCCGACAGTCTCGTGGGTGGAGGCGCGTCGCCGTCGAAGGCCGACTACAAGCAGGCCGGGGCGGTCGCGGACCGGCTCTGGCTCCTGTCGCCGCGCCTCGCGGGGGGCCTGCGAAGTGAGACGCGCGACGCCGCCCGGACGCTCGACGAGGCCCTGTTCGAGCTCAAGGTGCTCGACCTCGTGACGAGCGGCAACCGCAATCCGGCAACGCCACCCGCGGCCGCGCTCGACGCCTCCCGCGCGACGTACGACGCCGAGGCGCGCCCCGCCAACCCCCGGCTGCCCGACTGGAACACGATCAGCACCAACCCCGCCATGCGGCGCGCGGCACGACAGCTCGACCGACTCGAGCGTCGGGTGAGCACCTAGGACCCGTTGGGTCCGAAACCGGCGCTCGGCGCGGTGTTTCCGACCCAACGGAAAGGAGGGCGGCAAAGCGGCGGTAGTCTCGATTCGAGCTCGCGACCCCCGATCGGCATCGGTCGGGGGCTCCTTGCGCGCCGCGACCACCGTGGTACCCACATGACGACGACCGAGACCCAGACCGCCGACCTGCTGGCCGATCTCCCGGCACTCTTGGCCGAGGAGCCCGCGGTGCGCGCCGTGATCGACCGGGCGCCGGTGGTCGCGGTCCCGGAGCCGGCCCGGGCCCTCTACCTCGCCGCCCTCGCTCGGGTGACGACCCGCCGTCCCATCCTCGTCACGGTGCCGACCGCAGCCGAGGCGGAGCGCGTCGCCCACGACCTGACCCGGTACCTGGGGCGCGAGGCTGGCGTCGAGCTCTTCCCTGCGTGGGAGACGCTTCCGTTCGAGCGGGTGTCGCCCTCCCTCGACACGATGGGCCGCCGGCTGCGGGTGATCTGGAAGCTGCGCGCGGGCGGCGAGCAGCTCCCCGACGTCGTCGTGGCGCCGGTGCGTGCCCTGGTGCAACGGCTCGGCCCGCACGTCGAGGACGTCGAGCCCGTCCGCATCCACCCCGGCGGGCAGCTCGATCGCGACGCGCTCGTCAACCGGCTTGTCGCGTTCGGGTACCGGCGCGAATACCAGGTCGAAGCGCGGGGCGAGGTCGCGGTGCGCGGCTCGATCGTCGACGTGTACCCGGCCACCGACGACCACCCCGTGCGCATCGACCTCTGGGGTGACGAGGTGGATCGCCTTTCGCGCTTCTCGGTCGCCGATCAGCGCTCGACCGAGGAGATCGACGAGGCGTGGCTCTTCCCGGCCCGCGAGCTGCTCCCGAGCGACGAGGTGCGCGAGCGCGCCGCCGGGCTTGTCGGGAGCGAGCCGTGGGGGCGGGAGCAATGGGAGCGCTTGGCCGAGGGGCAGGTGTTCGACGGCATGGAGTCGTGGCTCCCCTGGCTGTCCGACCGCGAGCACCTGCTGCCCGACTTGCTGCCCACCGAAGCCCTCGTGCTGCTCGTCGAGCCCAAGCGCACGCGCGACCGCGCGCAGGAGCTCCTGGACGAGGAGGCCTCGCTCGGGTCGACCCTCTCGGCGACATGGGGAGCGACCGGCCGTGAGTTCCCCCGCCTGTCGCTGCCGTTCGACCGTCTGCTCGCGCACACGAAGGCAGGAGCGACCGCCGTTCTCGCCGCACCCGAGTCGCCGGACACGCCGCTCCTTGCCGGCTCCGGCTTCGACCCGGTCGTCGGTGACACCGAGGGCCTCACGCGCCGGCTGCGGGACCTCCGCGACCGTGGCACCCGAGTGGTGCTCGCCGCCGACGGGGAGGGGACGGCGGGACGCCTGCACGACGTGCTCGCCGGCGAGGGCATCACCACGATCCGCGGCGTGGCGCCGGGTGAGATCGGGATCGTGGTGGCGCCGCTCGAGCGCGGCGTCGTCGTGCCGGGCGCGGGCCTCGCGGTCATCGCCGAGGCCGACCTGACGGGCCGGCGGCGCGTGCACCGCGCCCCGCGCGGCGCCCGCCGAGGCGCCGACTTCTACGACGCGCTCGAGCCCGGCGACTTCGTCGTGCACTATCAGCACGGCGTCGGCCGCTACAAGGAGATGACCACCCGCGCCATCGGCGGTGTCGAGCGCGATTACCTGCTGCTCGAGTACCGATCCGGAGACAAGCTCTACGTCCCGACCGACCAGGTCGGCGCCGTGCGCCGCTACACCGGTGGCGACACGCCCTCGCTGAGCCGCATGGGCGGCAGCGACTGGGAGAAGACCCGCGCCCGCGTCCGGTCCGCGGTGCGCGAGATCGCCCAGGAGCTCGTCGTCCTCTACCGCCGCCGGCTGGCGACGCCCGGCTACGCATTCGGGCCCGACACGCCGTGGCAGCGCGAGATCGAGGAGGCCTTCCCCTACGAGGAGACGCCCGACCAGGCGCAAGCCATCGAGGACGTCAAGGCCGACATGGAGCGGCCGGTTCCCATGGACCGCCTCGTGTGCGGCGACGTCGGGTACGGCAAGACCGAGGTGGCGATCCGCGCCGCGTTCAAGGCGGTGCAGGACGGCAAGCAGGTCGC
>DASYFC010000068.1:0-3672 GCA_036498645.1 Acidimicrobiia bacterium | reverse complement strand
CCTCGATGAAGCCGACGTAATCGCGCGCCGCCGAGGGCAAGTCCTCGAGGCGCTCGGCCCGTTCGATGTCGTGACCCCACCCCGGCACCGTCTCGTACACGGGCCGCACCTTGTGCAGCACCGACTGGTGGTACGGAACGTGGTCGTATCGATTTCCTTGGTCGTCCTCGTATGCGGTGCACACGTTCAGGGTGTCGAACTGCGAGAGCACGTCGAGCTTCGTGATCGCGAGCTCGGTGCACGTGTTCAACCGCGCCGCGTGCCGGATCATCACTCCGTCGAGCCAACCAGCGCGACGACGTCGCTTCGTGTTCGTGCCGTACTCCCCGCCCCGTTCGACAAGCACGTCGCCGTGCGGATCGCCCTCGGCGAGCTCGGTGGGGAAGGGACCGGCGCCGACGCGCGTCGTATATGCCTTGACGATGCCGACGATTCGCTGCAGGTCACGCGGCCCAACGCCGGCACCCCCGCAGACGCTGCCCGCGACCGGGTTGCTCGACGTCACGAACGGATATGTGCCGTGGTCGAGGTCGAGGAACGTCGCCTGTGCGGCTTCGAAGAGCACCCACTGCTGCGCGTCGAGCGCCTGGTGCACGAGATGCACCGTGTCGTCGATCAGCGGCTCGAGCCGGGGTGCGAGATCCAGGTAGTCCTGGGCCAGCGCGTCGGCATCGACGGGAAGCCGGTTGTACACCTTGGCGAGCACTCCGTTCTTCTCTCGAAGAACGAGATCCAGCTTCTGCCGGAAGATCTTCGGGTCCAGAAGGTCCTGGACCCGCAGACCGACGCGGGCCGCCTTGTCGGCGTACGCAGGCCCGATACCGCGCTTCGTCGTGCCGAGCTTGTTCTTGCCCAGGAAGCGCTCGGTCATGCGGTCGAGCTCCTGGTGGTACGGCATGATCAGGTGGGCGTTGCCCGACAGGCGGATGCGGCGGCTGTCGATTCCCTTGGCTTCGAGCATGTCGAGCTCTTCGATCAGCACGGCGGGGTCGACCACGACGCCATTGCCGATCACGGGCACGACCCACGGATACAGCACCCCACTCGGCACGAGCTGGAGCTTGAAGACGTCGCCGTCCACGACGATCGTGTGGCCGGCGTTGTGCCCGCCCTGGTAGCGGACACAGAGCGCGGCCTCTTTGGCGAGGTAGTCGGTGAACTTGCCCTTGCCCTCGTCACCCCACTGGGTGCCGACGATCACCGTGCCGGGCACGCGGGCCTCACAACGGTCGCGACTGCGATCACGTTGACGAGATCGTACTACCCGGCGCTTGACGCGACCCCGGGTGAATATGCCGAAGCTGCAAGGCCGGGCGCTGTTCTACTCGCGGTCCTCGTCGTCCTCGCCGGAGACCGGCTGGGACTGCTCGAGCGCGTCGGCCTCGGGCGCTTCGGGGTCGTCGCTCACCCGGTCGACCCGGTCGGCCTCGTCCTCGTCGTCGTCGGGCTCGGGGAAGGCGTCCTGATCCTGCTCGTAGGCGTCGGCCTCGGGCACCTCGTCGCGCTCCATAGGAGTGGTCCTACCCGGTTTCGGGCCCCGCCACAATGCCGAGCGTCGCCCGGTGCAGGACGGCGGCTCGGCGGCCTCAGCCCACGCGGGCGGGCTCGCCCTTCGTGAAGACGAGCCCGTCGGGCGAGGCGTCGACCACGATCGTGTCGCCGTCCCGGAACTCACCCGAGAGCAGCTTCAGGGCGATGGGGTCGGCGACCTCACGCTGCAGCACGCGCCTGAGCGGTCGGGCCCCGAAGTCGGGGTCGTACCCGACCCGGGCGATGTGCGCCCGGGCGGCGTCCGTCAACGAGAGTTGCAGGTTCCGCTCCGCCAGTCGCTCCTCCAGCTTCTGCACCTGGAGCCCCACGATCTGCTCGATGTGACGCTCGTCCAGCCGGTGGAACACGACGATCTCGTCGATCCGGTTCAGGAACTCCGGCTTGAAGTGGCTCCGCATCGCGCTCAGCACCGTCGCCTCGTCGGCGCCGCCGCCGAGGTTGCTCGTCATGATGAGCACGGTGTTCTTGAAATCGACCGTGCGACCTTGGCCGTCGGTGAGACGGCCGTCGTCCATGATCTGGAGCAGCACGTTGAACACGTCGGGGTGTGCCTTCTCGATCTCGTCGAGCAGGATCACGGCGTACGGGCGCCGCCGAACGGCCTCGGTCAGCTGGCCGCCCTCCTCGTACCCGACGTAGCCGGGCGGTGCGCCCACGAGGCGCGACACGTTGTGCTTCTCCTGGTACTCCGACATGTCGATACGCACCATGGCGTGCTCGTCGTCGAAGAGGAAGTCCGCGAGCGTCCGGGCCAGCTCCGTCTTCCCGACCCCGGTCGGGCCGAGGAACAGGAACGAGCCGATCGGACGGTTGGGGTCGGAGAGGCCCGCCCGCGACCGCCTGATCGCGTTCGCGACGGCGAGCACCGCGTCGTCCTGGCCGATCACCCGCTCGTGCAGCACCTCTTCGAGGCGGACGAGCTTCTGCATCTCGCCCTCCATGAGGCGCGTCACCGGGATGCCGGTCCACTTGGAGACGATCTCGGCGATGTCCTCCTCGTCGACCTCCTCCTTGAGCATCTTCTGCTCGCCCTGGAGCTCGTCGAGCTGGCGCGTCTTCGCCTCGATCTCCTGCTCCAGCTCGCGCATCGTGCCGTAGCGGAGCTGAGCGGCACGTTCGAGGTCGCCCTCGCGCTCGGCACGCTCGGCTTCGGTGCGCGCGCCTTCGAGCTGCTCCTTGAGGTCACGGATCTCGGTGATGGCGCGCTTCTCGTTCTCCCAGTGGGCGACCATGGCCGAGCGCTTCTCGGTCAACTCGGCGAGCTCGGCCTCGATCGCTTGCAGGCGCTGCTTCGAGACCTCGTCGGTCTCCTTGGCCAACGCCGCCTTCTCGATCTCCAGCTGGCGGATGCGGCGCTCGACGACGTCGACCTCGATCGGCATCGAGTCGATCTCGATGCGCAGCCGCGACGCGGCTTCGTCGACGAGGTCGATGGCCTTGTCCGGGAGCTGCCGACCGCTGATGTATCTCTGCGAGAGCACCGCCGCCGCGACGAGGGCGGCATCCTGGATGCGAACGCCGTGGTGGACTTCGTAGCGCTCCTTCAACCCGCGCAGGATCGCGATGGTGTCGTCGACGCTCGGCTCGCCGACGAAGACGGGCTGGAAGCGACGCTCGAGCGCGGCGTCCTTCTCGATGTTCTTGCGGTACTCGTCGAGAGTGGTCGCGCCGATCAGGCGGAGCTCGCCCCGGGCGAGCATCGGCTTGATCATGTTGCCGGCATCGACCGCGCCCTCGGCGCCGCCGGCGCCGACGATCGTGTGGAGCTCGTCGATGAAGGTGATGATCTCGCCCTCGGCGTCCGCGATCTCCTTCAGGACGGCCTTGAACCGCTCCTCGAACTCGCCGCGGTACTTCGAGCCCGCGACCATCGAGCCGATGTCGAGCGCGACGACGCGCTTGTTGCGCAGACCTTCGGGCACGTCGCCCTCGACGATGCGCCGCGCGAGCCCCTCGACGATGGCGGTCTTGCCGACGCCGGGCTCACCGATGAGCACCGGGTTGTTCTTGGTCCGGCGCGACAGCACCTGGATGACGCGCCGGATCTCCTCGTCGCGTCCGATGACCGGGTCGAGCTTGCCCTTGCGCGCCTCTTCGGTGAGGTCGCGCCCGAAACGCTCG
>DASYFC010000067.1:0-4728 GCA_036498645.1 Acidimicrobiia bacterium | reverse complement strand
GCACTTCCTTGGTGCGCAGGTCGTTCGGATCGATCACGTCGCGGATGAGGCTCAGCTCGTCGTCGGTGGGCAACCGCGACTCGGGCACGTTGTCCGGGATCACGAGCTCGAAGCCGGTGGCGGCAACGACTTCGTCGACCGTGACACCGGGATGGAGCGAGCGCAGCCGCATGCGGTGATCGGGGCTCTCGAAGTCGAGCACGCCGAGGTTCGTGACCACGTGCTCGAGATGGTGGAACCGGCGCTCGGCGGGATGGAGCTTGCCGGCCCGGTCGTAGCCGACGCCGCACACGACGTCGACCTGCTCGACGAACACCTTGGAGGAGTGGTTCGGGATCCAGTAGCTGGTGGTGTCGTTGATCGTGTTGCCGGGTGCGCCCCGCAGGCCCAGCAACTGCGCCTTGGGCTTGGCCGGATCGCCGATGAGCGCGAAGTTCTGGTTGCCGTAGGCATCGATCTGGCTCGCGCCCATCATCACGTGGCGTCGGCCCGACCAGACGACGTCGAACATCGCCCGGTAGGGGTTCCACGACTCGACCACCTTGGGGGCGCCGTCGTCGCCGACGGGAAGCGTGTTCCCCACGAGCAGCGCCTCGCCGTCGGTCATCACGAGATCCGGCTCGAAGGCGGCCCGCGCCAGCCGTCCACCGATCATCGGGACGTTGCCGATCGGGTTGGCGAGGATCTCACCGTCGCCGCGGAACGCCTCGGCGACGGCGACGACGCAGATCTCGGCGCGGGTGGGGTCGGTCATCGTCGGATCACAGTCCGACCGCCCTGCGGTACTCGTCGTGGCCGCCGACGTCGAGGTAACGGGCGCGGAACGCGTCCCACGCGTCGTCATCGCGCGCAGTCGCGGCGTACTCGCGCTGGAACGTCTCGTCGCGCTCGTAGTCGGGCGCGCAAGAAGTGAAGTGCGCGCCGAACGGCGCTTCGACCACGCCGTCGACCATGAGCCGGTTGATGCGGAGGGTCTGCACGGGACCCTGGGACGCGAGCTCCTCGGTCGGCAGCACGTGCTCGACGGACATGAACCGGCGGTTGGCCGCCATGCAGAACAGGTCGTCGAAGTACGGGTCGACGCCGAGGTACTGGCCGTTTCCGCCGGCGTCGCCCCGGTTCATGTGCACGAGCGCGACGTCGAGGTCGAGCGCGGGGACGGCGACCAGCTCTTCACCTTCGCCGCCGGCGCTTCGGTACGGCGACTGCACCGTGCGCAGCTCGGGATAGAGCCGGAACACGTCCGATCCGAGACCGGCCCGGGTCGGCAGGAACGGGACGCGCCACGCGGCCGCCTGGAGCCCGAGCAGGAACATCCCCTCGTCGAGCTCGCGCGTCTCGACCGCGCCCGCCTGGCGGGCGGCGCGGAAGTGCGGCTCCAACGGGATCGAGTCGAGCGACACGAAGGCGAACACGACCCGCTTGACCTTGCCCGCCCGGTAGAGCAGGCCGACGTCGGGCCCGCCGTAGCTCACAATCGTGAGGTCCGTGACGGGCGAACGCGCGATCGCGCGGATCAGCGACATCGGCTTGCGCCGGGACCCCCACCCGCCGACACCGATCGTCATGCCGTCGCGCAGCTCGGCTGCGACCTCGTCCTCGGACATCCGCTTGTCCGGCACGGATGCTCCCGGCTACTCGCCGAACCGGGGGTCGCGCTTGTCGACGAACGCGTCACGGGCTTCGTCGGCGACCCCGGAGAGGTTGAGCTCGAACGTGAAGCCCTGCTCGAACCGGTACGACTTCTTGACGTCGACGGGGTCGATCCCGTTCAGCGACTCCTTGGCGGCACGGATCACGATCGGGCTCTTCTCGGCGATCTGGTGGGCGAGGGCGAAGGCGGTGTCCCGCAGCCGGTCCTGTTCGACGACGGCCAGCACAGAGCCGTAGTGGTGGAGCTCCTGCGCGGTGACGGTGGTCGCCGTGAACACCATCTGGCGCATCTTGTGCTGCGGCACCAGGCGCGCGAGATGGGTGGCGGCGCCGAGCGCGCCCCGGTCGACTTCGGGGAGGCCAAAGGTCGCGTCGATGGTTGCGACGATGATGTCGGCGTTTCCGGCGAGGCCGATACCGCCGCCGAGGCAGTACCCGTGCACGGCGGCGATGACAGGCACGGAGCACTCGTACACGGCGGCGAAGGCCGCGTAACAGCCGCGGTTGGCGCCTACGAGAGCGTGGAAACCTTCGGTGCGCTGCATCTCCTTGATGTCGACGCCGGCGTTGAAGCCCTTGCCCTCGGCCCGCAGGATCACGACGCGAACGCGCGGGTCGTCGCCGAGGCCGCGCATGGTGTCGGCCAGCTCGAACCATCCTGCGACGGTGAGCGCGTTGACCGGCGGATTGTCCATCACGACCTCGGCGATGCCGTCGCCGTCGACCGCGTGCGAGATGCCCATCGCGTTCCTGATCTGATGGCGCGTCAGATGTGACGGCTACCTTATCCGCATGGCCGATCCGCTCGACCTGTCGGGCAAAGCAGTGATCGTCACCGGTGGGTGCCGTGGTGTCGGACGCGGGATCGCGGAGCGGTTCCTCGCCGCCGGCGGCGGTGTCGTGATCTGCTGCCGGCACGAGCCCGACACGATGCCGCGCTTCGGTGACGCAGCGGCGTCGTTCATCGCGGCCGACGTGCGCGAGCCCGAAGAGATCGACAAGGTGATCGGTTTCACGGAGGAGCGGTTCGGCCGGCTCGACGTGCTGGTGAACAACGCCGGGGGAGCGCCGCCTGCCGATTCGGCGACCGCGTCACCGAAGTTCTCGAATGCGATCATCACTTTGAACCTGGTCGCGCCGCTCGTGTTCGCGCAGAAGGCGAATGCAGTGATGCAGCAACAATCCGAGGGCGGTGTCGTGATCAACATCGCCAGCGTGAGCGGAATACGACCGTCGCCCGGCGCGGCTGCCTACGGCGCCGCGAAGGCCGGGCTCCTGAACCTCACGCAGACCCTGGCGGTCGACTACGCCCCGAAGGTGCGTGTGAACGCGGTGACGGCCGGCTTGGTGAAGACGGAGCAGTCGCACCTCTACTACGGCGACGAGGAGGGGATCGCCGCCGTCGGAGCCACCGTGCCGCTGGGTCGGATGGCCGAGCCGTCCGACGTCGCCGATGTCTGCCTGTTCCTCGCCTCGCCGCTGGCCCGGTACGTCAGCGGCGAGAGCATCGTGGTGCACGGCGGCGGCGAACGCCCCGCCTACCTCGACGCGGCGAAGAACACGAACGCGCCCTGAGGCGTCAGGGGTGCTGGCTGCTGACGGAGACGACCTCGCCGGTCATGTAGGCGGAGTAGTCGCTGGCAAGGAACACGATCACGTTGGCCACCTCCCACGGCTCGGCCGAGCGTCCGAACGCCTCGCGTACGACGAGTTCGTCGATCGCCTCCTGCGGCATGACCTTGGCGAGGTGCTCGTGGACGGCGAGGCTGGGCGCCACCGCGTTCACGCGCACGTTTGCAGGCGCCGCCTCGATGGCTGCACACCGTGTGAGCGCCATCACTCCTGCCTTCGCCGCCGCGTAGTGAGCCTGGCCCTCCTGCGCGCGCCAGCCGAGCACTGACGCGTTGTTCACGACGACGCCGAGGCCACGCGGCAACATGTGCTGCAGGGCGGCGCGCGTGCAACGGAATGTGCCGTTCAGCGTCACGTCGAGCACTCGTGACCACTGGTCGTCGGTCATGTCGACGAGGTGCGCAGTACCGCCGAGGCCGGCGTTGTTGATGACCACGTCGATTCCGCCGGTCGCGCCGATCGCGGTGTCGAACATCGAGTCGACTTGGCGCTGGTCGGTGACGTCGCACACCGCCGTCGCCGGCCGCGTGCCCATGACCGGTCGGAGCCGCTCGGCCGCCTCGACGAGACGCCCCTCGTGCTGATCGCTCAGCACCACGACCGCGCCTTCCTCGGCGCAGCGCTTGGCGGTCGCGTACCCGATGCCGGTGCCGGCAGCCGCCGTGACGAGGACGCTCTTCCCCTCGAGGAGAGCGTGGCTGCTCGGTGACGGCGGCGCCGGTGTGGTCACGCGGTCACCTTCGGCTCGGGCGGCAAACCGAGGGCGCGCTCGCCGATGATGTTGCGTTGGATCTGGTCGGAGCCGCCGTAGATGGTGTCGGCCCGCGTGTACAGGAACAACCGCTGGGCCGCGCTCAGCTCGTACGGCGCAGACGGCACCACCTCGCCGTCGGGCCCGAGCACGTCCATCGCGAGCTCGCCGAGCCGCTGGTGGAAGTTCGCCCAGTAGAGCTTATGGATCGCGGTCCCGGGGGTGATGTCGCCGCGCGCCATCGACGTGAGGCTCCGCAGCGAGTTGTACCGCATGATTCGCAGCCCGATCCACGCCCCAGCGAGACGCTGGCGGGTCACCAGATCGCTCGACCGCCCGGTCTTCTTGGCGGTCTCGGTGATGTCGACCAGCTCGTTCTCGAACGAGAGCTGCTGGCCCAATGTCGACGCCCCGCGCTCGAACGCCAACGTGCCCATGGCGACCTTCCAGCCGCCGTTCACATCGCCGAGCACGTCGTCGCCCGCCGTGCGGGCGCCGTCGAAGAACACCTCGTTGAACTCGGACGTGCCGGTCAGCTGGACGATGGGACGGATCTCGATCCCCGGTTGGCGCATCGGGACGAGCAGGTACGAGATCCCTCGGTGGCGGGGCGCGTCCCGATCCGTGCGGCAGAGGACGAAGCACCAGTCGGCCCAGTGCGCGAGCGACGTCCAGATCTTCTGACCGGTGAT
>DASYFC010000066.1:0-23588 GCA_036498645.1 Acidimicrobiia bacterium | reverse complement strand
AGGAACACGTGGAAGCGCTGGTCGGAGAGGCCGTTCGACGGCTGATAGGTGACGAGGTGCTCGACCGGCCCCGGCCGCCAGCCCGTCTCCTCGTGCACCTCGCGGGCGGCAGCCTCGGCCGGGCTCTCGCCGTCGTCGGTGGCTCCTGCGGGGATCTCCCAGCCCCAGGTGTCGGTAATGAACCGGTGCCTCCAGAGCAGGAGCACGCCTCGGTCGGGGTCGTGGACGACGCAGCCGGCTGCCTCCCGGGGTACCCGGACGACGTGGTGGTCGAACCGCTCACCGCCGGGGATCTCGACGTCGGCGAGACGTACACCGACCCAGGGGCTCGAGTACAGGGTGCGCTCGCCGTGGACGATCCAGCGCATTCCGCGGAGTGTACGGGGAGGGCCGGAGGCCCCGACCCCGCGTTCACAGGTTCGGCATCTAGAGTGCGCGCTTCGCTCCATGACGACCCTTCCCGCGATTCCGCATTTCGAGATTCCGCGCCTGCGGACCCTGGCCCGGCACGCCGTTCCCCACGTGATCGAGGGCACGGTCGTGCCGCTCGTGCTCTTCCTGCTGACGTTGCACTTCGTCGGCGTCTGGGGAGCGGTGCTCATCGGCATGGGTTGGACGTACATCGCGGTGGGTCGACGGGTGGTCACCGGCCAGCGTGTCCCGGGGATCCTTCTCCTCGCGGCGGTCACCATCACCGCCCGAACCGCCGTCGCGATCGCGTCGGGCAGCGTGGTCGTCTACTTCCTCCAGCCGACGCTCGGCACCGCTCTCGTCGCCTGTGCGTTCCTGCTCTCAGTGCCGTTGCGCCGACCGCTGGCGGAGCGACTCGCGCGCGACTTCTGCCCGATCCCGAGTGGCGTGCTCGCGCAGGCGCCCGTGCGCCGGTTCTTCCTGCAGATCACGTTGCTCTGGGCGTTCACACAGCTTGCGAACGCGGCGGTGACGTTGTGGCTCCTGTTCAGCCAGTCGCTGGCGACGTTCCTCGTGGCGAAGACGCTGGTCTCGTGGGGCCTGACGGGGACCGCGATCGTCGTGTCGACGATCTGGTTCCACCGTTCGATGCGGCGTCACGGCATCCTCGCGCCGCGCGCCGAGGGAGCCGGGGTTACAGCTCCTGCTTCGCCTTCACCCGCTTGATGCGCTCGGCGACGTCCGCCGCCGCCTCCTCGAGGTCGCGCTGGAGCTCCTCGAGCGCGCTGACGTCGTCTTCGCCTCGCCACCAGCGGTAGTCGTCGTACTTGCGCCGGGCCCGGTGCACACGGCGCATACGTCGGAACTCTTCGCGCATCGCGTGGTGCTCTGCTCTCACTTGACCGCTCCTTCCTCGTAACGCCGCAGGAACGCGGCGATGGTCTCGTCCGTCTTGCGCAGGGACTCCGCCCAGGTGTCGAGCAGTCGCCGGCCTTCGTCGGTCAGCCCGTACGTCCGCTTGACGCGGCCGGGAAGGTCGTCGCGCCAGCGCGACGTGACCACGCCCTCGGCTTCGAGCGATCGCAGCAGCCGGTAGAGGTTGCCGAGGTCGACGGAGTCGTCGGGCGCGAGCTCGGCGAGCGAGTCGGCGAGGTCGTAGCCGTGTGTCTCGCCGTCGCGCAGCACCAGCAGGAGCGCCGGTTCGACGAAGCGCTCGACCCGGGCGTGGACCTCCCAGGTCCCGGGCTCCGTGAGCCACCGGCAGCGGGCGCCTCGCCCGGCTTGGTGGTGCGCTCCGAATCGGCGTCCTCGACCCATGCCGAGTGTTTACTTGACAAACACACCTATGTCAAATACACAGAGTCAACGACACCCCCTACCGAGAGGGCCGAATGACCTCCGCGGTCACCATCACCAGGGCGGCGGCGCTCGACGTGGCCCTGCTCGACGGGGCAGGACTGCGACCGGGCGCACGCGTCCTCGACGTCGGCTGCGGCCGGGGCGACACGACGCTGGACGCGGCGCGACGCGTCGGGCCGTCCGGGCTCGCGCTCGGGGTCGACGACTCGTTGGACGCGCTGGAGGAGGCGCGGCGACGGGCCGCCGACGCCGACCTCGTCAACGTCGGCTTCGTCCACGCCGATGCACAGACGCAGCGGTTCGCACCGCTCCGGTTCGACGCGATCGTGAGCCGGCGTCCGCGCCGGGTCTTCGCCGATCCCGAAGCCGGGTTCAGGAACCTGCTCGGCGCGCTCCGGTCGGGCGGTCGCCTCGCCGTCGTCGACCGCGACGAACGCGACGGCCTGCACGCGGTGCTCGCGCGGGTCGGGTTCGTCGACGTCTCACGCGTCGCGCTCGGGGCGGACGACGCCGGTCCTCTGTGGCTCGTGAGCGCCGGCCGGCGCGACTGATCGTCAGCTGGCCAGGAGCCAGCGGATGCCGGTGTCGGCCGACGGGTGACGGAGCCGCGACAGCGCCCGGGCCTCGATCTGGCGGACCCGCTCCCGGCTGAGGTGCACGAGCTCGCCCACCTCGTCGGGCGTGCGGGGCTCGCCTCGGTCGAGACCGAAGCGCAGGCTGAGGATCCGCCGCTCCCGCTCGTCGAGCACCGACAGCAGCTTCTCGACCTCGGCCGGGAGGAGGGCGCGGGCGGCGGCGTCGAACGGCGACTCGGCGCTGCGGTCCTCGACGAGGTCCCCCAGCTCCGTCTCGCCATCCTCGCTGACGGGCTCCGCCAGCGATACCGGATCGGGCGCGACGAGCAGCAGCTCGGTCACCTTCTCCTCGGCGACGTCCAACTCGCGGGCGAGCTCGGCGACCGTCGGCTCGCGCTCCAGCTCCGCCTCGAGCTGGGCGCGCACCCGGTGCAGGCGCAACAGGTTGTCGCCGGCGTGGGCGGGAAGCCGGATGGTGCGACCAGTGTTGGCGATGCCGCGCTGGATCGCCTGGCGGATCCACCAGGTCGCGTAGGTGGAGAACTTGAAGCCCTTCCGCCAGTCGAACTTCTCGACCGCGTGCATCAGCCCGAGGTTGCCCTCCTGCACGAGGTCGAGGAGGGGGAGCCCCGACGCCTGGTACTTCTTGGCAATCGAGACCACCAGCCGCAGGTTGGACTGGATGAACTCACGCCGGGCGTTCTCGCCCCGCTGAGCCGCCTCCTCGAGCTTGCGGCGCTCGCTGCGCTTGATGCGCCCGGGCTCCTCGAGCTGGGCGCGCGCCTCTCGGCCCGCGTCGATGTCCTGGGCGAGGCGGGCCTCGTCGTCCTTGGTGAGGAGCTCGTGTCGGCCGATCTCGTCGAGATAGACCCGGACGAGGTCCTCGTCGTGGCGCTCGGTGCGCTTTGTGACCTGGGTCACGTACCGTCCTTCATTCGTTCCGGTGCGGCGATTCTGCGAAGGTCTCCGGGCGACTCGCCGGGGTACGCCTCGAAGCCCACGTACAACCATCTCGGGTTCTCGCGTGTTCCGCCAATCGTTTACGGATCCGGCGCCCGCGCAGGATTTCTACGGAGCGACCGAGTACAGCTGCTCGGCGAGGTCGGGCGACAGGTCGGCGGGCTCGTGGGTCGGGGCCGTCGGGGCTCCTTGCCGGCGCCCCACGGGGCCTGCCACCGGGATCGCCCCTCCGGCGCCGGTGGTGTCGAGCAGCCAGACCCGCCCGTCGCGCACGAAGACGAGGTGGCGACTATCGGGGAGCCAGCGCGGCGCAGCGACCCCCTCGCCGGCGGCATCGATCCGGCGCGCGTCGGCGCCGTCCCGGTTCGCGATCCAGAGCTCGCGGCGATCGCTGCGCACGTAGGCCATCGTGCCGGAACGGGACCACGCCGGGTCCGCCACCGCCTCGTCACCCCCGGCGATGGGGTGGCACGCGGTCGTGTCCGTGCACAGCAGCAGAGCTCGCGGCGCGCCGACCTCGCGGGCCGTCCCTTGCACCACCAGGAGACTGTCGCCGTTCCTCGACCACTGCACCCACGACCGCCGGACCAGCGTGCCCGCGATCGGGGTGATGCCGCCGCCGTTGGGAGAGACCACGCCGAGCGTGGCGCCGTTCGTCGGGGCGGTCCAGAGCGCGATGCTCTCGACGTTCGGCGACCAGCCCGCCAGCAGGGGCCCCGACTCGGCCGTGGGATGCTCCACGGGGATGGCGAGGGGCGTCTCCGGGCAGAGCGCCGGACAGTCCTCGCCGTACGGGCCGGGGACCTCGAGCATGAAGAGCTGAGCCTGCGAGTCCCCGCCGCCGGGCGCATCTGCCGGGACCGCCGAGACCGCGATGCGGCGGCCGAGCCCGGCCCAGGCCATGTCGAGGACCCGGTGCCCGGAGAGCAAGGTCGTGCGGATGCCCGAGTCCTCGGCGCCGACGAACTCGATGCCGGAACCGCCGGTCCCGCCGGGCGACGTTCGGCGGACGACGGCCAGAGCCTGTCCGTCCGGCGCCCACGACCAGCGCGCGACCGACCTGGCGACGCGGTGCAGTTCGCCGCCGTTGTGCTCGGCGACCCAGAGGTCGCCGCGCCGCTCGAAGGCGAGGTAGTTGCTGTCGGGTGAGAAGGCGACACAACAGGCGTCGGCGACGCCCGGCACCCGAACCGGCGCGTTGCCCTCGCCCTCGAGGACGAGGACCCGGCCCTCCGACACGTACGCGAGTGGTGGCTGGTCGCGATACGCCTCGACTCGCGGCGCCGGACCGGCACCGGCGGCTGCCTCGGGGGCGGCGAGCGCCATCACCAGCGCCAGACCGACACCACCGAGGGAACGGAAGGTCATCCTCCCGTCAGCATGCGCCGGTCAGGCTGCCTCGTCTACCTCCCCTTCCGGCTCCCGCACACACGGGTCCTGGCACGAGACGGACAGCGGTTGCGTCGGCGTCTCGACCCGCGCCGCCGACCTGATCGTGATCCACGAGTTGATCGCCCCGAGCACGGCGAGGGCGGCGGAGATGTAGAGCGCACGCGAGACCCCGTCGCTGAACTGCACGCCGGCCGATGCCGTCTCGAGGCCGGCGAGCGCGGGGAGGACCGCCACCGCCAACAGCCCGGCAACCCGGGCGACGGCGTTGTTCACGCCCGAACCGACCCCGACGTGGTTCTCCTCGACCGAGCCCATGACCGCCGCCGTGAGCGGGGCCACGGTGAGGGACAGCCCGAGCCCGAACACGACGAGGCCGGGCAGGATCCCGGTGAAGTACGTCGTGTCGGGCCCGATGCCGGCGAGAAGGACGAGCCCCGTCGCCACGACGAGGGGTCCCAGCGTCATCGGGATGCGAGGCCCGATGCGTTGCGAGAGCCGCCCGGCTCGGGGCGAGAGAAACAGCATGAGCACGGTGATCGGGAGCGTGGCCGTCCCGGCCTCCAGGGCCGAGTAGCCGAGCACGGTCTGCAGCTCGACGACGACGAGGAAGAGTGCCACCCCCAGCGCTGCGTACACGACGAACGTCGTGACGTTGGCCCCGGTGAACTGCCGCGACCTGAAGATGCCGAGCGGGACGAGCGGCGAGCGCACGCGCATCTCGACGAACGGGAACGCGACGAGTGCCGCCGCGCCGATCACCCCCACGGCCACGACGAACGGTGACCAGCCGTGCGCAGGCCCTTGGATCAGGGCGTATACGAGTCCGCCGAGGCCGACGGTGGCGGTGGCGGCGCCGATGAAGTCGGGTCGCTTGCCGGCCTGTGGGTCGCGGCTCTCGGGCACGTGACGGAGCGTTACGAACAGCGCGACTGCAGCAAGGGGGACGTTGATGAGGAAGACGAGCCGCCACGACACCGCGTCGACGAGCCAGCCGCCAAGGAACGGGCCGATCGCGGTGGCGGCGCCGGTCAATCCGGACCACGCGCCGATCGCCGCACCGTGATCCTCCGTGCGGAAGCTCGCGGTGATGAGCGAGAGGCTGCCGGGAACGAGCATCGCGCCTCCCACGCCTTGGAGGGCCCGCGCCGCGATCAACGCGCCGATGCTCGGCGCGATGCCGCAGAGCACGGAGGCGGCCGTGAACCAGATCAGCCCGACGACGAACACGCGCCGGCGGCCGTACTCGTCGCCGAGCGCGCCGCCCAACAGGAGCAGCGCGCTCAGGGTCAGCAGGTAGCCGTCCAACGTCCACTGCAGTCCCGACAGCCCGCCGCCCAGGTCGTCGCGGATGTGGGGCAGCGCCACGTTCACGACCGTCGAGTCGAGGAACGCGATCCCCGACCCGAGGATGGCCGCGAGGATCACCCACCGACCGCGCGCCGTCCCGAACTCGACGCGTTGGGGCGCGGCGGCGGGCTCGCCGTCGGCTTGCGTCACGACGCGGCGCCTCGATCGAGGTCGAGCGACAGTGAGTTGATGCAGTAGCGCTGGCCGGTGGGCCCGGGCCCGTCGTCGAACACGTGGCCGAGGTGACCGCCGCACCGCCGGCACACGACCTCGGTGCGCACCATGCCGTGGCTGCTGTCTCGCCGCAGCTCGACGGCGTCGGCGACCGCCGGCTCGGTGAAGCTCGGCCAGCCCGTGCCCGACTCGAACTTCGTGTCCGAGCTGAACAGCTCGGCACCGCACGCCGCGCAGCGGTACACGCCGTCGTCGTGACAGTCCCAGTACTCACCGGTGAACGCGGGCTCGGTGCCGGCATGCCGGAGCACCTGGTACTGCGCCGGCGTCAGCTCCTTTTGCCACTCATCGTCCGTCTTCGTCACTTCGGGGTTCATCGGTCTCCTCTCGGGGTCATGGCTCACCCGCAAACGGGAGCTACCGAGGGGTTGTTCCCGGTGACATCGTCATGATGCCGCCGCGCCTCCGATTACTGCTGATAGCCCTCAACCGTCGACTCGTCGCGAGCGTGTGCGTCCGACGGGTCCTCGCCGTACTGCCGGCGGGCGCGACGCTGACGGAGCAGGTCCCAGCACTGGTCGAGTCGCACCTGGAGCTCCTCCATCCGGCTGTGCTCGTCCTCGGTCAGGGAGGTCCCGGCCGCGCGGTGCCGCTCGTAGAGCTCGTGCTCCTCGGCGGCGAGCTGCTGGATGTTCGCGAGCACGTCGTCGTCTGCCATTGCGACCTCTCTCTCAGATGGGCTTGTGTGCCCAGACCTCGATCTCGACCTTCGCCCCCGCGGGGAGGGCGGCGACCTGCACCGTGCTGCGCGCCGGCCGATGGTCGCCCACAGCTGCACCGTACGCCTCGTTCACGACGGGAAAATCCGCGATGTCGGTGACGAAGACAGTCACCTTGGCGACGTCGCCCCAGCTCGCGCCGCAATCGGCGAGCACCGTCGTGATGTTCGCCAGCGCCTGGCGCGCCTCGCCTTCGGTCCCGCCCTCGGCGAGACGACCGGCAGCGGCATCGAGCCCGACCTGACCGGCCAGCACCAGCCAGTCCCCGGCGCGCACGGCCGGCGAGTAGGGCCCGGCGACGGGCGGCGCGTTCGGAGTGGCGACGGGCTCGGGCATCCTCGTTGCCTAGCCGACCTCGGACGAGCGGTTCCACTGCCGGATCACCCGGGTCTCGCGCTCGTACCCGAGGATGCTGAGCGACGCGGTGCCCAGCGAGAGCAGCCGCCCGCCGTCGGGCGGCAAGCCCATCCAGGTGGCGCCGAGGATGCGCAGGAAGTGACCGTGCGAGAACAACGCCGCGTCGCCGTTGGCCTCGGTCGCCCGGTCGATGACGCGCCGGGCCCGCGCCGCCACCTGGTCGAGGGGCTCGCCGCCGGGCGAGCCCGCCCACACGGTCCATCCGGGACGCTCCGCCCGGATCTCCGCCGTGGTGCGCCCTTCGTACTCGCCGTAGTCCCACTCCTTGAGGTCGTCGTCGGTCTCGACCCGGTCGCCGTAGCCGGCGAGGCGGCACGTCTCCACCGAGCGCGACAGGGGAGAGGACAGCACGGCCGCGAACGGGCGGCCGGCGAGGACACCGCCGACCGACGTGGCCTGCTCGCGCCCGGTAGCAGTCAGCGGCACGTCGCTGCTGCTGGTGTGCCGGCCTGTGGCCGTCCACTCGGTTTCGCCGTGGCGGACGAGCCACAGCTCCCCGGCGGTCACTGCTCGGGGTCGTGCCAGAAGTCCCCCGCGGGCAGGAGCGCGTCCGCCTCGTCGGGCCCCCACGTCTTCTGCTCGTACATGTGGACGTGCTCGTGGTGGGTGAGGACGGGGTCGACCACTCGCCAGGCCTCCTCGACGCCGTCCTCGCGCGCGAACAGCAGCGGCTCGCCTTCCATGGCGTCGCCGAGGAGCCGCTCGTACGCTGAGGCTTCGTCGGCGTCCTGATCGCACAGGTACAGCTCGACGGGCGCGCCGACGAACGACTCCCCCGGCACCTTCGAGCGGCAGCCCAACGCGATCACCACCTTGTCGGGCCCGAGCCGGAACCGGAGGTAGTTGGCGTCGTCGGGGTCGTCGTTCGTCTCCTCGGGGAACACCCGCTGTGGTGGCCGGCGCAACCGCACCATCACCTCCGTGGTTGTGATCGGCAACGACTTGCCGGCCCGGATGTAGAAGGGCACCCCCTCCCAGCGCCAGGAGTCGACGTGCACGCGCACGGCGGCGAATGTCTCGACGTCGGAGTGGGGTGCCACGCCGTCCTCATCGCGGTAGCCGCTGAACTGGCCCCGGATCAGATCGGGCGGCGTCAGCGTGCGCATCGCCCGGAACACCTTCTCCTTCTCGTCGCGGAGCGCCTCGACGTTCCCGCCTACGGGCGGCTCCATGGCGAGGATGGCGGCCGTCTGGAGGAGGTGGTTCTGCACGACGTCACGCAGCGCGCCGACCTCCTCGTAGAAGCGACCCCGGCCCTGCACGCCGAAGTTCTCGGCCATCGTGATCTGGACGCTGTGGACGTAGTTGCGGTTCCAGATCGGCTCGAGGAACGAGTTGGCGAACCGGTAATACAAGAGGTTCTCGACCGGCTCCTTGCCGAGGTAGTGGTCGATCCGGAAGATCGCGGGCTCCGGGAACACGGCGTGGAGCACGCGGTTGAGCTCCTGCGCCGACGCGAGGTCACGGCCGAACGGCTTCTCGACGATTACCCGAGCGCCCTTCGCCGCGCTCGACTTGCCGAGGCCCTCGACGACCGTCGCGAACAAGCTGGGCGGGATGGCGAGGTAGTGCGCCGGCCGTTGTGACCCGACGTCGGTGAGGCGCTGTTTGATCGCGCTGTAGGTCTTCGTATCCTCGTACTTGCCGTCGACGTAGCTCATCGACTGGCTGAGCTTCTCGAACGCGCTCTTGTCCCCGACCCCGCCGCCGTGCTCCTCGATGCTGTCGTGGGCGCGCTTGCGCAGGTCGTCGACGCTCCAGCTCGACGACGCCACGCCGATCACCGGGATGCCCAGATGACCCCGCTTCGTCATCGCGTAGAGCGCGGGGAAGACCTTCTTGTACGCGAGGTCTCCCGTCGCGCCGAAGAACACCAGCGCGTCGGCGTGTTGCGGTGCGGTGGTCATGACTGCCCTTTCTCGACGTGCCCGCCGAACTCTTGGCGCATGGCCGAGAGGAGCTTGTCGGCGAAGTCGGCCTCGCCCCGGGAGCTGAAGCGCTCGTACAGCGAGGTCGTGATGACGTGGGCCGGGACGCTCTCGTCGATGGCGGCCATCACCGTCCAGCGTCCCTCACCGGAGTCGGACACCCGCCCGGCGAACTCGGCCAGCTGCGGCGACTTCTGGAGCGCGAGCGCCGTGAGGTCGAGCAGCCACGACGCGATAACGCTGCCCCGCCGCCACACCTCGGCGACCTCGGGGATGTTCAGGTCGTACTGGTAGAACTCCGGGTGCTCGAGCGGTGCTGTCTCGGCGTCGCTCGCCAGCTTCTGCTTGCCGATGTCGGCCTTCTCGAGCACGGCGAGACCCTCGGCGTACGCGGCCATGATCCCGTACTCGATCCCGTTGTGGACCATCTTCACGAAGTGGCCGGCGCCGTTCGGCCCGCAGTGCAAGTAGCCCTGCTCCGATGGGCTGGGCGTGCCGGTGCGACCCGGTGTGCGGGGCGCGGCATCGACGCCGGGTGCGATCGTGGCGAAGACCGAGTCGAGGTGCTGCACGACCTGGTCTTCTCCGCCGATCATGAGGCAGAAGCCGCGCTCGAGGCCGAACACGCCACCGCTGGTGCCGACGTCCACGTAGTGGATGTTCTTCACGGCGAGCGCCGAGGCGCGGGCGATGTCATCCCGGTAGTACGAGTTGCCGCCGTCGATGATGATGTCGCCGGCCTCGAACTCGTCGGCGAGCTGCATGACGCTCTGCCCTGTCACCGACGCCGGGACCATCACCCACGCGGCGCGCGGCTTCGTGAGCTTCGACGCGAAGTCGGCGAGCGACGACGATCCGGTCGCGCCGATGTCGGTGAGCTCCTTGACCTTCGGCTCGTTGTGGTCGTAGACGACGCACTCGTGGCCGTCCGCGATGAGACGACGCACCAGCCCGTTGCCCATGCGTCCCAGTCCGATCATTCCGAGCTGCATCGCTGTCCCTCTCTCTGTCTCGATCTCCGCTTTTCGCCGTCAGCTCGCCGCGCGCACCTGGTCCGACTTCGATGCGATGCGGGCGAGCAGGTCGTCCCAAGACTTGACGAACGCGTCGGCGCCCTCGGTCTGGAGCGTTGCGGCCAGGGCTTCGACGTCGACGCCGGCCGACCCGATGCGGGCGAGCACGTGCTCGGCGTCACCGCCGTCGGCCGGCAGCAGCTCGCCGACGGCACCGTGCTCGCCGAACGCGAGCAGCGTCTTCTCCGGCATCGTGTTGATGGTCTGCTCCGATGCCAGCGCGTGGATATAGAAGGTGTCGGGCAGGTTCGGGTCCTTGGTGCCGGTGCTCGCCCACAGGAGCCGCTGCGGCTTCGCGCCCGCCGCCGCCAACTTCTGCCAGCGATCCGAGGCGAGCAGATCCCGGTACGCCTTGTAGGTCCTCTTGGCGACGGCGACGCCGAGCCGGCCGCTGAGGTCGTCGGGCAGCTTGCCCGTCACGGCGGCGTCCCAGCGGGAGATGAACACCGACGCCACGGACGCCATGTCGAGGTCGAGCCCGCTCTGCATCCGGCGCTCGAGCCCGCGGAGGTACGCGTCGGCGGCGGCCTGGTAGTGCTCGCGCGAGAACAGGAGCGTCACGTTCACCGACACGCCGGCTTCGATGAGCTCCTCGATCGCGGGGATGCCCTCGGGCGTTCCCGGCACCTTGATGAACAGGTTCGGCGTCGTCGCCTTCTCGTGGAGCGCCTTGGCCTCGTCGATCGTGCTCTTCGTGTCGTGCGCCAGCTTCGGCGACACCTCCAGGGACACCCAGCCGTCGACGCCCCGGGTCGCGTCCCAAATGGCGCGGAGCAGGCTCGCCGCCTTGGTGAGGTCGACCAGCGCGAGCTCGAAGAACAGCTCCTCGCCCGCGGTGCCCGCCGCCAGCAGGGCTCGGATCTGCTCGTCGTAGTCGGCGCTGCCGGTGATCGCCTTGTCGAAGATCGTCGGGTTCGACGTCAGCCCGGTGACGGCGAGGTCGGCGATGTACCGCGCCAGCGTCCCGCTTGTGAGGAGGGCGCGGGTGATGTTGTCGAGCCACAGACTCTGGCCGGCGTCGTGGAGCAGTGTCGCCGCGTTCATGCTCCGTTCCCGCTCGAAGTCGAGTACCTCTCCGAGGCGGCGCAGGTGGCGGTCTTCAATGCTCGGCATCGCGTTCACGAACGCTTCGACGATCTCGGCCGCGACCTCAGGCCCCATCACGCGCGCACCGAGTGTGAGCACGTTCACGTGGTCGTGCTCGACCATCTGATGGCCCGTGTAGTGGTCGGCGGCGTACGCGGCGCGGATGCCGGGCAACTTGTTGGCGGCGATCGTGACGCCGGCTCCGCTCCCGCAGACGAGGATGCCGCGCTCGGCGTCGGTCGCGTCGAGCGCGTCGGCGACCGCCTTGGCCACCAGCGGGTAGTCGATGCCCTCGGGTGGCGCGGTGTCCGGCCCGTACATCAGCGGCTCGTGGCCCGCGTCATGGACGGCGTCGGCGATCGTCGGCCGCAGCGGCAGCCCGGCGTGATCGGCGGCGATTGCGACCTTCATCGCCGCGCCAGCTTACGAACGCGATCGGGCGGGCGTCACTGGCGCTCGTTCGCGCAGGTCAGCCCGGCCGCGATCGCGACGTCCCGGGGGACGAACCCGAGGTCCATGAGCGGCGTGGGATCGCCGTGCGAGGCGAGGAAGTCGCTGGCCGCCGTCTCCAGCTGCGCGGGGTCGATCTTCTTCTCGATCTGCTTCAGCTCCTTGTCGCGCACCGTCGTTCCGTCCGGCTTGTCGGGGGCGAGCAGCGCGTCGGACGTCGCGTTGGCGAGCCGCTTGATGTCACGGTCCTTGAGTCCGAGGGAGCGGAGGGTCGCTACTGCGTCGTTCGCGCGGTCGAGGATCGGTTGGGCCTTCGCCTGGAGCTCCTGAGGTGCGACGCCGACGTACGAACGAAGGTCCTGAGCAAGGAGTGGCCCGTACACGAGGTCGCTGCGGCCGGCGTCCGCCGGATCCCCCTGAAGGATCGCGACCGCCCACCCGGTGACGCTGAGCCTCGCCGACGGGATGGTCCGACAAAAGGCGACGGGATCACCACCGGTCAACGTCGTGATGGTCGTCGGTTCGGGCAGCGGGGTGATCGATCCGACGTCGGGTGTCCCGGGGGCCGTGGTCTCGCCCGGGGGAGGCTGCGTAGGTACCTGGGCCTCAGCCGCCTTGGCGCGTTCTTCCTTCAGCCGGTTGTCGTTGAGTGTTTGCACCACGGACATCAGGTCGCCGCGCTCGGCGAACTGGACCTGGAGGATGTTGGGGACGAGGCCTCGCTCGCGAAGGCACTGCTGGACCCGCTTGTCGAGGACGGCACGTGAGTTCACGTCCGCCTCCTCCTGGGGATTCGGGGGCGACACCGTGATCCAGTGGTTGATGAGGAACAGTGGCGCGTCGGGCCTTCCGCGGTTCGGCTTGCAGTTGAACTGGTTCTTGTTGGTGAAGGAGAACTGCGTCTCCTGGAACCAGTCGTACATGCTGTGATACCAGGGCGGACCACCAGGGTCGCCGCGCTCGGCGAACACGAGCAGGTTGTGCCCGCTGTCGATCAACTGCCGGAGCGTGGGAAGCGGCTCACCGGGCTGAAGGGTCGCCGCGTGATCCGCCAGCCCCGCCGCCTCGATGGCGGCCGCGTTGTCCGCCGGGCTCGTGAAGTCGTGCAAGGTCAGCATCAACACGTCATCGGGGTGGCCGACGACGAACTTCCTGATCTCTTCGAGTCCTTTGCTGAACGCGACGGCGCCGGTCTCGCAGTTGCTGTGGCACATGTAGATCCCGCGCTGCGCGTCGGCGGCCTTCGGAGCGCCGGCGGCGAGTTGCGCCGCCCGCTTCGCCGCGACCGGGTCCTCGTCGTCGGCGTGCGAAACCACCTCTGCGGTCTTGTCGGTGAGGACGATCTGGGTGTCCTGCCCGGGGATGCGCGCGGTGGACGGCACCCCGTAGTGCGTGTCGATGTTCAGCGCGCGAACGCCGGCGTTCAGCTGCTGCGTGATGGTCCCGACCTGCTGCGCGAAGAGCCAGCCCGGGTACTCCGAGGATGCCATCGCATGGTGCACGCCGGGGAACGTCACCTGGTCGATCCGGAGATCGCACAGTGACTTCCTGCTGTTGCACACCTGTTGTTTGCTCGCCTCCGCCGCCTTGGCCGCCCCGCGCGTCGTGAGCAGGAAGCCGGTCGTCACCAGGCCGGCGACCACCACGACCGTGGCGCCGATCGTCGCGACGCGTGGCCAGATGGCCCGGCGTTCGGCCTGCTTGGCGGTGATCGCGCGGACGAGCCGGAGGATCTCGGTCACGGCGAGATAGCCCACCCACAGTGCGGCGGCCCGGATCAGCAGCTCGAAGTTCCCGAGCGGCTCCTGGATGAACAGGACGCTGACGATGAGGCCCAGGACCCCGAGCAGGATCGTGCCCCGCGTGGTCTGCCGCCGCCGCTCCACCCACCCGCGTGCACGGCGCCACACCTCTTCCGGCGTGTACCGACGGTCGGAGCTCGTCGCCGCCGCCGCCACGATGAGCCCGTACGCCGCGACCCACAGGCCGATGAGACGCAGGTCGCTCGTGACCTCGGTCACCGCGCCCTTGATGGCATCGGCGAGCTGGGCGTCGGAAATCTGCCGGCCGATGAACCAGGCCGCGACGTACACGAGCGCCACGATGAACAAGCCGCCGATCACCGCCGCGATCCCGAGACGGCGCACGGCGCGCCGGCGATCTTCGGCGAGGAGGATGCTGCCGGCGACCGCCGCCAGGCCGATGAAGAACGACGCGGCGGAGATCTGGCCGATGGTGCCCTCGGCATCCCAAAGGCCGTAGTCGTCGATCTTGCTGGTGATGTCGCTGAGGCTGTTGTCGAGGCCGCTTGCGCCCCGCTGGTTCCCACCCCCGCCACCGGATGCCGAGAGGCTGCTCGTGATCAGCGAGAACGAGGCGCCGAGATCGAGGCCGCGACCACCGGTCCCGCCTTCGAGGACGGCCTTGTGCGTCTGCCGCACCGCGTTCCGGAAGATCGACTTGAAGGTGTCGGTGTCGATCACACCCTCGAGCGCGAGCTCGAAGGCGGGGCGGAAGCTCGTCGCCTGCTGGTTCCCGGCCTGTACGAGCTGCTCGGTCAGCCGGTGGGCAAGCTCTTTCCGGACGGCTTCCGACTTCAGCGGCTCGACCGCCCGCGCACTGAACGCGTCGCTGTCGTAGAGGTTGTTCCCGGCCCAGTTCGCGAGGATGGCCACCGGGAGCATGAGCCCCGCCACGACGAGCAATACTGTGCTCGCCACCCGCCGCATAGGTTCGAAACCGTAACGCGCTCGACGCGATGGTGAGCGTCAGGCGCGCCGTGCGCGGAATCTGCGGATCAGCGCGTTCGTGCTGCTGTCGTGGTCGAGCTTCGGTTCCGGGCCCTCGAGCTGGGGGACGATCCGGTTCGCCAGCGCCTTGCCGAGCTCGACGCCCCACTGGTCGAACGAGTTGATGTGCCAGATCGTGCCCTGCGTGAACACCTTGTGCTCGTACATCGCGACGAGTTGACCGAGCACGTACGGCGTGAGCTTGTCGGCCAGGATCGTGTTCGTGGGGTGATTGCCCCGGAACGTCCGATGCGGCACCTGGAAGGCGGGCACTCCTTCGGCTTCGACCTCGGCCCGCGTCTTGCCGAACGCGAGTGCTTCAGTCTGGGCGAAGAAGTTCGCCATCAGGAGGTTCTGGTGGTCGTCGACTTCCGTCTCGGCGTTCACGAAGCCGATGAAGTCGCACGGGATCAGGCGCGTGCCCTGGTGGATGAGCTGGTAGTACGCGTGCTGACCGTTCGTGCCGGGCTGGCCCCACACGATGGGCCCGGTCATGCAGGTGACCGGGTCGCCTTCGAGCGTCACCGACTTCCCGTTGCTCTCCATGTCGAGCTGCTGGAGATACGCGGGGAAGCGCGACAAGTACTCGCTGTACGGCAGGATCGCCTGCGTCTCGGCGCCGAAGAAGTCGTTGTACCAGAGGCCGATCAGGCCGAGCAGGACGGGCAGGTTGCGCTCGAACGGCGCGGTGCGGAAGTGCTCGTCGATGTCGTGGAATCCGGCGAGCATCTTGTGGAATCTGTCGGCGCCGACGGCGATCATCAGCGACAGACCGATGGCCGAGTCGTACGAGTACCGACCGCCGACCCAGTCCCAGAACTCGAACATGTTCGCCGTGTCGATCCCGAACTCGGCCACCTTCTCGGCGTTTGTCGAGACCGCGACGAAGTGCTCGGCGATCGCGGCATCGTCCTTCAGCGAGGCGAGCAACCACTCCCGGGCGGTGCGTGCGTTCGTCAGCGTCTCGAGCGTCGTGAACGTCTTCGAGCAGACGACGAAGAGCGTCTCTTGCGGATCGAGGTCGCGCAGCGACTCGTGAATGTCGATGCCGTCCACGTTGGACACGAAGCGCACGGTCAGGTCGCGGTCGCTGAAGCCCTTCAGCGCCTCGTACGCCATGGCCGGTCCCAAGTCGGATCCGCCGATGCCGATGTTCACGACGTTGCGGATCCGGCTGCCCGTGTGGCCGGTGTGCTCACCCGAGCGCACCTTGGCGGCGAATGCCGCCATCTTGCGGAGCACCGCGTGCACCTCGTGGACGACGTCCGTGCCGTCCACCACGATGTGCTCGCCCTCGGGGGCGCGGAGCGCCACGTGCAGGACGGCGCGGTCCTCGGTCACGTTGATCTTCTCGCCCGCGAACATGGCGTCGATTCGCGCTCTCAGGCCTGCTCTCTCAGCGAGGGCGACGAGGAGACGGATGGTCTCGGCTGTGAGGCGGTTCTTGGAGTAGTCGAGGTACAGACCGTCGACCTCGAGCGTCATCGACTCCCCGCGCGTCGCGTCGGCGCCGAAGAGGTCGCGCAGGTGGGCGCGTTCGATCTGCCCGTAGTGGTCGCGCAGCGCATTCCACTCGGCTGATTGGGTGATGGGGGTCACGCCTCCTTCCTATCCCGTCCCGCGCGCGCGGTCGAGCGCGCCGTGGCGCATCGACCGAGCCGCAGGTGGTGCTGTTACGTCGGCGGGATGGTCAGGAACGTCAGACCGGTGATGGGCCCGATCGTCGTGAACGTCTTGAGCGTGAAGACGGTCCGTCGCCGGTGGTTGCGGCACCGCCGCCCGTCGTGGAGCCGCCGCCCGTCGTGGCGCCGCCTGCGGTATGGCACTCCCGCCGCCGCTCCCGCCGCGGCGTGACGAAGGTCTCCCTCCTAGGGGGAAGGGAGAGTGCCAGCGAGGGGTTGACAGATACCGACGGGTATCAGATACTGGCTGGTATCAGATACCGCTCGGTATCAATGGAGGCCCAATGAACGACTTGAAGACGAGTGTCCCTCCGACGATCACCCCGATCGGCAAGCGGGAAGCTCAGGCCTGGCTGGTGAAGCGGCTCGGCTACGAGCGCCTCCTTGCCTCCCTCCGGAAGGCCCATGCAGAGAAGCAGGCGCACGAGTCCGAGCGGGACGTGGCAGCCTGACCTGGTGACGCAACAGGAAACGCCCGAACGGCTGACCCGCGAAGAGAAGAAGGCGCGTACCCGGGCCCAGCTGATCGCCGCCGCCGCCACTGTCTTCGCCCGGCGAGGCTTCGTTGCCGCATCGCTCGACGAGGTCGCAGAAGAGGCAGGCCTCACCAAAGGCGCGGTGTACTCGAACTTCGACAGCAAGGAAGACCTCTTCCAGGCCGTGATCGACGAGCGCCTGAACGAGCCGATGCGGCACGGAGCCGAGGTCATCGACGCCAGCATTGGCACGACTGAAGAGCACGCCATGGAGGGCGCCCGCGTCTTCGTCGACGTCGTCCAGCAGGAGCGCGAGGTCTTCCTGCTGGCCCTGGAGTTCAATATCCACGTCGCCCGCCACCCCGAACTGGCACCGGCATACGCGGCCCGCACGCGTGAGCAGCTCGATCAGGTCGTGGAGCTCATTCGCGACCGGACGACGGATATCGGTAGTTCACTACCGCTGCCTGTAGACCAGATGGCGATCGCGGTCGAAGCGTTGTCGAAGGGCATCGCGCTCCAGAAGCTCGCCGATCCCGACAGCGTGCCCGATGATCTTCTCGGTCGGTTGTACGCGCTGTTGTTCCAGCTCCCCGCCGAGTCCTGAAACCAGCCGGTCTCCGGAAGGGCGCCAGTACGATTTGTCCGTGACCCGCGTCGGATTCCTCGGCCCCCACGGCACGTTCGCCGAGGAGGCCGTGCTCACCCAACCTGATCTCGCCGACCAGGAGCTCCATCCCCGGCGGTCGGTGCCCGACGTGATCAGCGCGATCGAACACGGTGAGGTGGAGATCGGGCTCGTGCCGATCGAGAACTCGATCGAGGGCACCGTGACCGTCACGCTCGACACGCTCGCGTTCGACACCGATCTGCTCGTCCAGCGCGAGATCGACCTCCCCGTGTCACTGAACCTGTGCGCGCTGCCCGGGACGAAGCTCGACGACATCAAGACGGTGCTGTCGCACCCGAGCCCGTTCGGGCAATGCCGGGTCTGGCTCGCCTCCAAGCTCCCCGACGCCGAGAGCATCGTGACGAACTCGACCGCCGAGGCCGCCGCGCAAGTGGCGCGAGCAGAAGACCGGAGCAAGGCCTCGATCGGCACCGCATTCGGCGCCCGCCTCAACGGGCTCGATCTCGTCGCCACCGAGATCGAGGACCACCCGGAGAACGAGACGCGCTTCGTGCTCGTCGGCCACGGCATCCCGGCCCCGACCGGGCACGACAAGACCAGCGTCGTCTGCTTCCAACGCGAGGACCGACCCGGGTCGCTGCTCGCGATCCTCCAGGAGTTCGCGGCGCGAGCCATCAACCTCACGAAGCTCGAGTCGCGCCCGACGAAGCGCAGCCTCGGCGACTACTGCTTCTTCATCGACTTCCACGGCCACATCGCCGACGAGCTGGTCGCTGACTGCCTGCGCAACCTGGCGGCGAAGCAGGCCGAGGTGAAGTTCCTCGGCTCGTATCCCGTCGCAGGCGAGGAGGACGCCAGGATCCGTCGCCAGGAGGCCGACAAGGCGTGGCGTCAAGCCGCGCAGTGGGTCGACGAGCTGCGCGGCCGCGTCACTCCACCCGACTCCGCCGCGTGATCGACCTCCGGCGGCTCCGGGACGACCCCGAGTATCGCTCCGGCGTTCTCGCGAAGGACTGCTCGAACACATTCATCCACGAAGTGCTGGATGCGTATTCGAGGACCAACCTTCTACGGGCCGATGTGGACGGTCTCCGCGCGCGTTCAAAGGCTGTCTCGAAGGCTGTCCGTGATGCACCGCCGGACCAACGGGACGATCGCCGTCGCGAGGCACAGGAACTAAAGGAACAGTCGAAGGAAGCAGAGCAGCGCCTTCAGGACGCCGAGGCGACCTTGCGCGAGCTCGCATTACAGGTGCCGAACCCGGCTGATGCGTCCGTTCCGATCGGTGGCGAAGAAGCCAACGAGGTGGTGCGCGTCGTCGGCGAGCCACGCGGGGCGCCTGCGCTCGATCACGCCGAGTTCGCCGTCCGCATCGGCTTCGTCGAGACCGAGCAGGCGGTCGAGATGAGCGGGTCGCGCTTCGCCTACCTGATGCGCGAGGGCGTGCTGCTCGAGCTCGCGCTGATGCAGTGGGTGACGAACCGCATCGTCGCCGAAGGCTTCACGCCCGTCGTCCCGCCCGTGCTGGTGCGCGAGCACGCGATGGAGGAGGCCGGTTTCTTTCCCACCGACCGCGCCCAGGTCTACGAGGTCGACGGCGGCGAGCTGTTCCTCGTCGGGACGAGCGAGGTCGCGCTGGCGGCGCTGCATCGCGGCGAGATCGTCGACGCGGACGCCTTCCCCCTGCGGTACGCGGGGTTGTCGACGTGCTTCCGCCGAGAGGCCGGCACGTACGGCAAGGACACCCGCGGCATCTTCCGTGTGCACCAGTTCGACAAGGCGGAGATGTTCAGCTTCACCCACCCCGATCGGTCCTGGGACGAGCTCGAGGCGATCCTCGCGTTGCAGGAGTCGATCGTGAGCGGGTTGGGCCTCCCGTACCGCGTCGTCAGTTGCGCGACGGGGGAGCTTGGCCCGGCTGCGGCGAAGAAGTACGACATCGAGGTGTGGCTGCCGTCGGAGGGCCGCTACCGCGAGCTCACGTCGTGCTCGAACTATCTCGACTACTCAGCCCGCCGGCTCGGCACACGCTTCCGCGCCGACGGCGGTACGAGCCCGGTGCACACCCTCAACGGCACCGCGTGCGCCGTCGGACGAACACTCGTGTTCCTCTTCGAGCACTACCAGCGTCCCGACGGTTCGTTCGCCGTGCCCGAAGTGCTGATCCCGCTGTGCGGCTTCGACCGTGTCGAGGCGCGCCCGTCGTAGCCTGGCCCCCGGAGGGATGCCGGAGCGGCCGAACGGGATGGTCTTGAAAACCATTGAGGCGCGAGCCTCCGTGGGTTCGAATCCCACTCCCTCCGCCGAAGACGGCGACGGTCAGCGCTCTCGGCGCGCGGTGATCCGCTCGTAGTTGATCCGCAGGAGCTCGACGACCTCGTCGGCGTCCGCGTCGTTGCGGATGTACTTCGTCGTCCAACCCGAATCCGGGTGGACGTGGTGCGGACCGGTGCGACCGGCGGCGACGAGGTCGTCGCGGACCCGGCGCGGAAACGGGATGTCGGCCATGTGGCTCCCGTGCACGTGCCCGATCGCCCGTCCGTCGAGCAGGAATTCGGTCTCACCGAACTCGCCGGAGTCGGTCGTGATGCCCGGCCAGCTCGTCACCTCGAGGACGATGCGTTCTCCTCGGGTGGCGACCGGGGTCGCTTGATCGTTCTGTGTCATGTCGGGAGGAACGCCGGCGGGAGCCGCTCCATTCCTCCCCGGCGCGTACGCTCCCGCGCCGTGGTTGACGACCGGGATCGGTGGTGGAGGGAAGGCGTCCTCTACCAGATCTACCCCCGCTCCTACGCCGACTCGAACGGCGACGGCGTCGGCGACCTGCGGGGGATCGTCGACCGTCTCGACCACCTCGCCTGGCTCGGCGTCGACGGCATCTGGCTCAATCCCGTCACCGTCTCGCCCGACGCCGACTGGGGATACGACGTCGCCGACTACACCGGCGTGCAGTCCGCGCTGGGGACGCTCGAGGACGTCGACGCGCTGATCGCGGCGGCGAGCGAACGCGAGATCAAGGTGCTCCTCGATCTCGTCCCCAACCACACGAGCATCGAGCACCCGTGGTTCGTCGAGGCGCGGTCGTCACGCGACAACCCGAAACGCGACTGGTACGTGTGGGCCGATCCGAAGGCGGACGGCTCACCGCCCAACAACTGGCAGAGCAGCTTCGGCGGTCCGACCTGGACCCTCGACGACACCACGGGCCAGTACTACCTGCACAACTTCCTCGCCGACCAGCCCGACCTCAACTGGTGGAACGAGGAGGTGCGCAACGAGTTCGACCGTATCCTGCGCTTCTGGTTCGACCGCGGCGTGGCCGGCTTCCGGATCGACGTCGTGCACATGGTCGTCAAGGACGCGCAGTTGCGCGACAACCCGCCCGCGACCGACGACGACCACTGGATGGTCAGGTTGACGGGCCAGCGGCAGGTCTACAACGGCAACCGCCCCGAGGTGCACGACGTGATCCGCCGCTGGCGGCAGATCGCGGACTCGTACGACCCGCCCCGCATCCTGGTCGGGGAGACGCACGTGTTCGACACGGAGGCGATGCTCTCGTTCTACGGGAGCGGCGACGAGCTCAACCTCGCGTTCAACTTCTTGCTGCTGCACTCGCGCTTCGAAGCTCGCGCGATGCGCAAGGTCGTCGAAGACACGGTCGCGGCCATCCACTCCGAGTCATGGCCGGTGTGGACGGGCGGCAATCACGACATGTACCGGTTCCCGAGCCGCTGGGCCGAGGGTGACGCGGCGAAGACCCGGTGCGCGCTGATGATGCTCCTCACGCTCCCCGGGAGCGTGTTCCTGTACTACGGAGACGAGCTCGGCATGCCCGACACCGACGTCCCCAGGGAGCGGCTCGAGGATCCGGTGGGCAAGCGGCTGTACCCCGTGTACGGCCGGGATCCGGAGCGCACGCCGATGCCGTGGTCGCCCCGACCGGGCGCCGGGTTCACCGCGCCGAACGTGGAGCCGTGGTTGCCCTTCGGCGACATCGCGGCGTGCAACGTCGAGGAGCAACGGCGCGACCCGGATTCGATGCTCTCGTTGTGCCGCGACCTCATCGGTCTACGGGCCGCCGTTCCCGACCTGCGCGCCGGCGGTTACACGCGGGTCGCCGCCGAGGGCGGTCCATGGGCGTGGCGGCGGGGCGAGCGGGTGATCGTGGCGCTGAACCTCGGCGATGATCGGGCCGCGATCGAGGTGTCGAACGGCATCGTGAGAATCGGCACCGAGCGCCGGCGCGACGGCGAGCGTGTCTCGGGATCCTTGGCGCTCGGCGGGTGGGAGGGCGCGATCGTCTGGCTGGACGAGGCGCAGCCATGAACGAGATTCCCGAGACCAAGTACGCCCGGAGCGGCGACGTCCACATCGCCTACCAGGCGTTCGGCGACGGGCCGATGGACGTCGTCACGAGCCCGGGCTGGATCTCGCACATGGAGTACCAATGGGAGCAGCCCTTGCTGGCGCACTTCCTTCGGCGCCCGTCCTCGTACGCGCGCGTGCTCCTCTTCGACAAACGGGGAACCGGGCTTTCCGATCGGACGACGGGAGTGCCCACGCTCGAGGAGTGCATGGACGACATCCGGGCGGTCATGGATGCCGAAGGCTCGGAACGCGCCGCCCTGATCGGCCACTACGACTCGGGCGCGCACAGCGCGATGTTCGCCGCCACGTATCCGGAGCGAACGTCGGCCTTGATCATCGTCGGCGGCTACGCCAAAGGCGCGCGTGACGAAACCTACCCGTTCGGGCCCGACCCGGCAGTCACCGGGATGGTCGCCGCCGCCATCCGCGACGAGTGGGGGAAGGGAACGACCGTGCCGGTGATCGCGCCGTCGATGACCGGTGATCGGGCGTTCGCCGAGTTCTGGGGGCGCTACGAGCGGCTGTCGGCGAGCCCGGGCGCGGCGGCGTCACTCTTCCAGATGATGGCGGAGATGGACATCCGCGACATCCTTCCGAACATCCAGGCGCCGACGCTCATCATCCACCGGACGGACCACCCCGCGGTTCCGATCGAGTCTGCCCGTTACCTCGCCGACCACATCCCCGATGCTCGCCTGGTCGAGCTGCCCGGAACCGACGCGCTGCCCTACACGCCGAGCGGCGGCGACGACGTCCTGGACGAGATCCAGGAGTTCCTCACGGGCGTGCGCGAGGGCCCGCCGTCGGACCGCGTGCTCGCGACCGTGTTGTTCACGGACATCGTCGATTCGACGAAGCGCGCCAGCGAGCTCGGCGACAGCGCGTGGCGCGAGCTCCTCGATCGCCACGACGCCGCCGTCCGACGTCAGCTCGCTCGGCACCGCGGGACCGAGGTCGGCACCACAGGTGACGGGTTCGTTGCCATGTTCGACGGGCCTGCGCGCGCGATCCAGTGCGCGCTCGCCGTGCGCGACAATCTCGAGCCGCTCGGTCTCGACGTCCGCGCCGGGCTCCACACCGGCGAGATCGAACGAAGTGGCGACGAAGTCCGCGGCATCGCAGTGCACATCGGCGCCCGCGTCGCTGCGCTGGCCGGGGCGGGCGAGGTGCTCGCCTCGAGCACGGTGAAGGACCTCGTCGTCGGCTCGGGCATCGATTTCGAAACTCGCGGCAGTCACGCGCTCAAGGGCGCGCCCGATGAATGGCGCATCTTCGCGGTGCGGAACTAGGCGGGAGCTTCCTCGCCGGCGTCGAACTCGGCTTCGAGCGCGGTGGCTTCCAACTCGGCGATCGCCGGCCCCCACTCCTCGCTCCGCCGGAACCCGCGGACGCCGTACCAGATCGACCACGACATCAGCGCCATCGTGATCGGGAAACCCGTTACGAAGCCGACGGCGACGAAGACGTCGATGCCCAGCGCCACCAGCACGACCAGCCGCAGTGCGGAGCGGAGCACCATGTACGCGCCCCACGCCAGCGAGATCAGCCCGAACACCCGCCGGTGCGTACGCGACGCCTTCACCTCGTCCGGGAGCGGGAACAGCTCCTCGGCGAACACACCCGCGAGGGGACGACCGATCAGGACCGAGCCGATGAACACGAGCCCGTATCCCGCGTTCGTGATGACG
>DASYFC010000065.1:0-3519 GCA_036498645.1 Acidimicrobiia bacterium | reverse complement strand
ACTCGACGTGATGCGGTTCAGTGCGCGACGAGGATGGTCTTGACGAGCGCCACGAGGACGCCGAGGGCGATGGCGGTCACACCGTAGAGGCACGACACCACGCGCGGCCGTCCCGAGATCCGGGCGACGACGTAGGCGACGACGCCGATGACGACGGCGGGGATGTCACCGGTGGTCTCCTGTGCTCGTACGTCCGAGAAGACGAGGACGGGCAGGCTGGACACTGCAGCGACGAACACCGCGCCGCCGAGTTGCGCGAGACCGATCGCGGCGGCGTGGCGGCCGGGCCGCTCACCGCGGAAGAGCGGCGCCGCGAATTGGAACGCGAACCAGTGGGCGAGCGCGAGCCCGACGGCCGTGCCCCACACGATCGCCAGGAGCTGTCCTCCCACCGCGCCCGTGACCCGCCCGTTTGCGAAGTGGCTCTCCGGGAGCGCCGAGAGCTCGGCGATCTCGACGACCGACACGTACAAGACCATCGTGACGGCCTCGCGAAATATCTCGGCGCGTGCGCCGTCGGCGCGTGCGCCGTCGGCGCGTGCGCCCGTCTGTGGCGCCTCCGTTTGCCGCAAAGCCCTCGAGCCCTCGCTCATCGTCCCCGCTGCCCAGTGGCCACCACATCCACGTCGACGGGCTCGGCACGGCCCCGCACCTCCACGCGCTCGGACCTGGCGGCGGGGTAGTCGGCGGCGACGAGAGCGTACAAGTCCGCCGGCAGTACGGCTTCACCCGGTGACGCGTGTGCCTGCAGGCGAGCCCCGACGTTGACGGCGTCGCCGAGTGCGGTGAAGTCCATCACCGTTGCCGCCCCGACGTTGCCGACGAAGGCGATGCCAGCGTTGGCGGCAACGCCGATGGGCAGCTCTCCGACCGCGCCGGCCAGGTCGAGAGCGGCCAGCGTGGCTTTGCGGCGGTAATCCGGGCCCGCGAGTCCGGGAATGAACAGGGCCATCACCTCGTCGCCGATGAGCTTGTCGACCAGACCGTCGTGATGGATCACCACTTCCGTCGCCGTCGCATAAAAGCGGTTGAGCCGCTCCGCGAAGTCGGTCGCCGTGGAGCGCTCGCCGACGGCCGTCGAACCCCGCACGTCCGCGAAGACGACGCCGATGTCGATCTCGATGCCCCCGCTGGGCAGGTGGTCGAAGCAGTACTGGCACAGGTTGGGGTTCTTGCGCGACGGCTTGCGCCCCATCCACCCGACGACCTTGCCGCCGATGCCGCCGAACGGGTTCTGACACAGCTTGCACCGGGGATCACGGGGGAGCCGGCGGAAGATGCGCTGCGCCACCTTGAGTGGCTCGTATCCGTCGACGAGCACGGCATGCCAATCGAGCTCCTTCGGCATCTGCCGATCATTGCCGCCAGGCCGACAGCGAGTCGAGACTCACCGGTCGGAGGACGTGACGCCCTTCGGCGCCCTTGTGCCGTATCCATCGACGCGGCAGGATTCCGACGGCCACCTGATCTCCCTCCTGAGGAGACGAACATGCATTTCGTGTTATTGGCCGAGCACACCGCTGAGGTCTGTCCCACAAGCAACGCGAAAACAAGGGATCTCTTGCTTCAAACGGCGCAGGACATTCCAAACATTGCGCAACGGAACGGTGTCACCATCGTCGCAGGTCCGCTCGTGAACCGCGAGCACCTCGTTGTCGTAGTCGTCGAAGGTGACCGGTCCGAAGCCATCGATCGATTTCTGGTGGAGTCGCGACTTCCGCAATGGAACAGCGTACGTATCCTTCCCTCACTGTCGATCGAAGACGGAATGAAGGACGTGCAGGAGAGCACGCCGCTGTTCTAAGAGTCTCTTCTGAGCCGTCTTCAAAGGCCGTTCTTGATGACGTGGCGAAGCTTTGGCCTGGCGGCGGTTGCCCGTCGTTTGACGCTCTGCCCTACGATGACCGGCGCTGTCGACCCGGGGTAGCGGCAAGCGAGGGGAAGCGCGCCGCAGGCCCGGTCGCCTCATCGCCATGACCGCCACCGAACCCGCCTCCATCACCCCGGCCGAGGGCAAGCTGGGCGTCCTCTGCGTGGGGCTCGGCGCGGTGACGAGCACGCTCATCGCCGGCGTCGAGCTCGCGCGCCGGGGGACGGGCGAGCCGATCGGCTCGCTCACGCAGCTGGGCACGATCCGGCTCGGCACTCGCACCGAGAACCGGGTGCCGCTCATCCGCGACTTCGTGTCGCTGGCGGACCTCGACGATCTCGTGTTCGGCGCGTGGGACGTTTTCCCCGACGACGCGTACGTGTCCGCCTCCCGAGCCGGGGTGCTCGACGCCGGCCGGCATCTCGAGGCGATCGGCGCCGAGCTGCGCGCGGTGCGTCCGATGGCCGCCGCGTTCGACCCGGCGTACGTCAAGCGCCTCGACGGCCCCAATGTCAAGGACGGGATGCGCAAGCGGGCGATGCTCGAGGCCATCCGCGCCGACATCGAGAGCTTCAGGAGTGAGCACCTCGTGGACCGGCTCGTGATGATCTGGTGCGCGTCGACCGAGATCTACATCGAGCCCGGCCCCGCGCACGCCGACCTCGAGGCGTTCGAGAGGGCCATCGACGCCGACGATCCCCAGATTGCCCCCTCGATGCTCTACGCCTACGCGGCGCTGCAGGAGGGAATCCCGTTCGCCAACGGCGCTCCCAACCTGACCGTCGACGTCCCGGCGCTACGCGACTACGCCACCGAGCACGGCGTGCCCATCGCCGGCAAGGACTTCAAGACCGGCCAGACGTTGATCAAGACCGTGATCGCGCCGATGCTCAAGGCTCGAATGCTGGGCTTGTCCGGCTGGTATTCCACCAACATTCTCGGCAACCGGGACGGCGAGGTGCTCGACGACCCCGAGAGCTTCCGGACCAAGGAGGAATCCAAGCTCGGCGTGCTCGAGGAGGTCCTCGAGCCCGATCGGTTCCCGCAGCTCTACGGCGACGTGTACCACAAGGTCCGGATCAACTACTACCCGCCGCGCGGCGACAACAAGGAGGGGTGGGACAACGTCGACCTGTTCGGATGGCTCGGCTATCCGATGCAACTCAAGATCGACTTCATGTGCCGCGACTCGATCCTCGCCGCCCCGTTGGCGCTCGACCTGTGCCTGTTCATGGACCTGGCCTCACGAGCGGGCCTCGGCGGCATCCAGGAGTGGCTCAGCTTCTACTTCAAGTCCCCGCAGGTCGCGCCCGGCCTCTATCCCGAGCACGACTTGTTCATCCAGCAGGCCAAGCTCAAGAACACGCTTCGCTGGATGATGGGCGAAGAGCAGATCACGCACCTCGGGATGGACTACTACCTCGAGGAGTAGCTGTTCGCTTGCTCCTCCGACAAGCCGCTCCGTTGGGGCTACAGCCTCATGCGCGACTCGCCACGTCGTCATTGCCGCGAATCCGGCGCTCGGGTGACGGTCGCGAATGCGTGGTCTCCGGCGGGGAGCCACGCGCACTCCGAACTAGCAACTCGCAGATCATTGGGGGACAGGGCGCACCTGCGGGTCTCTCACTATGCCTGCGCCGTGGCGCACC
>DASYFC010000064.1:0-7479 GCA_036498645.1 Acidimicrobiia bacterium | reverse complement strand
ATGTCGTTCTCGACGCCGGTCGACGTCTCGGCGTGCACGACGGCGAGAAGGCGCGCGTCCGGGTGCTCGCGCTGCGCGTCGATCAACCGCTGCGGGTCGAGCGCACGGCCCCACGCCTGCTCGACGCGGACGACGTCGGCGCCGCAGCGACGGGCGACGTCCGCCATGCGGTCGCCGAACACGCCGTTCACACCGACGATGGCGGTGTCGCCCGGCTCGAGCAGGTTGACGAAGCACGCCTCCATGCCCGCCGACCCTGTCCCGCTGATGGGCAGCGTGAGCGCGTTCGTCGTGCGGAACACGGTGCGCAGGCGGTCCATCGTCTCGTCGAGCAGCGCGAGGAACTCGGGGTCGAGGTGCCCGAGGACGGGCCGGGTCAGCGCGGCGACGGCCTCGGGATACGGGTTCGACGGCCCCGGGCCGAGGAGGAGACGTTCGCCGTGCGGCACGCCGGGAACGCTAACGCTCCCGCGGCCTCCTATGCGGGCGCGCCGACGAGGGGTGACCAGTCGACGAGGAGCGCGCCCACCTCGGCGCGCACGTCGTCACCGGCGATGAGCCCGCGTGCGACTTCGGCGGCGGCGCGGGCGACGTGCGTGACTTCCTCGTCGGGGAGACGAATGCCCTGGGCAGCCGCGATCTGCAGGACCGTGTGTGTAACGGACGAAGCCGCCCGCGCCGCGAGCCGCGTGCGGTGCGTGCGGCGGAGGACCCGGTCGATCGTCAGTGTCACGCGCCAGGCCTCGACCTCGTCGGCGGCCGAGTCCGAGTGGTTACAGGTCAAGGTCGCCGCGATGCGGTGCACGTCGTCTGCGGTGAGACCTTCGAGCGCCCGGCTGAACTCGGCGACGTCCATTGCACGTATCTTCGGCGCGTTGACACGCGAAGTGAGGGATTTCGCGCCGGATTTATCGCGCGCTGATGCTACGGACGAGCCCGTCCAGAATGTCCGCTTCGGACACGAGCATCTCTTTGAAGCCGAACGTCCGCATGATCGTCACGACGATCAGCGCGCCGCCCACGATGATGTCGACCCGGCCGGGCTCGAGCCCGGGATTGTGACGCCGCACCTCGGTCGGTTCGGTGGCCAGCGTGCGGAACACGTCTTCGGCGGCGGCCCGTTGGAGCCGGAAGTGGTGGATCTTCGTCCGGTCGTACTCGGTGAGCCCGAGCTCGATCGCGGCGATCGTCGTGATCGTGCCGGCGAGGCCGACGAGCGTCGCCGCCTCGTGTGCGGCCGGGACCTCGCGCTCGACGTCGGAGAGGTGGGCCCGCACCACCGACACCGCCTCCGACAGCTCCTCGGGCTCCGGGGGGTCGGAGCGCAGGTGCTGCTCGGTGACGCGCACGCTTCCGATGTCGATGGAGATGAGCCCCTCGGGCTCGTGCGTTCCGACCACGAACTCCGTCGACCCGCCCCCGACGTCGACGGTGAGGTAGGGCGCGGGCTCGTCGAGCCCGGCGGTCGCGCCCAGGAAGGACAGTCGCGCCTCCTCGGTGCCGGGCAGCAGCTCGGGCTCGAAGTGCAGCACGTCGGCTGCGGGCCCGAAGAAGTCGTCGCGGTTGTCGGCGTCGCGGGCCGCGCTCGTCGCGGTGGCACGCGCTCGCTCGACACGCAGGTCGTCGAGGGCGCCGCGGTACTCGCGCAGCACCTCGAGGGTCCGGGAGATCGCCTCCGGGTTCAGCCGGCGGGACTCGTCGACGCCTTGTCCGAGGCGGGTGATCCGAACGCGCCGGTCGAGCGGATCGAGCTCGGCCGTCTCGCCGGCGCCGTCGACGTCGGCCACGAGCAGACGGACCGAGTTCGTGCCGATGTCGATCGCGCCGAGACGGCTCGTCACGACCGCGCGTCCGCCGGGTCGTCCACGCGCGCTTCGACCCAGCGGCCGACGGGGTCGTCGCCGCCGGCCAGGAAGTAGGCGTAGTGCGCGTGCAGGCACTTCACGCCCGCACGCGTTCCGCCGACGCCGCCGTGCGGCCGAGGCCCGTGATGCCCGGAGGGCAGCGCGGCGTCTCGCTCGGCGGCGTACGTCGCGTGGACGGCGGCGAGCTCCTCGGCGTCCACGGCGGCCTCGGCGGCGCGCACCCCGCCGTCGCCTTCGAGGCGCGACACCGCGAGCACGAGGTCGGGGTCGACGAGCCAGTAGCGGGTCGGCATCGGGGTACCGTCGTCGAGCAGCGGTGCGTTGCGGATCACCGCCAGCCGACCGGCGGGCGTGCGCACCACGACCTCGAACTCCGCCTGCGGCGGCCGGCCGAGGAGAGCGGTGAGGTCGGCGACGTCGTCCGAGGTCGCGGGCATGGGCAGAGTGTACGGAGACGCCGTTCGTACACTTGGCCCGTGACGGGGACGGGACGGCCGCACGGATTCCTGACCGGCGACGAATGGCGCACGCTCGAGACCGCCGGCCGCCCGCGGCGCTACCGGGCGCGCCAGCGCCTGTTCCGAGAGGGCGAGCCGGGCGACCACGTCATCGCCGTGCTCGGTGGGCAGGTCAAGGTGTCGGTGCAGACACGATCGGGCCGCGAGATCCTCTTGGCGATCAAGGAGCCCGGCGATCTCGTCGGCGAGCTGTCCGCGATCGACGGCCGGCCGCGCTCGGCGACGGCCATCGCGCTCGAGCCGGTCGACGCGCTCGTGGTGACGGCGCCCGCATTCGTCGAGTTCATCGAGGGCCACCCGCGGATCGCGGTACGGCTCCTCCGCACCCTCGCGGCCCAGATTCGTGATGCCGACCGCCGGTCCGTCGACCGCGACACCGGCGACATCACCTGCCGGGTGGCACGCCGCCTCGTCGACCTCGCCGAGCGATTGGGTGAGCACCGCGGCTCCGGTGTCGAGGTGACCCTCGTGCTCGGCCAGGACGACCTGGCGGCCTGGGTCGGGGCCACGCGCGAGGCGACGAGCCGGGCGCTGGGCCGGCTCCGGGCCGAGGGCTGGCTCACTACGGCCCGGCAGCGAATCGTGCTGACCGACCTTCCCGCCCTCCGCCGCCGCGCTTCCGAGCCCGCGTAGACGGCAAGGGGCGTCCCGTGACGGACGTCACCGGTCCTGTGTGATCACGATCATGGCCGCCTCCCCCCTGATGGCACACGCTGCAGGCAGGAACGAATCCATCAGGGAGGCATGGGGATGCGGAACGTGGACGACCCGAAGATCCGGCGGCTGGGTGAGGTGGCGCTGTTCCAGCACTGCACGCCCAAGGAGCTGGCACGCCTGGCGCGCATCACCGACCAGGCCGTCCTCGAGACCGGGCAGGTGCTGTGCCGGCAGGGCGAGGTGGCCACCGCCGCCTTCGTCATCGACGACGGCGACGCGAGCGTCAAGGTCGGCGAGCAGGTCATCGGCGGAGTCGGCGCCGGCGAGATCGTCGGCGAGATGGGCTTGCTCGACCACCGACCCCGATCGGCGACCGTCGTCGCCAGCTCGCCGATGAAGGTGTACGTGATCGACGCCCGCCGCTTCGAGAGCGTCCTCGAGGAGAACCCGACGCTCGCTCGCAACTTGCTGCGTGAGCTCACCGGGCGAATCCGAGGCCTCGACCACGCCCGCGCCGACGAAGCCGCCGCCTAATCCGCCTGGGTCAGCGCTTCGGGACAGGGCTCGTCGTCGTCGGTGCCGATTTTGTCGGCGCCGGCGGCGACGTGGTCGAGGGAGGGACGACGACGAACGGGTGCTCGCCGGGGTAGACGAACCCGTACTGCTCGCGTGCAATCCGCTCGACCTCGGCGTTGTTCTGCAGCCGCCGCGACTCCTCCGCGAGCTTGCGGCTCTGCTCGTGGAGCAACTCGACGGTCTTCTTCTGCTTCTCGGTCTGTTGCCGCTGCGCGAGCAACGTCCGGGCCGGGAACACGAACACGAACAGCAGTGCGACGACGGCCATGGCGCCGATGAGCACGCGTACCAGCGCGCGGCGCCGGTGCCGCAGATCGGTGGCCGAGGCCTTGCGCGTGGGCGGGCGTCGAGGCTGACGCTTCCCCGACTTGGACGAGTGCGGTCGGTCAGGCACGCCGGGATCCCCGACTCAGGGCATCGCCGCCGAGGTAGCGGGCGGCGCCGTCGAGCTCGCCCTCGATGCGGAGCAGCTGGTTGTACTTGGCGACCCGATCACTGCGGGCGGGCGCGCCGCCCTTGAACTGCCCACAGTTCGTCGCCACCGCGAGGTCGGCGATCGTCGTGTCCTCGGTCTCGCCACTCCGGTGCGACATCACCGACGCGTAACCGTGGCGCGACGCCAGCAGCATGGTGTCGAGCGTCTCCGACAGCGTTCCGATCTGGTTGACCTTGATCAGGATCGAGTTCGCCGCCCCGGCGTCGATCCCGCGCTGTAGTCGCGCCGCGTTCGTGACGAACACGTCGTCGCCCACCAGCTGCACCCGATCGCCGATGCGCTGCGTGAGGAGGACCCATCCTTCCCAGTCGTCCTCGGCCATGCCGTCCTCGATCGACACGATCGGGTACCGGTCGACGAGCGCCGCCAGCCAGTCGACCCACTCCGCCGGCGTGTACGACGCGCTCTCGCGCGTCAGCGCGTACCGGCCGTCGGTGAAGAATTCGGTTGCCGCGGGGTCCAGCGCGATCGCCACTTCTTCGCCCGGCCGGTACCCGGCCGTTTCGATCGCGCTGACGAGCAGCGTCACCGCCTCCTCGCTCGACGGGAGGTTCGGCGCGAAGCCGCCCTCGTCCCCGAGCGCGGTGGAGAGGCCGCGGTCGTGCAGCAGGTCCTTCAAGGCGTGGTACGTCTCGGCGCCCCAGCGCAGCGCCTCCGTGAAACTCGCGGCGCCGACCGGCGCAAGCATGAACTCCTGGAGATCGACGTTGCTGTCTGCGTGCGCGCCGCCGTTGAGGACGTTCATGAGCGGCAGCGGCAGCACGTGCGCGCCGGCGCCGCCGACATAGCGGTACAGGGGCAGCTCCGTCTCGTCGGCACCCGCCTTCGCCGTCGCGAGCGACACGCCGAGCATGGCGTTGGCGCCGAGGCGGGACTTGGTGTCGGTGCCGTCGAGCGTGACGAGCGCGTCGTCGACGAGGCGCTGGTCGAGCCCGTCGAGCCCGAGCACGGCGTCGGCGATCTCGCCGTTGACGTGCTCGACCGCCCGGAGGACGCCCTTGCCGCCGTAGCGCTCCCCGCCGTCGCGCAGCTCGAGCGCCTCGTGCGCGCCGGTGCTCGCACCGCTGGGGACCGCCGCCCGGCCGCGCGCGCCCGAGATCAGCTCGACTTCGACTTCGACGGTCGGGTTGCCGCGCGAGTCCAGGACCTCCCGGGCGACGACCTCGACGATGGCGCTCATCGGTCCTCCGGCGGCCGGGCCCCTCCGCCCTCGGGCCGCGGGCGACCCCGCTGTCGTTGATGCTTGTGTGGTTGGAGTGACGACGTTAGCCCATTGGGGATCCGGAGAGAGGGAGCCACACGCGGAGAGCCGGAGCTAGGTTGCGGACGTGGCCGGGACCACCACGGGCGAGCCCGTGATCTTCAACCCCTTCGAGCCCGGGTTCTTCGACGACCCGTACCGGCAGTACCAGGCGCTCCGCCAGCACGACCCGGTGCACCGCAGCCCGCTCGAGGTGTGGGTCCTGTTCCGGTACGACGATATCGTCGGCATCCTGCGCGACTCGTCGCTCAGCGTGCAGGTCGACAACGCGACGCCGACGGCGCGCATGCAGATGTTCGCCGAGCAGTCGCCGGACGAGGCGCGGGAACGGGGCGCGCATTCGATCCTCAACGTCGACCCGCCCGACCACACCCGCCTGCGCCGGCTGGTTTCGAAGGCGTTCACGCCGAAGATGGTCCACGAGCTGCGGCCGCGGATCCAAGCACTCGTCGACGACGCGCTCGACTCGATGGCGACCCGCGGCGAGGCGGACGTCATCAGCGACCTCGCGTTCCCCCTGCCGTTCACGGTCATCTCGGAGATGCTCGGCATGCCCGACGACAACCGCGACGAGGTGCGCGGCTGGTCGCACACGCTCACGAAGACGCTCGACCCGATCCTCAGCCCCGAAGAGGTCCAGGCCGCGCTCACCGCCTCCGACAACATGCTCGCCCATGTGCAGGACGTCCTGGCCTGGAAGCGCGACCACCCCGCCGACGACCTGCTGACAGGGCTGCTCGCGGCGGAAGACGAGGGAGACCGCCTGAGCGAAGAGGAGCTCCTCGACCAGGTGCTCCTGCTCTACGTCGCCGGCCACGAAACGACCGTGAACCTGATCGGCAACGCCACCCTTGCGTTGCTCGGCCAGCCGGACCAGCTCGCACGGCTGCGTTCCGATCCCGACCTGGACGGCGGTGCGATCGAGGAGCTGCTCCGCTACGACAGCCCCGTGCAGTTCTCGCGGCGCATCACGACCGCCGACCTGGAGGTCGACGGGAAGACCGTGCCTGCCGGCACGTTCATGCTCACGTGCCTCGGCTCCGCCAACCACGACGAGGACCGCTGGGGCCCGACGGCCGACCGGCTCGATATCACCCGACCCGACGCCGGCCAGCACATGTCGTTCGGGAACGGCATCCACCACTGCCTCGGCTCGTCGCTCGCCCGCACCGAAGCCCAGGTCGCGATCGGAACGCTCGTCCGGCGGTTCCCCGACCTGACGCTCGCGGGAGAGCCGGCGCGGAACGGCCGCGTCGTGCTGCGCGGGCTGGAGTCACTCCCCGTGAGGCTGGGCTAGCCGGAGGAGGCGGTCGGTGTCCTCGAGGTGGTGCTCGCCTTCGTGGACGGTGTGGCGACCGATCCACTCGATCGTGCGGACACGACGTTCGGGATAGTTGTAGATGCCGGTCCGGTTCCAGCCGTTGTCGTCGAGGGACTCCAGCATGCCGGCGAGGGAATCGGCTGCCTCGCGTATCTCGCGGGCGACTTCAGCGGGTTGCTGCTCGTTGTAGAGCTCCTCGACGACGCGCTCCTCTCGGCGCATCGACGCGAAGGCGGGCTGCTCCTCAACGAGAGCAAGCAGGACTCGCTCGCGTTGCACGCGATACACGTCGCGCATGTGGCATGCATACTCGAGCGCCGACCACACGTCAGGAAGAGGATGTGCACGGAGCAGGTTGTCCTGGTCGGCGAGCACAGCGCCATACCGTGCGGAGAGCGCCCGAAGGTCACGCGCGATGTCGTCGCGACGGACGTTCTCGTATACGAAGCCGCACTCATCGCAGCGCTCCATGCCCCGAAGGTACCGGCCGCCGGCCGACATACTCGCTCTCGTGACCGCTTTCGTGACAGGAGGCGCGCCGGGTTCCTGCTTGCCGTGCGGTGGTTCGACCTCGTGGTCCAGCGCGACTTCGCCCGGTAGTGGACTGCTGGAGCGCGATTGGCAACACTTGAGCAGCAGATCCCGGGCTGCGGGGAGGACGAATGGCCGACAAGTCGCCACATTTCTCGAAGGACAAGAAGAAGGGCAAGTCGCTGCAGGAGAAGCGGGCGGCCAAGCGGCAGAAGCGATCCGAGCGCCGAGCCGCCGACGAAGCGCGGAACCGC
>DASYFC010000063.1:0-3991 GCA_036498645.1 Acidimicrobiia bacterium | reverse complement strand
GCACGGGCGCTGAAGCGTGCGGTCATCGGCGGCGTCAACCTCGCGGGCGTGAACGTCGAGGACGTCGAGCTCGCCACGGTGCCCCTCACCCGCTTCCAGGTCCGCAACGGCAAAGCACGCGGTGGCATCACCGTGCGTCTCGCGCCGGGCGACCCCGACGCCGTGGAGATCCGCTTCTTCGACGCCGACGGGCGCGATATCGACGATTCGACGCAACGCAAGATCGAACGGCTCCTCTCCCGCGAGGACTACCGGCGCGCGTTCGCGGCCGACATCGGCGACATCGAGTACCCGCCCCGGTCACTCGAGTTCTACACGTCGGCCCTCATGGACACGGTGGACCAGGAGCGCCTGGTCGAGCGCGCGTTCAAGGTCGTGCTGGACTACTCATTCGGCGCCGCGTCGATCGTCATGCCGACCGTCCTCGCCAAGACAGGCGCCGAAGTCCTCTCGATCAACCCCTACGCCAGCACCGCGTCGGCGACTGCGGCGCTCGAAGAGCGCTCGGCGCGCGTGTCCCGCTTGTCCGAGCTCGTGCGGGCGTCCGGCAGTCAGCTCGGCGTCGTCATGGATCCCGACGGCGAGACCGCCACGATCATCGACGACGAAGGCCACGCCCTCGACAACGACCAGGCGCTGCTCGTGCTCCTGACGCTCGTAACGGAGGCGAAGCCGGACGCTCGCGTCGCCCTGCCTGTGTCGGTGACCCGAGAGGCCGAGCGCGTCGCTTCGGAGCGTGGCGCCACGATCACCTGGACGAAGCTGTCGGCGCCGAATCTCATGGAGGTGGCGTCGGCGGGGGGCATCGACTTCGCCGCGTCGCAGGACGGCGGCTTCATCTGGCCCGACTTCATGCCTGCGTTCGACGCCACCGCCACGCTCGTCAAGCTGCTGGACCTGCTCGCCACCACCGAGCGGACGATCTCGTCGGTCGTCAAGCTCCTTCCGCGCTTGCACGTCGCTCACGAGACGGTGGCGACACCGTGGGAGCGCAAGGGAGCGGTCATGCGGGAGATGGTCGAGCGCGCCGGCACGCGAGACGTCATGCTCGTCGACGGGGTGAAGGTGCTGCATCCCGACGGCTGGGCCCTCGTGCTGCCCGACCCGGAGGAAGCGCTGACCCACGTCTGGGCCGAGGGCGAGAGCGACCAGGCCGCGCGTCAGCTCGCCCAGGAGTACGCCCGCCGGATCCGCCAGGTTCTGAGGTAGACATCCGGGTATGGAGCTGCCCGATCAACTTCGGTACACGAAGGAGCACGAGTGGGTCGCGGTGGAGGACGGACGCGCCCGGGTGGGGATCACGGACTTCGCGCAGGACGCCCTCGGTGACGTCGTGTTCGTCCAGCTCCCGGATGTGGGCACGAGCGTGAGCGCGATGAGCAGCATCGCGGAGGTCGAATCGACGAAGTCCGTGTCGGACATCTACGCGCCGGTCGGCGGGACGGTCGTCGAGGTCAATGCCGCGCTGGGATCGACCCCCGAGCAGCTGAACCAGGACCCGTACGGCGGCGGGTGGATCTTCGTGCTCGAGATGTCGGACGCATCGCAGGTCGGCGCCCTGCTCGACGCCGCCGCCTACCGTCGCCTCGTCGAGGAGCAGTAGCCGCCGACACCGCGATTCGCGCAGGGGACGCAGCGGCCAGGCGGCAGTACCCTTTCGAGGGTGATTTGTGCGCGGTGCGGGCACGACAACGAGGCGGCGGCGAACTTCTGCTCGTCCTGCGGCGCTCCGCTCGGGAGCACCGAGGACGAGACCACGGCCACCCTCGCCGTCGAGGAGCGCCTCGAGCTCGACGACGAGATGGGGGCGTTGCTGGCCGAGCTCCCCCCCGGGATGGGCGTCGTGGTGGTCCGGCGGGGCCCGAACGCCGGGAGCCGCTTCTCGCTCGAGCGTGAGACCACGACGGTGGGCCGCCACCCGGACTCCGACATCTTCCTCGACGACATCACGGTCTCACGGCGGCACGCCGTCATCCGCCACGACCGCGATGGCTACGAGGTGAGCGACGCCGGCTCGCTCAACGGCACCTACGTGAACCACGAGCGGGTCGAGACGACGCCCCTCCGGCACCTCGACGAGGTCCAGGTGGGGCGGTTCGTCCTCCTGTTCATGCTCGGTGGGGTCGAGGAGCACGCGTGAGCGTGAACCCGAGCCGCAGCCTGAGCCACGATCCGTCGCACCTGTCGATCGGCGAGGTCCTCAACATCCTGCGCGAGGAGTTCCCGGACGTCACGATCTCGAAAATTCGCTTCCTGGAGAGCCAGGGGCTCATCGACCCGGAACGAACCCCATCGGGCTACCGCAAGTTCTACGAGTCGGACGTCTCCCGGCTTCGCTGGATCCTCCATCAGCAGAAGGAGAATTTTCTCCCGCTGAAGGTGATCAAGGAGCGACTCGAGCGTATGGGGCAGGAGCAACCGGCGCCGGTGCAATCGATCGCGCGCGCGAAGCCCCGCGCACGACGTGCGCCATCGCGCCAGGCGCGGCGCACCCAGGAACTTGCGCCGCAGCTCCCGCTCGGAGACCCGATGCCGGCGCCCCCAGGCCACGACGAGCTGGCGCCGACCGCCGAGAACGGAGACGGGGCGCGCATGGACGAGCGCACTCCGCGGCGAGAGAAGAGCGAGCCCGCGCAGCCGCGGGCCGAGGAGACAGCGCGCCCGACGCCTCCCGAGGCGACTCGGGAAGCACCCGACGATGCCACTCCTACCGGCGGCAAAGACGGCCTGACGCGCCGGGAGCTCGCGCGCTCGGCCGGCCTCGAAGACTGGCAGCTGAACGAGCTCGAGTCGTTCGGCTTGCTCGAGCCCGCCGGCTACAACGGCGGCGACGCGCTCTTCGACGACGAAGCCCAGGCGGTCGCGTCGGCCGCGGCCGGCTTCTACGCGCACGGCATCAGTGCCCGCCACCTCCGCATGTACAAGCACTTTGCCGAACGCGAGGCCGCTCTGTTCCAGCAGGTGATGCTCCAATACATCCGGCAGCGGAACCCCGAGGCGCGCGCCAAGGCACAACAGGAGTTGGCGTCGCTGTCCCGGTTGGGGCGTGCGTTGCGCTCGGCGTTGCTCGTCAAAGCCGTGCGCGACTCGCTCGGCGAGTGAACGGGACGGCGCAGACCAGGGAAGAACCGCCGCCGGCCATCCTCGTCGACGAGCACGCCATCGGCGAGCACGTCGAGCGCATCGCCGGTCAGCTCACCCGCGATCACCCCGACGGCGTCGTTCTCATCGGTGTGCTGAAGGGCGCGCTGATCTTCCTCGCCGACCTGGTACGCGCCATCACGGAAATCGACGTCACCGTCGACTTCCTCGCCATCTCCCGTTACGCGCCGGACTCGGGTCGTGTACGGATTCTCAAGGACCTCGACGTCGACGTCGAGGGACGCGACGTCGTGCTCGTCGAGGACCTGGTCGACACCGGCCTCACGCTCGCGTACCTCCTGTCACACGTTCGCCAGCGCGCGCCCCGGTCCCTCGATGTCTGCACACTGCTCGACCGGCCCGCACGGCGCATCGTCCCGCTCACAGTCCGGTATGTGGGCGCGGAGATCGACGACGTGTTCGTGCTGGGATACGGCCTCCATCAGGCCGACCTGTATCGAAATGTTCCGTTCATCGTCGAGGCGGACCGGCGCGTCGTCCTCGACCGGCCCGCGGCATACGTCGACGCCCTCTACGGGGCGGGCAATGCGGCCCTCCGGCCTCTCCACCGTCACTCCGTTCGAGAAGGTGAGTGGTAGGTTGAGGTCTCCCCGGATCTACGGAGGCAGTGCGTGATCCGTCTGTCGCTGGTGGGCGTTCGAGTCGAGGTCCCCACGAACCAGCCGATCGTGCTGCTGCGCGAGGACGAGGGGCAGCGCTACCTGCCGATCTTCATCGGGCCGCCGGAGGCAACCGCCATCGTGTACGCCCTCCAGGGCATGGAGACCCCGCGGCCCATGACCCACGACCTCTTCAAGACCGTCCTCGACGACATGTCGATGCGGCTGCA
>DASYFC010000062.1:0-8685 GCA_036498645.1 Acidimicrobiia bacterium | reverse complement strand
GGAGCAGATCGCGGCGGCGGCCGGCGACGAGGACGTCGACGTGGTCGGCCTGTCGATCCTGTCGGGCTCGCACCTGCTGCTCGTGCCCGAGACGGTGCGCCTGCTGCGCGAGCGCGGCGTCGACGCTCCGGTCGTGGTCGGCGGGATCATCCCCGACGCCGACCGGCGCAAGCTGCTCGACGAGGGCGTCGCCCACGTCTTCACCCCGAAGGACTACAAGCTCGCCGAGATCATGTCCGACATCGCCGATCTGGCGATCGAGCACCGGCGTGGTCAGAAGATCGGTGCGCCCGCCGGCTGACCGGCGTTGGGTCGCAAACCGGCGCTCTACGCCCGCTTTGTGTCCCAGCGGCGTGCGTGGGTCAGCGCTTGTAGAGCCCCTCGATCACGTCGGCGTACTTGGCGTAGATCCCGCGGCGCTTGAGCTTCATCGTCGGCGTCAGCTCCTCGGAGTCCGGGAGCCACTCCTCGCCCAGCAACGCGAACTTCTTCACCTGCTCGACGCTGTTGAACCGCTTGTTCGCCTCGGCGACGGCCTGCTCGATCTCGGCGTGCATGTCGGGGTTCTCGGCGAGCTCGGCCAGCGAAGCACCGCCGACGCCATGCTGCTTCGCCCAGGCCGGGGCCACGTCGGTGTCGAGCACGAGGAGCGCCGAGACGAAGGGACGGGCCTCGCCGATCACAGCCGCCTGGCCGATCAGCGGATACGCCTTGAGCGCCGCCTCGATGTTGGCGGGTGAGATGTTCTTGCCTCCGGCCGTGATGATCAGCTCCTTCTTCCGGTCGACGATCCGGAGGTAGCCGTCGTCGTCGAACTCGCCGATGTCGCCGGAGTGGAGCCAGCCGTCGGCGTCGAGCGCCTCGGCCGTCTTGGCAGGGTCGTTCAGGTAGCCGCGGAACACGTTGCCGCCCCGGCAGATGACTTCGCCGTCCTCGGCGAGCCTCACCTCGCAGCCCGGGAGCGCCCGGCCCACCGTCCCGACGCGCACCTCGACGGCGTCGAACGTCATGGGCCCCGACGACTCCGACATGCCGTAGATCTCGGCCATCGGCACACCGAGGGCGCGGAAGAACTCGAGGATCTCGACCGGGAGGGGCGCGGCGCCGGTGATGGCCGTGATCACCTGGTCGAGCCCGAGCAGCTCGCGCACCGGGCCGAGCACGGTGTCGTCGCCAGTCTCCAACGCGCGCTCGAACTCCTCCTTCTGCGCCGGGTCGGCGGCGACGACGGCCTGGATGCCCGCGTACACCTTCTCCCAGATGCGCGGCACGGCGAAGATGATCTCCGGCCGCACCAGCGGGAGGTACGACGCCACGTCGCGTGCCTCCGGGCACGAGGTCACCTCGTAGCCGAACATCGCCTGCTGGTAATAGGACGTCATGCGCTCGGCGATGTGCGCCATCGGCAGGTACGACACCAACCGCCGGCCCTCGGGCGAGATGTGCGCCAGCGTGAGGCGCAGGCTCTCGGCCGTCCAGCAGATGTTGGCGTGGTCGAGCATCACGCCCTTGGGCGGGCCGGTCGTCCCCGAGGTGTAGATGACGGTGGCGAGGTCCGATGGCTGGGCGATCTTGGTCGCGGCTTCGATGTCGACGGGATCGAGGGCGAGCAGCGAATCCCACGTGCGCACGTCGTCGGGTGCGACGCGGTCCGGGTCTTCCATGAGCACGATGTGCTCGAGGGCCGGCAGCTCGGAGCGCACTTTGAGGAAGCGCTCGAGGTAGCCGACGTCCTCGAGGATCGCGACCTTGGCGTCACAGTGACCGGCGAGGTACTGCACCTGCTCGGGGGCGGACGAGTTGTAGATGGAGATCGGCGTCGCGCCGACGAGCAAGGCGGCCATGTCGGCGACGAAGAACTCGGGCCGGTTGCGCACCATGAGCACCACCCGATCGCCCCGCCCGACCCCGAGCTCCTGGAGCCCGGCCGCCACCCGGCACGAGTCCTCGGCGTATTCGGCGAAAGTCGACTCCTGCCATCCTTCGCCGTCCCGGGCCCGCAGCGCGACGGCGTCGGGCCGCGACCGGACGGTCTGGAGGAAGCGGCTGGGGACGGTCTGGCCCCGTGTCTGCTCGGCGAGCATCTCGTTCGTCACCTGCGGCACCCGTGCCCCCCTTCGTTACCTTCTCACCATATGTAGCGCACGGGCGCGCACCGTGCTCAGGACCCGAGTTCTCCACAGGGTGGGGTGGAAAACCTGTGGAGAATGGTGGATACTGACTGCCGTTCGTCCCGAGGAGATCGTTGGGGCGCCCGGCGCGCGGGTTCTCTACTCAACCTCCTCGGGGCGAGCTCTTTCCGAGAGGACTTCGTCGGTGTCGGCACCGAGCGGCCGACCCGGGCCCGTCACCCGGCCGGGAGTGCGGCTGAGGCGGGCGACCGGCCCCGGCATCACCACCCCGCCGACATCGGTGAGCACGTCCCGCTCCCGCACGTGCGGGTCGCGGGCGAGGTCGGCCATCGTGTACACGGGCGCCGCCGCCGCGTGCGCGGCCTCGAACGCGGCCAGCACGTCGGCCGACGGTCGGGCCGCGATCCATCCGGCTAGCGCTCCTTCGAGCTCGTCGCGGTGCTCCATCCGGCCGGCGAAGGTGCCGAAGCGTTCGTCGCCGCCGACGCCGATGAGCGCGAGCACACGACGGGCGACGGATTCGGTGGACGTCGACACCGCGACCCACACGCCGTCGGCGCAGCGGTACGTCCCGCGGGGGACGGTGTACGGGATCCCGGATCCGAGGCGGGGTTGAAGCTCGCCGCGGTGCGCCCAGACGCTCGGGAGCGCGCCCATGCATTGGAGCATCGACTCGAGCAGGTTGACGTCGATCACCTGGCCTTCGCCGGTGCGGTCGCGGTGACGCAACGCCACCATCACGGCGAACGCCCCGACCACGGCAGCGATCTCGTCCGTGAGGGCGATCGGCGGCAGGAGCGGGCGCCCGTCGGGCTCGCCGTTGATGGCGGCGAACCCGCTCATCGCCTCGGCCAAGGTCGCGAACCCGGGACGGCCCGCGTACGGGCCGTCCTGCCCGAAGCCGGTGACACGCAGCACGACGAGCCCTGGATTCCGGTCGATGAGATCGTCCGGCGAGAGGCCGAGCCGCTCGAGCGTCCCCGGGCGGAAGTTCTCGACGAGCACGTCGGCGCCGTCGACGAGTCGGCGCATGTGCGCCAGGCCGTCGTCGGTCTTGAGATCGAGTACGACGCTGCGCTTGCCGCGACCCACGAACTTCCACCACAGCCCTTCGCCGTCGCTCGGGTCGCGCCAGCCCAGGTCACGCAGGCCGTCGCCCTCCGGCGACTCGACCTTGACGACGTCGGCGCCGAAGTCGGCGAGGTACCGCGCTGCACCCGGCCCCGCGAGCACGGTCGCCATGTCGATGACGCGCAATCCTTCGAGAGCTTGCATGGACGGAGACTACGGGGCTACCGGCTCCTCGCCCGCTCGGCCGCCAAAGCCGCGTCGCGAACGAAGCGCCGCGCAATGATCTCCCGGTGCGCCGTTGGATCTCGGTCCTCGACTGGCTCCCGCACTATCGCCGCGCTGATCTCCCGGGCGACGTCGTCGCGGGCATCACGGGCGCCGCCGTGCTCGTCCCGCAGTCGATGGCCTACGCCCAGATCGCGCACCTGCCCCCGGTCGTCGGGCTCTACGCGTCGGTCGTCCCGCTGCTCGTGTACGCGGTGCTCGGCCGGATCCCGCAGCTCGGGGTCGGGCCGCTGGCGTCGATCTCGATCCTCTCCGCCATCGGCGTCGCGAAGCTCGCACCGGACAACACCGCTCAGTTCATCGCCCTCTCGGCGACGCTCGCCGTCCTGGTCGGGATCGTCCATCTGGCGATCGGGCTCGGCCGGCTCGGCTTCCTCGTGCGCTTCCTGTCCGAGCCAGTGATGAACGGCTTCCTCGCCGGAGTCGGCGTGCTCCTGATCGTGACCCAACTGGGCCCGCTCACCGGCGTCACGATCCCGGGCACCAGCAGCCGGGCGCTCGACATCTTCGGCGACTGGATCCAAGGCCTCGACGGCGCCAGCCTGACGACGGCCGCGCTCGGAATCGTCTCGATCGTGGTGCTGCTCGTGGCCAGGCGCTGGCGACGCGTGCCGAGCCCGCTGCTCCTGCTGGTCGTGGCGTCGGTGACCGTTGCTCTCTTCGGGCTCGACGACCACGGCATCGCGGTCGTGGGATCGGTGCCGAGCGGACTCGCCGGGCCTGCCAATCCGCCGTGGTCCCTGCACGACGTGCAGGTGCTGTTGCCGACGGCGTTCGCGATCACGTTGATCAGCATCCTCGAGGCGATGTCACTCGCCCGCGACTTCGCCGACGAGCACGGCTACGACATGGATCCCAACCAGGAGATCGCCGCCCTCGGCGCCAGCAACGTGAGCGCCGGCTTCTTCCAGGGCATGGTCGTCACCAGCGCGATCACGCGTTCCTCGATCCTCGACGAAGCCGGCGCGCGCACGCAGTTGTCGGGCGCGCTGTCGGCGCTGATCGTGGCGCCGCTGTTGGTCTTCGGGACCGTGACGTTCCAGGACATCCCGATCACGGTGCTCGCAGCCATCGTGATCGTCGCGGTGGCGCCCTTCATCAAGGTCGGCGAAGCGCGTCGCCTGTGGCGGGTGCAGCGGTCCGACTTCTGGGTGGCGATGCTCTCGTTCGCCGGCACGATCCTGATCGGGCTCGAGGTGGGCGTGCTCCTCGCGGTCGCGACCTCGATCACGCTCATCGTGTACCGGGTGAGCCACCCGCACATGCCCGAGCTCGGCCGGCTTCCCGGGACGGACTCGTTCGTCGAGCTGGCCCGCCATCCGGGCGCCGAGACCTATCCCGGCACGGTGATCGTCCGCGTCGAGGCCGCGCTCTACTTCACGAACGCAGAGCCGCTGGCGAACCGTCTCGAGGACCTCGATCGCGAGCATCCCGGGCTGCACACGATCGTGTTGGACGCATCGGGCGTGAACCACCTCGATGCCACGGCCGACCACCAGCTCCGGAAGCTGGCGGCGCGGTACCGGGACCGGCACATGCAACTGCTGCTCGTGAACGTCGACGACGACGTACGCGGGGTGATGGACGCGTCCGGGCTCACCGAGCTCATCGGGCCCGACCACTTCTTCGCCACCGACGCAGACGCCGTCGCACATCTCGACGCCCGCCGCTGACCGCCGAAGCTCCTCAGAAGCGCTCGGTGAAGCAGCGCTCGCCGAGCGGGCCGAGCGCGTAGTCGCGATACAAGCCCGCGAACATGTGCCGCGTCTTCTCGCTCCAAGCCATCGCGTCGGGCGCGGCGGCGCGCCGCACCATCTGGGTGTAGCCGCCTTCGTAGACGCGGTACTCGCCCCAACCACCCGGGTAGTCCTTCGTGCACGCCACCTCGACGAACGGCACGGCGCGGGCGGTCGGGAAGCGCCGGACCCGGTTGCGGTGCGTATGACCGGCGAAGTAGCCGACGATGTTCTCGCGTCGGGCCACCACCGCGGCCAGTGCCTCGCTGTCCTCGGGGTTGATGCCGAAGTACGTGTCCGAGCGGTGGTCGGCGCCGAGGTTCCACAGGTGGTGGTGGCCGAACACGAGCACGGGACCGCTGGTCGAGCCGGCCAGCTCGTCGAGCCAGGCGGCCTGGTCGGCGCTGAGCTCACCGCGGTCGGTGCCGGGGATGACGGTGTCGACGACCGCGAGCGTCACGCCGTCGACGCGCACGTCGTACGGGGCGTAGCCGGCCGCGAACTGCGGATCGGTCTTCACGTCGTGATTGCCGCGCACCCACTGCATGCGCTCGCCGAGCGCGCCATAGGCGTCGAGGAAGGACTCGAACTCGCCTTCGGTGCCGGCGTCGGTCAAGTCCCCCTTCACGACGACCACGTCGGGGTCGAGGCCGCGCATCTCGTCGATCACGGCGCCGTTCATCACCTCGGGGTACGGAGGGTCTCCTGGCTCGGCGCGCAGGATCGGGCCCAGCTCCTCCTCGCCCAGGTCACCGATGCGACCGCACTCGACCTCGCCGAAGTGCACGTCGTTGGCCGTCGCGATCGTCGCCAGGAGGCGGCCGGCGGGACGCTCGAGCGTCGTGAACGAAGGCGGGAGCCATTCGCTCCGCTCCGCGCCGTCGACGACGAGCTCGTACTCGGTGCCCGCCTCGAGGCCCTTCACCCGCGCGCTGTGGTACGGGCCCCGAGTGGTGACCTCGGCGTCGCCGACGCGAGTGGTGACCGGCTCGTCGCCGTCGGTGCGGAGCGTGACGACGGCTTCGTCCGGCCCGACGGTCATGAGCTCGGGGTCGTGCACCACCGTCATCGCGCCGCTCGCGTCAGGCCCGAGCGCGACGGTCGATCCGGCCCGACAGGCGCCAGGGCCCGCGGAGCAGACCGGCGCGCCGGGCGGTCAGCCGCGACGCGCGTACCCAGGCATCGAGGTGCTCCGGGTCCCCTCCCGTGGCCGACGCCGCCGCCCGGGCCGCCGCGTGCGCGCGCTCGTGCCGGACGACCTCGATGGCGGCGGTGATCGCCGCCAACTCCTCGGGGGAGGCGTCGGGCGAGATGACGCGGAGGACGGGCCGGTCCGGCATGCGCTGACGACTACAGCGGCACGTTGCCGTGCTTGCGCTGCGGGAGCTTCTCCTTCTTCGTGCGCAGCATCTCGAGCGAGCGCACGAGCACCCGGCGGGTCTCACGGGGGTCGATCACGTCGTCGACGTACCCGCGTTCCGCCGCGATGTACGGATTGGCGAACCGCTCGGTGTACTCCTCGATGAGCTCTGCCCGGCGTCCGTCCGGGTCCGGCGCCGACTCGATCTCCTTGCGGAAGATGATCCCGACCGCGCCCTGCGGTCCCATCACCGCGATCTCGGCCGACGGCCAGGCGAACGCGAGGTCGGCGCCGATCGACTTGGAGTTCATGACGACGTACGCCCCGCCGTAGCCCTTGCGCGTGATGATCTGCACGCGCGGAACGGTCGACTCGCAGTACGCGTACAGCAGCTTGGCGCCGTGCCGGATGATGCCGCCGTACTCCTGGTCGGTCCCGGGGAGAAACCCGGGCACGTCGACGAATGTGACGATCGGAATGTTGAACGCGTCGCACGTCCGCACGAACCGCGCCGCTTTCTCCGACGCCTCGATGTCGAGCGTGCCCGCCACCACCTGGGGCTGGTTCCCGACGATCCCGACCACATGCCCGTCGATGCGGGCGAACCCGCACACGATGTTCATCGCCCACAGGGCGTGGACCTCGAAGAAGTCTCCGTCGTCGACGATCTCGGCGATGATCGCCTTCATGTCGTAGGGCTTGTTGGCGGCGTCCGGGATCAGCTCGACGATGCCGTCACAGGGCCGGTCGGCGTCGTCTTCGGGCTCGAAGTACGGCGGGTCCTCGAGGTTGTTGGCGGGCAGGAACGACAGCAGGTAGCGCACCTGCTCGAGGCAGGCGGCCTCGTCGTCGGCGACGAACGTGGCGACGCCCGACTTGGTCGCGTGCGTCATCGCGCCGCCGAGCTCCTCCTGGGTCACGTCCTCGCCGGTGACCGTCTTCACGACGTCGGGCCCGGTGATGAACATGTTCGAGATGCCCTTCACCATGAAGATGAAGTCCGTCATCGCCGGCGAGTAGACGGCGCCCCCCGCGCACGGTCCGAGGACCACGCTGATCTGGGGGATCACACCGGACGCCCGGACGTTGCGGAAGAAGATGCCGCCGTAGCCCACCAGGGACACGACGCCCTCCTGGATGCGCGCGCCCCCGCCGTCGTTGAGGCCGACCAGCGGCGCACCCACGGACTCGGCGAGGTCCATGACCTTCTGGATCTTCTCGGCGTAGACCTCGCCGAGAGCGCCGCCGAAGAGGGTGAAGTCCTGCGCGAAGACGAAGATCTTGCGACCGCCGACCGTTCCCCAGCCCGTGACGACCCCGTCGGTGAGCGCACGGTTCTCTTCGATGCCGAAGCCGTGCGCGCGGTGACGAGCGAGCATGTCGAGCTCGACGAAGGAACCGGGATCGAGCAGCAGCTCGAGTCGCTCGCGCGGGAGCAGCTTGCCTCGCTCGTGCTGGCGCTCGACCGCCTTGGGGCTGCCGGCATGCAGGGCCTGCTCGCGCAGCTTGTCGAGCTGCTCGAGGCGCTCTTCGATCGGGTGCGCAACCGGCGGTACGGGTGCGGTCGCGCCGCCTTCGCCGTGGACTTCGGGATCTTCGACTGCCACTGATCTCCTTTAGCGCCCTCGCAAGCTCGGGCTCTGCGGCGACGGTCGGCGAAGCCGCCGTCACCGCGCGTCAGAGTAGTTTCCCGGCCGCTACTCGCGACCGGCCTCGTCCGCCCGTTCGCCGTCCTCTTCTTCCTCGGCGGTCAAGCTCGACCAGAACCCGGGCGGGATGAGCGCGATGACGGCGCCGACGACCGCGAGCAGGCCGCCGATGACGACCAGGTACGGCCCGATCGAGATGAAGTCGCGGACGCTCTTCCCGAGGTTGTGGTCGTGGATAACGGTGCGCACCTGGTACACGTACAAGAAGCCGGTCACGACCACGGCGACGCCGACCACCAGGCCGGCGATCCTCCACCACGGCGCGAACGCCGCGACCACGAGGAGCAGTCCGAGCACGAGCACGACGATTCCGAGGCTGAGCCCGCCGCCGGGCACCTTCACCCCGGAATCGATGACGAACTTGGCCGGGATCGTGTACGCGGTCCGGGCGG
>DASYFC010000061.1:0-20142 GCA_036498645.1 Acidimicrobiia bacterium | reverse complement strand
GACGCACGCCGCGGTCACCGAGCTGATGACCGCGAGGGGCCACGAGCAGGTCGTGTTCGTCGCCGACGCATCGTCGGGGTTGCGGGCCGTCATCGCCGTGCACTCGACCGCACTGGGACCGTCCCTCGGCGGCATCCGCTTCTGGCGCTACCCGTCCGAGCACGACGCCGTGGTCGACGCGCTGCGCCTCTCCGAGGCGATGAGCCTGAAGGCGGCCGCCGCCGGCCTTCACCAGGGCGGTGGGAAGGCGGTCGTGCTCGTGGGCGATCCCGACGCGCCCCGCACCGATGCGCTGCTGCGGGCGATGGGGCGGGCGATCGACGACCTCGGCGGCCGCTACATCGCGGCCGAGGACGTCGGGGCCACGCCGCGCGATATGCAGGTCATCGCGTCGGAGACGCCGTGGGTCACGGGCCTCGAGGGCCCCGGCGGCTCGGGGGACCCCTCGCCCATGACCGCCTACGGCGTGGTGCAGGCCATGAGCGCGGTACTCGAGGAGCTCGACGGTGACGCCACGCTGGCCGGGAATCGGGTGGTCGTGGACGGAGTCGGCCACGTCGGCACGCACCTCGCGCTCCTTCTCGCCGAGGCGGGGGCGCACGTTGCGGTGGCGGACGTGAACCGCGAACGCGTCGAAGCGCTGGTGCGGGACATCGGAGCCGAGCGGCTCCCGGTCGAGCGGGCACTCGAGGAGGACTGCGACATCCTGGCGCCGTGCGCACTTGGCGGCGTGCTGAACGAGAAGACGATCCCGCGATTGCAGTGCCGGGCGGTGTGCGGCGCCGCCAACAACCAGCTTGCCGACGCTGCCGACGACGACGCGCTCGCCGCGCGCGGGATCCTGTATGCGCCGGACTTCGTGGTGAACGCCGGCGGGATCATCAACCTCGCCGAGGAGTTCGCCGGCTACGACCGCGAACGAGCGAGGAAGCACACCGCCCGGGTCGCCGACACCGTCCGCCGCGTGTTCGGGCTCGCCCGCACGGAGCGCGTGCCACCGGGACGCGCCGCCGAGCAGCTTGCGCGCCGGCGCATCGCCCAGGAGGGCGCCGGACACCGCTTTCGCCCCGGCGACGCGGCGGCCTGGACCAACGGCGCCCCGCTGCACAGCCTCCGGCCGAGCTGACCGCGCTCCGCAAACGGCCGATGCGGAGCGTTGGCATGCATCGCCGCCCTGTGCCACCGTCTCGCGTGCCAACCAGCACCGCGGGAGGGGACCAGCATGAAGGTGCCGCTGACGGTCAACGACTTCATGGAGCGCGCCGCACTCGTATACGGCGACCGGATCGGGATCGTCGACGAGCCCGACCAGCCGGCCCCGTCGCTCGGTGAGCTGACCTACCGGCGTGTGCGTGAGCTTGCGCGCACGCAAGCGGCCGCGTTGGACCACTTCGGAATCGGCGTCGGCGAACGGGTCGCGATCGTCTCGCCCAACGCCGCCCGGCTGTTCGTGTCGTTCTTCGGCGTCAGCGGATCGGGCCGGATCCTCGTACCCGTCAACTTCCGGCTCAACGCCGACGAAGTCGGGTACATCGTCGAGCACTCCGGCGCCACGATGCTGCTCGTCGACCCCGAGCTCGACGACGCACTCTCGACCGTCGGCGCGAAGCACCGGTTCGTGATCGGCGCCGAAGCGGACCGGGAGCTTTTCCGCGAGGGAGTCGAGCCCGAGCCGTGGGAGCCCGACGAGGACGCCACCGCCACGATCAACTACACGAGCGGCACGACCGCGCGGCCCAAGGGCGTGCAGCTGACGCACCGCAACTGCTGGATCAACGCCACAGTCTTCGGATGGCAGACCGGCGTGAACGACCGCGACGTCTACCTTCACACGCTGCCGATGTTCCATTGCAACGGGTGGGGGATGCCGTACGCGGTGACCGGCATGGGCGGCCGCCACATTGTGATCCGAAAGGTCGACGGCGCCGAGATCCTCCGCCGCGTCGAGAAGCACGGCGTCACGTTGCTCAACGGCGCTCCCGCCGTCGTGAACGCGGTGCTCGACGCCGCCGCGCAATGGCAGGGCGACATCCCGGGACGCGGCCGGACCCGGATGGTGGTGGCGGGTGCGCCGCCGCCCACCCGGACGATCGAGCGGGTCGAGACCGAGCTCGGCTGGGAGTTCATCCAGATCTACGGGCTCACCGAGACCGCACCCCTGCTGACCATGAACCGCAGCCGGGTCGAGTACGACGATCTCGACGCGGCCGAGCGTGCGCAGCGGCTGGGACGGGCGGGTGCGCCAACGCTCGGGGTGCAGGTGCGCGTCGACGACGAGAGCGAGGTGCTCGCGCGCGGCAACGTCATCATGGAGGGCTACTGGCAGCAGCCGGACGAGACGGCCAAGGCGATCCCCGCCGGTTGGTTCCACACCGGCGACGGCGGTGCGATCGACGACGACGAGTACCTGTCGATCTCGGACCGGAAGAAGGACGTCATCATCTCGGGCGGCGAGAACGTGTCGTCGGTCGAGGTCGAGGACTGCCTGTTCTCGCACCCGGCCGTCGCGGAGGTGGCGGTGATCGGCGTGCCCGACGAGAAGTGGGGCGAGACCGTCAAGGCGCTCGTCGTGCTCGCGCCCGGCGCGGACGCGAGCGAAGCGGACCTCATCGCACACTCACGTGACCACCTCTCGCACTACAAGTGCCCGACGTCGGTCGAGTTCCGCTCCGAGCTCGCCCGCACCGCCACCGGCAAGCTCCAGAAGTACAAGCTCCGCGGCCCGTACTGGGAGGGCCGCGACCGCGGAGTCGGTTGACCGTGACTGACGGGCCGTCGGTGTCGCGCGTCGTCGGTCAGCTCCGTTACCTCTTCGAGGAGCGGCCCGAGCTCTCGGGCGCGTCGGCCGCGGAGCTCGCGCGGTGGCTCAGCCGCGAGGATCGCATGGCACGTGCCCGGGCCGAGGACCCGCTCGGCACCCGTGAGGCCGTCGAAGCCGCCGCCGCGCTGCTCGACGACCGGATCAGCGAGTCCATGGCGGCCGAGGCCCTCGCGCAGCTCCGCGGCGCCGGCGGCTGAGCGCGTGCCGAACTGGGCCGAGCAGGTCACCGCGATCGCAACCGCCGTCGGCGCCGTCGGCCTGCTCAGTACGGTCGGGTTGGCCGTCGCGGCCGGACGACAGGTCCGGGAGGCACGCCACGCCACCCAGTCGCAGATCACGGCCGATTTCGTGCGTCGATGGGACGAGGACGGTCTGGTCGAGGCGCGCCGGCTGGCCGCCGAGTTCAAGACGAAGGAGGAGCTGAGCGCCGCGTTCCAGCGCTTCATCGACGCCAACGCGCCCGAGGCGTTCGTGCTCTATCGCGAGCTGGACTACTTCGAGCAGTTGGGCGCGCTGGAGCAGGTCGGGGCGATCAACTTCGATGTGCTCCGGCTGTTGCTCGGCCCGCGGCTGATTGATCGCTGGGAGATGTGGAAGCCGTCCATCGATGCGATGGCCGGCGACTATCCGATGTTCCGGGCGTTGGTGGCCAAGATGCGAACCACGCTCGCCGCCGAATGAGCGCCACCACATACGGCTGGCGTCGACTCGACCTCGACGGGCTCGTGTTCGTGCGGCTCGACGTGGGCGCTGAAGGCGTCGCCGTGACGGGCTACGAGATCTGCGTCGACGGCGACCACCGCTGGGCAGTGCGCTTTTCGATCGAGCTCGATCCCGACTGGCGACACGAACGGACGGCCGTCGAAGTGACGGACGCCGCCGGCACGCGGCGCCTCGAGCTGGAGTCGGATGGGACCGGGTCGTGGTTGCACGGTGGCCGCCCCGACCCCTCGTTGGAGGGCTGCACGGACGTCGACCTCGCCGGCAACCCGTTCACGAACGCGTTCGTGACGCGGCGGCTCGCCCCGGAGGTCGGCGCCGATCTGGAGGTGCGAGCCGCGTTCATCGAGACACCCGCCCTCTCCGTGCGACCGCTCGTGCAGCGGTACCAGCGCCTCGCCGCCGACCGGTGGGTGTACGCCGACGACGAGTACGGCCGGTTCGAGTTCGGTGCCGACTCCGACGGCGTCGCGGTCGACTACGAGCAGCTGGCCGAGCGCGTCTGAGATCCGGCTCGGAAGCCCGTCAGTAAGCTGACGTCGCCGTCAGTCGTCGAGGCCGGGGGAGTGGATGCAAGGTCTTCTGTACGGAGTGGCGCCCGAGCCGCAGCCCGAGCCGGCGGAGGACGACCAGCTGCTGCGCGGCCTCGCGCAGACGCCGATGCGCCTCGTCGACCTCGCGGACCCCGAGTTCCTCCTGCCCGACTGGGTGGTCACCCGTCCCCGGCTCACGGGCATCTGCGGGTCCGACGCCAAGCAGGTGTTCATGGACTGGGTCAACGTGGCGACCCCCGACAACCCGATGAAGGGCTTCTTCTCGCTCCCGCAGGTGCTCGGGCACGAGGTCGTCGCCGACGTCGTCGCGCTCGGGCCCGAGGCCGAAGGGCTCGAGGTCGGGGACCGCGTGGTGCTGAACCCGTGGCTCTCGTGCCGGCCGCGCGGCGTCGATCCGATCTGCCCGGCGTGCGAGGCCGGCGATCTCAGCCTGTGCTGGAGCTTCGGCGTGGGACCCATCGCGCCCGGGATCCATACGGGGACGTCGCGTGACGCAAGTGGCGGGTACGCGCAGCTCATGCCCGCGCACGACTCGCAATTGTTCAAGGTGCCCGACGAGGTTCCGGACGAGCTCGCGGTCTTCGCCGACCCGTTCGCGGTCAGCCTGCACTCGGTCACCCGTCACCCGCCGGCGCCCGGCGGCAAGGTGATGGTGTACGGCGCCGGCGCCCTCGGGACGTGCGCAACCGCGATCCTCCGGACGCTCCACCCCGATGTCGAGGTGCTCGTCGTCGCCCGCTTTGAGGCGCAGGCCGCGCTGGCGCGCAAGCTCGGCGCGACCGTCATCGGACACGAGCCTGCGCACGCCGTCATCGACGAGGCGGCGTCGTGGTCGGGAGGCGTGTTGCAGCCCAGCGACGGGCTGCCGATGGCCTATCCGGGCGAGATCGACGTCGTGTACGACACGATCGGCAAGCAGGAGACGTTCGAAGTCGGCGCGCGTGTCCTAAAGGCTCGCGGCACGCTCGTGAAGGCCGGTGTGCACGGCCCGACGTTCTGGGAGGACACGCCGCTGTACTTCAAGGAGCTCTCGCTGGTGGGTTCGAACGCCTTCGGGTTCGAGGAGGTCGACGGCGTGCGCCGGCACGGCATCGAGCAGTACCTCGACCTCGTGCGCGAGGGCCGGATCGACCTCACGGGCATGCTGACCCACACGTTCGAGCTCGACGAGTGGCGTGACGCGTTCACTGCTCTGGCGACCCAGGACCGCAGCGCCGCGATCAAGGTCGCGTTCGACCTGCGCTGACTCGAATCAGCTGCCCCGCTCGAAGGTCGTCTGGCGCATCCCCCACGTGACCGGCGCGCGGCTTTGCCCGCGAGCGAGCTCGCGGAGCTCGGCCTCGAGCTGGTCGAGCTCGTCGCGGCTGTGGCTGTCCCGTACGAAGGGCTCGTCGCGCCAGGTCGCGAAATTCAACTCAAACAGCTCGGCGGCGCGCGCCATCGGCACGGGATGGGTGCGCACGACGCTCGTCCGTTTCCGGCCGCCGGGACCCCCGTCGAACTTGTCGGCGATCGGCCCGGCGGCGAGTGAGCTCCCGCGAGCTTGGAGGACCGACGCGAGCAGCGTGAGATAGCGGCGCAAGGCGGGATCGTCCGTGCGGATCCATTCCACCTCGTCGAGGGCAAGGACACCGCCGAGCTCGAGCTGGCTCATCCACGCGCGCACGAGACGGTCCGGGCGGGGGATGTGCGACAGGACGAACCGGCCGTACACGAGGTTCACCCGACCCGTCGGGAACGGCAGGTCCATCACGTCATGCTGCAGGAACGCCACCCCTTCGGGCGCGTCCGCTCGGGCGCGGGCGATGAACGCCTCGGACGTGTCGAGGCCGATCGTTTTCGCCGCTCCGGTGGTCGACGCCACCAATCGCGTCGAGTGTCCCGGTCCGCAGCCGAGGTCGAGGGCGAGCCTCGGCCGGCTGCGTAGGTCCTCGCGCAGGAATGCCGCGCTCGGCGATGCCCAGGTCTCGGCCACCAGGTCGAGTCGACGCGCTGCGATGTCGGTGTCTCCGAAGACGTAGTCGGGGGATCTGCCCACGCTTTCCTTTCGGCGCCGTCGCAAGCTCCGGCTTTGCGGCGCCGGTCGGCAAAGCCGCCGCCGCCGCGCGACGGTACCCGGGAGTAACGTCACCGGCGCCGGGATTCGCCGCACGAGGGGGCGCCGCGTGGGCGTGGACACCGAGCTCGATGAGCTGCTGGCCTACGCCGATCGCGGGATGGCGGTCGCGTGGCACGCGCGGCGCCGACCCACCACGGCCGCCTTGATCGCAACGGCGGGGACGATCACGTACGGCGAGTTGAACGAGCGGGCCAACCGGCTGGCGCGAGCGTTCCGCCGCCGCGGCCTCGAGCGCGGCGATGCGGTCGCGCTGCTCTGCTCGAACCGGGCCGAGTTCGTGGAGGTCCTCCTGGCGACGCAGCGGTCGGGGCTGCGCCTCACCACTGTGAACTGGCACCTCACCGCGGAGGAGGCCGGGTACATCGTCGAGGACTGCGAGGCGCGGGCGTTCGTGGCCGAAGCCCGGTTCGCCGACGTGGTCGGCGGTGCCACGGTGGCGGCGCCGCGGGCGCACGTGCGCCTCGCCGTCGCCGGCTCGATCGACGGGTTCGAGGATTACGACGCTGCGGTGTTGGCCGAGCCCGGCGACGACCTCGACGATCCCGCCCTCGGATCACAGATGCTTTACACGTCCGGCACGACGGGCCGGCCGAAAGGTGTGTTCCGCGACGAGGCGTCGCTCGCGACGGCGGTGATGCTCGCTCGCGCCGCGTACCGCGACGGCAACGTGCACCTGCTGACCGGGCCGCTGTACCACGCCGCGCCCCTCACGTTCTCGATGAACGCGCCGTTGATCGCCGGCGTCCCGATCGTGGTGATGCCGGCGTGGGACCCGGAGGAGGCGCTGCGGTTGATCGAACGGCACCGCGTCACCCACTCGCACATGGTCCCGACGATGTTCCACCAGCTGCTCGCGCTGCCGGACGACGTGCGGGCCCGGTACGACGTCTCGTCGTTGCGGAACGTGTTGCACGGCGCGGCGCCGTGCCCGGTCGGCGTGAAGCAGCGCCTCATCGAGTGGCTGGGACCCGTCGTGAACGAGTACTACGCCGCCACTGAGGGTCTCGGCACGTGGGTGGATGCGCGCACGTGGTTGCAGAAGCCCGGAACCGTTGGCAAGCCCGTGCCCGAAGACCAGGTCGTCGTGGCGGACGAGGAGGCCAACCCGTTACCGCCGGGCAAGGTCGGGCTCGTGTGGTTCAAGGCCTCAGAGGTCCCGTTCGAGTACTTCAAGGACCGCTCCAAGACCGAGTCGTCGTACCGGGATCGCCACTTCACGCTCGGCGACATGGGATATGTCGACGACGACGGCTTCCTGTTCCTCACCGATCGCAGCGCCAACCTCATCATCTCGGGCGGCGTGAACATCTATCCGGCCGAGGTGGACGCCGTCTTGCTCGACCATCCCGCTGTCGCCGACGTCGCCGCCATCGGTGTCCCGAACCCGGAGTGGGGCGAGGAGGTGCTCGCAGTAGTCGAGTTGCGCGCGGGCATCGAGCCGAGCGGCGACCTTGCCGACGAGCTCGTCGGGTTCTGTCGTGATCGGCTGTCGCACTACAAGTGCCCGCGCCGCGTCGAGTTCGTCGACCAGTTGCCGCGTCAGGACAACGGCAAGATCTACAAGCGGCTGCTGCGCGATCGATACCGCGAGCGGGCGTCGACCTGACGGGTCAGGCGCGGCGGGCGGGAATCGACAGCTCGCGGCGCACGTCCTCGAGTGGCTCGTCGACGTGCGCAAGATGGTCGATCGCCGCGAAGTCGGCGGTGCACTGGGCGCCCCGCCGAATCGCGTCGGCGAGCTCCTCGGCCGCGCCGGGCCGCGCCAGGGTGCCGACCTTGGGAGTGATCGCCACGGTGGATTCGAGCAACCCGGCTTCGTGCAGCGACAGGGAGGCGCAGAAGTTCGAGAAATGCTGGTCGCCATCCGTCGCGCTGACGAGCATCGCCTGGAGCGCGAGCTCGCCCGGCCCGTTCGGCTCGTAGCCCGACAGCACGTGCGAGAAGTCGTGGGCGACGAAGATCACGTCGCCGCCGCCCGGCTCTCCCGGGAACGTGAGCCCGTACCGCTGGTAGAAGTCGAAGTAGGCCCGCCCGAGGCTCTCCGGCGGGCAGTGCTCGAGCGCCCGCAACTGCGACGCCATCTCGGCGTCCTCGGCCCCGGCGAACTGCGGCTCGACGTCGTAGTCGTCGTGGTATCGCTGGTAGTCGGCGTTGAGCTCCGCCCTCGCCGAACGGAGCGCATCGCGCGCCACGACCTGCATCTTCTCGTCCACGTCCAGGGCAGTGGCGTACTCCTGCACCCGCTGCGCCATCGCGTCGCTGCCCGGGTGACGGCTGAACTCGAGGACGATCATGAGCTCGACGATCCGATGACGCGCCTTGGGATCGTCGACGGCGGCGGCCAATCCGGCCGGATCGAGCCGCCCGAGCGACATGGGGTCGGTGTCGACGTCGAAGTACCCGTGAACGATCGCGTCGATGATGCGGCGCTGCTCGTCGGTCGGACCGCCGTCGACGGTCGCTGCCCCGAGCAGGCCGCGCGCGACCGGCTCCGCGAGCTCCTTGTGCACGGGTCGCATGCGTTCCTCCGGCCCTCGACGCTGCGCGCACACCATCGTGGAGCACCGCGGCGCCGCCGGGCAAGCGCGTGGTCCTCTCCGCAACCCTTTACGCTCGCACCTGTGCAGATCCTGGTGACCGAGACCGCCGGGCGATTGCTCGACGAGCGCGGTGATCGCCTCGACCCTGACGTCGAGCAGGTCCGCATGCACCGTGACGGCCGGCTCGAGGTGGGCGGCGGTGAGCTCGACGCGAAGCAGGTCCACGCCGAGGTCGCATGCGCGACCGGCGACCTGTTCTTCCGCGGCGGAGCGGCTCCGTGGTTCGAGCTGCTCCTCTCGCTCGAGTCGCTGGGCTGGTTCCAGTCTCCCGCCGCCGGATACCTGCCGCTCTACGACCGGCTCTTCGAGCGCGGCGTGCGCGTCACAGGCGCGCACGTCAACGCGATCCCGATCGCGGAGTACGTGATCCAGGCTGTGCTCGCGCGATTCCAGCGCGCCGACGAGTGGGCCGCGGCGCGGGGCGCTCACGAGTGGCGCCCCCACGAGTTCCGCGAGATATTCGGCACGACGTGGCTCGTCATCGGAGTGGGTTCCATCGGCGCCGCCGTCGCCGAGCGGTCCCGTGCGCTCGGCGCGCACGTGTTCGGGCATCGGCGGCACCCCACTGGCCGAGAGCCCGTCGACGAGATGCTCCGACGCGAGGAGCTCCTCGACGAGCTGCCGCGCTGCGACGTCGTCGTCCTGGCGGCGCCGGCGACGGCCGAGACCACCGGCTTCGTCGACGGGCGTTTCCTCGCCGCGATGGCGCTGGACTCGGTGCTGGTCAATGTGGCGCGCGGCGCGCTCGTCGACGAAGCGGCTCTCCTCGCCGCGCTCGACCGGGGTCGGCCGGCAGCGGCGATCCTCGATGTGTTCGCCACCGAGCCGCTGCCGCCGGACAGCCCGTTCTGGGATCATCCGCGCGTCGTGCTCACACCGCACTCGTCGGCCGGCGGGCTCGCGCGCCACGGCCGCGTCGTCGACCTGTTCGTCGAGAATCTCGAGCGCTACCGCAACGGACTGCCGCTCCTGCACGAGGTGCGTCCCGCCGCCGGCGAGGCCACCGAGACGTGGCTCGATGAGCGCGCCGGCTCCTGACCCGCCGCCTTTCGTCGTCCTGGACGACGCCGTCATCGAGGCGCGTCGGACGCTGCCGCCCGACGCGCTGGCGTACGTCGAGGGCGGCGCCGAAGACGAACGGACGCTGGACGAGAACCGGCGCGCGTTCACCCGCTGGCTGCTGCGGCCGAGAATGCTCACGGGCGCGCCGGCGGCCGACCCGTCCACGACGTTCCTCGGGATGCCGCTCGCGATGCCCATCCTGGTGGCGCCGTTCGCAGGCGACACGCTGCTGCACGCCGACGGATACCGCGCCGTGCTCGAGGCCGCGACGAGCCTCGGGACGCTCGCGGTCGTCCCCGAAGTGACGGGAGAGACGCTCGAAGCGTTGGCGAGCGCGGCGCCGGACGCGGCGCGCGTCTTCCAGCTGAGCCTGCGTCACCCGCACACCGTGCTCGTCGACCTGCTCAGCCGCGCCGCCGATGCCGGATACGGCGCGCTCTGCGTGACCGTCGACGTACCCGTCGTGGGTGTGCGACGCCGCGAGCTGCGCAATCCGGGAGCGCGCCTCGAGATCGCGAACTTCCCGTCCCGGGCCACCGGGTTCATCGACCACACCGGCGAGCTCGAGCGACCGTGGACGTGGGCGCGTCTCGCCGACGTCATGGCGGGCACGGACTTGCCGTTCGCGGTGAAGGGCGTGCTCACCGGGGAGGATGCGCGCGCTGCCGTCGAGGCCGGAGCGGCCGCGGTGTACGTGTCGAACCACGGTGGACGCCAGCTCGACAGCGCGCCCGCGACCCTGGATCAGCTCGCCGAGGTCGTCGACGAGGTCGGCGGCGACGCCGAAGTTGCGCTCGACGGTGGCGTCCGCAGCGGCGGCGACGTCGTGAAGGCGCTGGCCCTCGGCGCCCGCGCCGTCCTCGTGGGCCGGCCCGCCTGCTACGGGCTCGCCGCCGGCGGCCGCGCGGGGGTGCACCGCGTGCTCGAGATCCTCCGCCACGAGCTCGTGACCGCGATGACTCTGCTCGGCCGGGCCCGAGTCGCCGATCTCGATCGCACCCTGCTCCAGCCCGCCTAGCCTCGAGCCCGTGGCGGACGGCGTCGCGTTCAATCATCTCGGCCACTGCGTGACCGACCTCGCGCGGTCGCGCCGGTTCTACGAGGAGCTCCTCGGCTTCGAGCTCGAGCGCGAGCTGCACCCACCCGACGACCCGTCCAGCACGCTCCTCCGCCTGCCGAAGCCGCTCGGCATGACCGCCTTCTACCTCCGCCGAGACGGGCTCGTCCTCGAGCTCCTGCACTTCGAGGGCGCGACCGAGCCCGCCCGCGAGCGGGTGATGAACGAACCCGGCCTCACGCACGTCTCGGTGTCGGTCGACGACGTCGACGCCGTGTGCGCCCGGGTCGGCGAATACGGCGGCGAGGTGCTCGCCGACACCAACATCGGTTACGGGATCTTCATCCGGGATCCCGACGGTCAGCTGCTCGAGCTGCTGCCGATGAGCTATCGGGAGCAGTTACGTGAGCGCCCACTCGTTCCAGAAGAAGACGAACACGAAGACGGCTAGGCCGAGGCTGTCGAGCCTCACTCGCTGCGTGCCGGGCTTGAAGCCGAAGAAGCCGGCGAGGAAGAGGATCACCGCGATCAGGTAGAGGATCGTGGTCGTTCCGTGACTGAGCGTCGAGACTGCAAGCACGAGCAACCCCTTCGGTCTGATGACCCCGCCACACGATGTAGCGGGACAAACAGAGTGTCCGCGAGAAATGGTGCAGCCTCAAGCACCCGACAAATGGTGCGTAAGCGGCAGTAATCGGTAACATTCGCCCCGCCAGGTCGGCGTTCATGGGGGGACAACTGATGCGGGGCGGTCGACGGCTCGAGCTGTTCCTGGTCATCGTGCTGCTCGTCGCGTGCGCGGGAATCGGGAGCTTCGCCGAGCCCGCCGCCGGCGACCCGTCGCCTTCCGCGCCCTCGACCGGGCAATGGGACTGGCCCACCTACGGCCGCTCGGCACAGCACACGTTCTCGGCGCCGACCACCCTCGATCAGGTCAGCGCCCGCACGCTCGCGCCGGCCTGGTTCTTCCCGACGGGTGACGCCGTGACCGCCAACCCGGTCGTCGTCGGGTCGACGGTGTACGTGGGATCGTGGGACGGGCACTTCTACGCGCTCGACCGCGTCACGGGGAAGCTGCGTTGGAACTTCCAGATCGCGCCGCAGCCCGCGGTCGTGCCCCGGCCGGGGGAGTTTCCACGCGACCCCAGCTCCGACGGCGGCCTCATCACTTCGAGCGCGTGGTTCCAGCCCGGCGCCGGCTCGCGGCCGGACCTCGTGTTCTTCGGCGGCGGCTACACGCTGTACGCGTTGCGGGCGACCGATGGCACCGAGTACTGGCACCACGACTACACGGGCCTGCCCGAGGCACCGGCCGATCCGGCCCAGGACGAGGCGCGCATCTTCTCCTCGCCCGTCGTCGCGGGGAACCGCGTGCTGTTCGGGGTCACATCGGACGGACAGAACGGCCACCGCGGGTACTTCGTCGCCGCCGATCTGGCGACCGGCGACCCGCTGTGGCGATTCGAGACGAGCGTCGACGACAGCGGGGCCGTGCTCGACGACGGCTGCGGCGGAGTGTGGTCGTCACCGACGATCGACGCGGCGCGGGGTCTGGCCGTCTTCGACGTCGCCGACTGCGACTTCCAGGCCCGGGGGGCGTACAACGAACGCGTCGTCGCGCTGCGAATCAGCAACGGCAAGCCGGCGTGGGTGTTCACACCGCCGCGGATCGAGCAGGGCAACCCGTCGTGTGACTGGGACTTCGGCGCCACCCCCAACCTCGGCACCGCGCCGGACGGCAGCGCGTTCCTCGGCGTCGGTGGTAAGGACGGGACCTACTACCGGATCGATCCCGCCACCGGGCACCTGGTGTGGATGAAGAACGTCGTGTTCGGCGGCGTCGCCGGCGGCTTCATCGCGACGACGGCCTACGACGGTCAGCACGTCTACGGCGCGACCGCGCTGGGCGACATCGGTCTCTGCCAACCCGGCAATCCTGCGGACCTGCCGGTGCAGGAACCATCGCTGCACGCGTTCGACGCGACGTCGGGTTCGGTGTCCTGGCAGCAGGTTCACGCGCTGTCCTTCGCCCCGACGACCGTGGCCGGCGGCATGGTCTTCAACGGCCACGCAACGGACCCCTTGATCCAGGTGCGGGACGCGGCGACGGGACTGCTGATCACGACACTGCCGCTCCCGGCGACCTCCGACTCCGGCGTGTCGGTGTCCCGCAACGCGCTGTTCTTCGGAACCGGCAGCCCGGAGCAGGGCACGCCCGTCGGTGTGTACGCGTACACGCCCCTGGGGGTCGCGCCGGCGCCCTGATGCGCACGGCGTGTGTGGAAGGATGACGGCGTGGACGGCGTCCACGACCTCGGGGGCATGCAGGGATTCGGACCGGTCGAGGTCGAGCCCGATGAGCCGATGTTCCACGGCGAGTGGGAGGCGCGCACGTTCGCCGTCGCGGGGGGCGCCCTCGGGGCCGGCGGCTTCAACACGCCGATGTTTCGCCACGCCATCGAGCGGATGGACCCCGGTCACTACCTGACCTCCTCGTACTTCGAGCACTGGCTCACCGCGGTGGCGACGCTGCTCGTGGAGGCGAGGATGATCTCCAAGGACGAGCTCGACGCGCGGGCCGGGACGTTCGCGCTGTCCCGGCCGGCGACCGTCGCGCCCGACGACGTCCAGCTCGGGTCGGGACGCGACGCACCGAGCTTCGCAGTCGGCGACGCGGTGCGTGTCCGCGACGTTCACTTCGCCGGGCACACACGCTGCCCTCGCTACGTGAGGGGCCGGCAGGGCGTGATCGTGCGTGTCGAGCCCGTCGTCCCGATTCCCGAGCTCGAGGCGCACCGGAACGAGAAGGTGCTCGACCCGACCTACGGGGTGCGCTTCGACGCCGTCGAGCTGTGGTCCGACGCCGCCGAGGCGAACGCACCCGTGCACGTCGACCTGTACGAGCGGTACCTCGAGCCGGTGTGACGTGAGCGACGAGCACGGACACGACCCCGAGCCACTCAGCGACGTCGAGCGCCGCGCCCGCGCGCTCGAGGAGCTGCTGACCGAGAAGGGGATCGTCAGCTCCGAGTTCATCGACCAGGTGGTCGAGGCGTACGCGCAGGACATCGGCCCGATGAACGGGGCCAAGGTCGTCGCCCGGGCGTGGGTCGATCCCGAGTACAAGCGGCGGTTGCTCGCCGACGGGACCGCCGCCATCGCCGAGCTCGGTTTCGGCGGCCCCGAGGGTGACCACATCGTCGCGGTCGAGAACACGCCCGACGTGCACAACGTCGTCGTCTGCACCCTGTGCTCGTGCTACCCGTGGCCCGTGCTCGGCCTTCCGCCCAACTGGTACAAGAGCCCGCCGTACCGGTCCCGGATGGTGCGCGAGCCCCGCGCCGTGCTCGCGGAGATGGGCTGCGACGTGCCCGACGACGTCGAGATCAGAGTGTGGGACTCGAGCGCCGAAGTGCGCTACCTCGTGCTGCCCGCGCGCCCGCCGGGCGCCGACGGCACCAGCGAAGACGAGCTCGCAGGAACGGTCACGCGCGACGCGATGATCGGCGTGGCCCGCTAGTGGGGGAGCTCGTGCGTCCCGAGGTGCGCCGCATGACGGGCGAAGCCGCGCTCCCGCGCCAGAACGGCGAGCTCGTCTTCGACGCACCGTGGCAGGGACGCGTGCTCGGCATGGCGCTCGCGCTGGTCGAGCAGCGCGGGCTCGAGTGGGACGACTTCCGGCAACGGCTCATCGCCGCCATCGATGCCGACCCGACGCGTCCGTACTACGAGTCGTGGACAGCTGCGCTGACCGACCTCGTGGTCGATCTCGGTGTCGCCGGCGCCGGCGAAGTCGACTCGCGCGCCGCGCACGTCGAGGCCTGACGCCCCGCCCGCTCAGCGGAGGATCTCGATGAGGAGGATCCAGGCGTTCGCCAGGGCTCCGATGTACGCCGCGAGCACGGCGACCGGCCACCAATAGAGACCGCCGGCCGCCTGGGCAGCGAGGGTGATCCCCGCCACACCGATCAGGCCCGCGGCGCCGAGTCCGAGCGTGCGTCGTATCGCGAGTGATGCCCGCGGTGGACCTGGTCGACCCGGGTCGACGGGCTGTGTGACGGCGTCCCGCTGGAGATAGAGGACGACCACGAAGAGCGCCACGCCGAACAGGATCAGCTCCGTGCTCAGCACGTCCCGTCGCTGATTCGGAATCAACACGAGCGTCGCCGTCACCAGAACGCTGCCGAGCAGGATCACCGCCTCGGCCGCGCGGTGGACGAGCGGACCCGATCCGATGATGTCGCGCAGGTTGATGGAGATTCCGACGAACACGAGGCCGAGCAGCGCTGCCGACGCGCCCACCTGCGCCAGCGCGAAGCTCTCCCACTCTCCGATCCGATACGCAGTCACGCCGCCCTCCTCGGGGTGAGAAGCTATCCGCGGCGAGCTCCCAGGCGGTCCTCAGTCCGCCACCAGATCCGTACGTTGGGGTGGGGCATGGCCGACAGACCTGATCTCCTCAGCCGTCGCCAGGCGATGGGACTCTTCGCCGGCCTCGGTGCGGGCGTCATCGCCGTCGCATGCGGCGGAGGTTCGTCGTCGAAGCGCTCGTCGAGCACGACCTCTCGCACGACGTCGGCAGGTGCGTCCGGCACGACGGCGTCGTCGGCGGCGTGCGTCCTCACTCCTGAAGTGACCGAGGGGCCGTACTACCTCGACCTCGACAAGGTCCGGAGCGACATCACCGAGGGCAGGGACGGTGCACCCCTCGACATGAAGCTCACGGTCGTCGACGCCACCGGGTGCACGCCGATCAAGGACGCCGCGATCGACGTGTGGCACTGCGACGCGAGTGGCGTCTACTCCGGGTTCAGCTCAGCCGGTGCCGGCGGACCGGGCGGCGGTCCGAGCGGCTCGCAGTCGACGAACGACGACCAGACCTTCCTCCGGGGCACGCAGGTCACCGACGCCAACGGGCTCGCCGAGTTCCAGACCATCTACCCCGGCTGGTACCCCGGGCGCGCCGTGCACATCCACATGAAGGTGCACGTCGGCGGGTCCGTCGTGCACACGGGCCAGCTGTTCTTCGACGACACTCTCACCGACCAGGTGTACCGGAGTGCGCCGTACAGCTCGCGCGGCTCCCGCGACGTGCGCAATACCGCAGACGACATCTATCGCAGCGCGGGCGCGGCGTCGGCGGTGTTGCCCGTCACGCCGGCCGACCGTGGATACGTGGGCGCAATCACGGTCGGAGTCAAGCGCACGTAGCTGCGCGTTCCGGCTGCCGCGGCGAGCCGCCGTGCTCGTACCGAACGCTGTCCGGTACAGTCTCGATCACTGTTCGGTTGCCCCGATCATTGGTGCAGGGATGGCGAGGATCGCCAAGGGTCGCGACCGGGTCCTGACCCGCGAGGAGATCGCGTCCGAGACGCTGCGCCAGTTCGACGAGAGCGCGGAAGCCCCGAGCATCCGCGCCCTGGCGTCGGCCTTGGGGGTCGCCCCGTCGGCGATCTATCACCACTACGAGTCCCAGGCTGCGATCGTCCAGGCCGCCACGGAGCTCGTGTGGGAGGAGGCGACCCGCGACTTCCTCGCGGTCATCCCCGACCCGTTCGGCGAGGACCCGGCCGAAGTGCTCGTCACCGCCGGCATCGCGACCCGTCGGGCATTCGGCCGCCACTACCGCATCGCCCCGTTCCTCGCCGCGAGCCCCGAGACGACCGAGTTCATGGCCGAGCTGCTCGGCATGCTGGCGGACGTGTTCGAGCGTCTCGGCCTTCGCGGCGAAGATGCCAGCCTGTCCTTTCACACCTACGCGTCCTTCACGATCGGCGCGGTGCTGTTCGCGGCAACCCGGCGCGTGGCCAACGAGAAGCTCGGGATCGCAGGCAAGCAGGGGCAGAAGCCCAGCGGCCACCCTTCGCTCGACGACGCGATCGACATCCCCGCGACCGACCCCGCGCGCGACGAAGAGCTGTTCGCGGCCGGGCTGCGCCGCCTCGTTCAGAGCTTCCCGTCGGCGGGAGGCGGGGTGCCTTGACGCGCTGACGGGACGGCGAGGTTCGGGGACGCTGGTGTCACAGCGGCCGACAGTGCGGCTGGCCACGGTCAGGTCCTGCGTCCCGCACTTGCGACGCTGTCCGGTCGCAGCGACCATGGGGCGCGGTCAGGTCAGACCGAGTGGAGGCAGGGCGATGACCGATCTCAGCCCGTCGCCGGCTCGTGCCACAGTCCGTCGGCCGCTCACACCGTTCGTCGACGAGCTGCCCGTCCCGGGCCGGTATCGCGTGAGCGAACCGGCACGGCTCGATGTGCGTATCGAGGCGGCGGCGCACCGCTTCCACTCGGAGCTGCCGCCGTCGCCCGTGTGGAGCTACGACGGCGGCGTGCCCGGCCCGATGATCGACGTCGATCGCGGCGTGCGGCTCGAAGTCGCCTGGAGCAACCGGCTCGAGGGCACCCTGCCCGTTACGGTCGTGCGCGCGCCGATGTTCGCGGACGAGGACGGCGTGCCCGTTCAGTGCCTGCCCGGGCGAAGCGGCGGCGAGGCGGATGGTGCGGCCGAGGGTCTACGCGGCTACGCGGTGGTCCATCTGCACGGCGGTCTCACGTCGGCACCGAGTGACGGATGGGCGGAGAACGTGACCGTGCCGGGTCAGCAGGCGCTCGACCTCTACGAGAACGATCAGCGGGCCGCGCTGCTCTGGTTCCACGATCACGTCATGGGCGTGACCCGCTTCACCGTCTACTCGGGACTGGCGGGCCTCTACGTGATCCGGGACGACCGCGAGCGCGAGCTCGGCCTCCCCGAGGGTCCGCCCTTCGAGGTTCCGCTGGTTCTGGCCGACCGCAACTTCGACACCGACGCCAACGGTTCTCTCACCGAGAGCTGCTGCACAAGACCGACCCCGAGGTGATGGAGGCGTTCGCGCCGTTCACCGTCGTCAACGGCGCGGTGTGGCCCTATCTGGAGGTCGAGCCGACGACGTACCGGTTCCGCGTCCTCAACGGATCCAACGCGCGCACCTATCGGCTCGTGTTGACGCGCGATGGACGGACCGATCACGGGCGGATAACTCAGATCGGCACCGAAGGCGGGCTGCTGTCAGCGCCGGTGGCGCTTCCGAGCCAGGGGCTCGTGCTGGCGTCGGCTGAACGCGCCGACCTCCTCGTCGACTTCTCCGATCTCGCGCCCGGCGACGAGCTCACCGTGTGGAACACCGCTCCCGCTCCGTTCGACGGCACCTGGGGGGATCCCGCCGACCCTCCCGTCGGGAACCCGGATGGACTGCTGCCGCACCCTGAGGTGCTTCAGATCCGCATCGGGAACGGCCCCCGCCGTCGCCGATCCATCCCTGCCCGGCTCACGAGCGATTTCCCACGGATCGACCGCCGCGCGCTACCGCCCGCGCCTCGTCGGGCCGTCGCTCTCGTCGAGTCGGAGGCAGACGATCCTGCGCAGCCCTCCCTGCTCACCCTGAGAGAGCTTGTCGAGGATCCCGACGGCGACGGTCCAGTCGTCACGGTGACCGAGGTCGAGAACGGCCGGACGCGAGCCACACGGTGGCGGACTGTCGCCACCCGCTTCGACGACGGTGTCACGTTCCTGCCAACGCTCGGCCGCGCCGAGGTGTGGCGGTTCATCAACCTCACCGAGGACACCCACCCCATGCACGTCCACGTCGACCCTCTCGAGCTGATAGCACGGCACCCAGCCACCGTTCAGGTCGACCACGCCGCCACGAACGCCCGGGACACCAGCGCGTCCGTCCGTCTCGGTGAGGCGCCCGACGACGGGATACCGCACACGATCGACGACAACGAACGGGGCTTCAAGGACACCGTGCGCGTCAACGCGAACGAGGTCGTCGACATCGCGGTCCTCTTCGACACCTACGCGGGGCGGTACATGTACCACTGCCACATCCTCGAACACGAGGACCACGACATGATGCGACCGTTCGTCGTGATGCCTCCCGAGGTCATGCCGTTCATGGAGATGAAGCGCTGACCGCGAGATAGACGGCGGCGCAGCCACCCAAGCGACGGCGAACTCGGCGGCTCTCTTCGCAGCGCCCCCGGCAGGATTCGAACCTGCGACGCACGGTTTAGGAAACCGACGCTCTATCCCCTGAGCTACGGGGGCTCACCTGCGGCTTCGATCCTTCATCTTCGTCGCTCACAGCCAAGTGGGCTGAAAGGAGGTCGTCGAGGGCGTCCGCAGCTTGTCTGCTGCATGGTAGGCGTTACATGCGAGGACAGATCGATGTGATCGTGACCGTCGAGTGGCGAGCATCTCGGAGACTGCGATTCGGCGTGCCGATTTACTCTCCGCTCACGGCGACGTTGGGTCCAGTAGGTCCGCCGGTTGTGGACAGCTTGCCGAAGTCGTAGCCACGTGCTCGAAGCGTGTCGATGATTGTCGGCAGCGCGGCGACGGTTTGGGACCGGTCGCCGGTCAAGTCCGGAGAGCCGTCGTGCATGAGGATGATGGCGCCGGGGCTCACGTTGTTGACGACATTGTTCACGATCGTGTTGGTGCCGGGCATCGTCCAGTCTTGTGTGTCGATGTCCCAGAGGCGCATTGAGAGGCCGAGTGACGAGGCGATCTGTGTCACGGTGTCGTTGAACGCGCCGAACGGCGGACGCCAAAGCGTTGGGGGCGTGCCGGTCAGGTTTGTGATCTCGTCGGCCGTTGATTGCAACTCCGACTTCACCTGCTCGGGCGGCAGTGTGGTGAGGTCTTGGTGATCCCAGGTGTGGTCCCCGATCACCTCACCGTCGGCGTGTTCTTGTTGCACGAAGGTCGGGGCCTTCTGCGCGTTCTGGCCGATTATGAAGAACGTTGCGGGGACACCTTCGGCTTGGAGCTCGGAGAGAATCTGGGGCGTATACACGCTGGGACCGTCGTCGAAGGTCAGAAAGACCTTGGAGCCCGGTGGCGGCGGGGGCGGTGGCGGGACACAGGCGGCGGCGACCAAGACAACCGCTAAAGCGGACGCAACGATCCAGGGTGATCGGAGGCGCGCGAGCCGCGCCGACGTACCGGGGAAGCGATGGGGGAGGACGTCCGCGAACACTCGCAGGCTTGTCCATAGGCGCTGTCGAGATAGGCGAGGCACGAGCTGTTCCTCAGTGCACGTCAGAAGGCAACCAACATGAACGCGCAAGTCATTTGAGACGTCCGACTGCGCGCGGGTTGCCGGTGAGTACTACGAAGAGTTGGACTCCATGGGATTGCGCGAGAGCCCCGACGCCGCAGGCGC
>DASYFC010000060.1:0-17601 GCA_036498645.1 Acidimicrobiia bacterium | reverse complement strand
GAGATGGTGAGCGCGATGCGCAGCCTCACGCTCGACGAGCCGTCAACTGGCGGCGCGTTGCGTCCCGACCTTGAGCTCGCGGAAGGGCATCGTCTTGACGCGATCGGCGTCCGGCTCCTTCGGGAGCCCGAGAACCCGCTCGCCGATGATGTTCTTCTGCACCTCGTCGCTCCCGCCGTAGATCGACACCGCCGGCGCGAACAGAGCGAGCTCTTGCGCCACTCCTCCGCCCGGAGTGTCGGGACCCACGAGCATCCCGTGCGGCCCGAGGATCTCGAGCCCGAGATCGCGTGACAGACGCGTGATGCGGCTCATGAGCAGCTTGGCCGTGTTGCCTTCGGGACCCGGCCCGCGCCCCGACGCTTTCGCCGCCTTCACCCGCAAACTGGTGAATCGCCCGACCTCGTTGAGGATGTGGAGCTGCGCCAGCCGCTGGCGGATGTTCGGGTCCTGGTCGCGACCGACGTCCTTCGCCAGCTTCTCCAGCAGGTTCGATTGACGTCCGGCGACGGCGCGCTCGGCGCGGTCCCTTCCCCGGCCGGCGGTGAGGTCACCGACGCGCCGTTCGAGCTGCTTCGCCTTCTTCCCCGGCATCGCGCCACCGACTGCTCCACTGCCGCCGCTGCCGAGCCCGGCGCGCTCGTTCGCCAATGTCGTGTTGGCGACGGCCCAGCCACCGTTCAGCTCGCCGATCATCGCCGACTGGTTCACACGCGCGTCCGAGAAGAACACCTCGCTGAACAGCGACCTCCCCGTCATCTCGCGCAGCGGCCGCACCTCGACGCCCGGCTGGTCCATCTCGATGGCGAAGTACGAGATGCCCTTGTGCTTGGGTGAATCGGGATCGGTACGAGCGACGAGCATGCCGAGGTCCGCGGTCTGGCCGCCCGATGTCCACACTTTCTGCCCGTTCACGATCCATTCGTCGCCGTCACGCTCGGCGCGGCACTGGAGGCTCGCGAGGTCGGAACCTGCACCCGGCTCGCTGAACAACTGGCACCAGGCTTCCTGTCCGTTCAGGATCGGGCGCAGGTATCGCGCCCGCTGCTCGTCGTCGCCGTGCACCAGGATCGTCGGACCGGCCAGCAACACCCCGAGGCCGGACGGGGGTCCGATCGCCCCCGCGGCGCGCAGCCCCTCGTTCACGACAGCGGCGAGCTCACGCGGCAGGCCCTTCCCGAACCACTCCTCCGGCCACGTCGGTACCGCCCAACCCGACTCGCACAGACGCTCCCACCACTCGGCGAGCGTGATGTCCGGGTCCCAGTTGTCGGCGATCCAGCCGCGCACGTCGTCCCGGACCAGCTCGTCGGTCATGACCGCCACGACATCCCCCTTCAGTCGAGTAGCTCGAGCACCTTCTCGGACGGGCGCGCGACCACCGCGCGCTCGCCCCGGAAGATCACGGGCCGCTGCATCAGCTCCGGGTGCTCGAGGAGCAGCTCGATCACAGCGTCGCGCGTCGTGTAGTCCGACGCGGACAAGCCCAGCTCCTCGAACCGCCGGTCCTGACGGACCATCTCCGCAGGCGGCACGTCAACGGTGTCGACGATGCGCTCGAGCGCGGCCCGATCGGGCGGCGCTCGCAGGTACTCGACGACGTCGTGGTCGACGCCTTCGTCGGCCAGGATCTCGAGCGCCCCGCGGGACTTGCTGCAGCTCGGGTTGTGGTACACGAGCAGGCGTTCCATATTCGAAGGCTACCCTCGACTCGTAGCGGCGATGCCGAGCCGGGACCGGAGGTCAGCATGGTCGAGACAGCGCGGCAGTTCCTCGGTCGCGACGACGTCGACAACGTCGAGGCGATCCTCGCCGACGACAGCATCGACTTCGGCGACCTCGTGCACCCGACGCCGGCGCGCGGCGAAGCCATCTTCACGTGGGACTACGAACGATCCCGACCCGGCCTCGCCAAGCTCTACGAGAAGGCCAAGACGTCGCAGTGGAACGGATCGACCGACCTCGACTGGTCGACGCCGGTCGACCCGGAGCGCGTCGCGCTCGAGATGGCGCCGGCAGCGGCGATGTTCCAGCAACGGATGGCCGAGCTGCCCGGATCCCCCGTCGCACGCTGGGGCCCAAAGGAGTGGACGCAGTTCCAGGTCGAGGCGCTCAACTGGCGGATGAGCCAGTTCCTCCACGGCGAGCAGGGCGCGCTGATCTGCACGGCCAAGATCGTCGCGACGACGCCGTGGATCGACGCCAAGTACTACGCGGCGACGCAGGTCATGGACGAGGCCCGTCACGTCGAGGTCTTCTCGCGCTACCTCGACACGAAGCTCGAAGGCCACTACCCCGTCAACCCCGCGCTGCAGCTGCTCATCGACGACATCATCGGCGACTCGCGTTGGGACATGACCTACATGGGCATGCAGATCATGGTCGAAGGCCTGGCGCTCGCCGCTTTCGGGTTCATGCACCACGTGACCGAAGAGCCGCTCCTGAAGAAGCTGCTGCGCTACGTGATGGCCGACGAGGCGCGGCACGTCGCGTTCGGCGTGCTGTCGCTCCAGGAGTACTACGCGGGGCTCGGCGCGGCCGAGCTGCGCGAGCGACAGGAGTTCGCGTTCGAGGCCGCGTTGCGGATGCGCGACCGGCTGATGATGCATCGCGTGTGGGAGACGATGGGCGTCGATCGCCGCACGGTCACCGAGTTCCTGCTCGGCATGCGCCGGATGCGGAACAACCCGTTCCAGGCCGCCTTGTTCTCGAAGATCGTGCCCAACTGCAAGAAGCTCGGTCTCCTCGACGCCGGCGACGGATGGCTGCGTGACCGCTTCACCGACATCGGCGTGATCCAGTTCGAGGACGCCGCCGACACGGGCGAGGAGTACGAATCCTTCGACGAGGTGGCCAAGGACCGCGCCACCGGTTAGGGCAAGTTCCTCGGCTCGCCGCCGAGGGTCTGGATGAAGACCTGGATGCGCCGGATGCGGCCGTGCTCTGGATCGCCGTCGAGGTCGAACACCAGCGCCTCCGGCGTCGGGTGCGGCAGACCCTCGACCTCGACCGTCTCCGTGAGCTCGACCACCGCCAGCCGCCCGTCGGCGGAGTACGTGACTCGGTCGACGCGCATCTCGTAGCCGGGCAGCTTCGGCATCAGGTCGGCGATGAACTCGACGTACTCGGCCTTGTCGTCGTACTCGTCGCCCCACGGGCCAATACGCGCGAACCCGTCGTCGCTGAGACACGCCGCCAGCGCGCTCCAGTCGTGGCCGATGATCGCGTCGAGATACCGCTCGACGACGCCGGGCGCCGTCACCAGCTGGGCCCGGTCCGGTCGAGCGCTTCGGCCAGCAGCTCGAGGTACTTCACCCGAGGGACATCGACGGCGCCCAGCGAGGACAGGTGCGGCGTTGTCCACTGGACGTCGAGGAGCGTCGCGCCGCCCTCGCGCAGCAACTCGACGAGCGCGGCGAGCGCGGCCTTCCCCCCGTCGGTGACGCGGTGGAACATCGACTCCGCCGCGAACAGGCCGTCGATCGCGACGCCGTACACGCCGCCGGCCAGCGCACCTTCCGGGGTCCATGCTTCGACGCTGTGCGCCCAGCCCAACCGGTGCAGAGCGGCGTACGCGTCGACGAACTCGTCGTCGATCCAGCCGTGGGGCCGGGTCGGCTCGGCGCACGCCCGCATCACGTCCGCGAACGAGCTGTCGATCGAGACCGTGAACCGCCGGCGCGCCCGACGCAACGACCGGCTCTCGTGGAAGTGGTCGAGCGGGAGGATCCCGCGTGGGTCGGGCGACCACCACGCGACCGGTCCGCCCCGGCCGACACGCATCGGAAACAGGCCACCGCGGTAGGCGCCGAGGAGCGTGCCCGGCGCCAGGTCGGCGCCGACGCCGACGATCTCGGTCTCGTCGGCGGTATCGGCCGCCGGCAGCAGCCAGGACGTCGGCGGCGGCTCGATCGGCACAGTCACCTCAGCCGAGCAGGCTGCGCGCGATCTGGCCGACCTGGATCTCATCGGTGCCGGCGTAGATCTGCAGCACCTTGGCGTCGCGCGCCAACTGCTCCACTTCGTACTCGGCCATGTAGCCGTTGCCACCGAACAGCTGGACCGCCTCGAGGGCGACCTCGGTCGCCGCCTGCGCGCCGTACAGCTTGCCGGCCGACGCCTCGGCGAGGGTCATCTGCCGCCCGGCCGACTGCATCTCGATCTGACGGAACACGAGGTTCTGGAGGTTGAGGCGCGCGACCTCCATGCGCGCCAGCTTGAGCTGGATGAGCTGGTACTCGCCGATCGGCTTCCCGAACTGCACCCGTTCCCTCGCGTAGTCGAGGCACAGCTCGAGGCAGCGCTCGACGATCCCCAGCGCCATCGCAGCCACACCGGTGCGTTCCATGGTGAACGTCGCCTTGGCCGCGTCGCGCCCGCCGCCCGTAGACACGTCCTCCGTCTCGCCGAGCAGCCGGTCGCGACCCACTCGCACGTCGCTGAGGAAGAGCTGGCCCGTCGGCGACGAGTGCAGGCCCATCTTGCGCAGCGGCTTGCTCTGCTCGAACCCGGGGAGGCCCTTGTCGAGGACGAAATGCAGGACCTTGCGGTCCTCGGGAGCGTTTCCCTCGTCGAGCTTGCAGATGAACACCGTCGTGTCGGCGTACGGCCCGTTCGTGATGAACGTCTTCGACCCGTTGAGGACGTACTCGTCGCCGTCCCGGCGCGCCGTCGACTGCATGCCGCCGAAGGCGTCCGAGCCCGAGTTCGGCTCGGTGATCGCCCACGCGCCGATCTTTTCGAGGGTGAGCAGGTCGAGTGCCCACCGCTCCTTCTGCTCGATCGTCCCCTTGCTCATGACCGCCGCCGCCGTCAGCCCGACGCTGACGCCCATGGCCGTCACCATGCCGGGAGAGCACCGGCACAGCTCGATGATCGGGATCGTGAACATGGCCCCGCCACCCGACGGGCGAGGTTCGTCGTCGGCGCGATCACTCGTGGCCGCCTCCGCGCCGCCACTCTTGGCCCCATCCGCGCGACCACTCTTGGCCGCTTCCGCGGCGGTGCGCTCGCGTTCGATGCGCTTCTTGAACTGCTCACGGGCCAGCGCGTCGAGCCCGAACGTCTGGAACATCTTGCGGAGCACGTCGTACGGCGCGACGTCACCGAACTCGAGCTCTTCGCGGCGCGGGCGGATCTCGTTGTCGACGAACTGACGCACCGCGTCACGCACCATGGCGTGCTCTTCGCTCCATTCGAACATCGTTCCCCCCTCAGCTCCGCCGCGCCGGCGCGACGAACTTGTCCAGGTTGGCGTACGGCGCCAGGAGAAGTGCCGCCGCCGCGCCGATCAACAGCACCAGCGTGACACTCGTGTAGTTGGCGACGAAACCGCCTATCAGCACCCCGACCGGCACGATCCCCCCGAACCCCATGATCCACAGAGCCATGATGCGGCCCCGGCTCGAGTCGTCCACGTTCTCCTGGAGCACCGTCGCCAGCGACGTGATCACGAGGAAGTAGAAGAACCCGAGGACGAAGCCCAGCGGGTACGCGGGCGGGTCCGTACGGAGCAGGGCGAACACCGTCAGCAACGCGGCGAACACGACGAGGCCGAGGCGCGGGATCGGCGCCTTCGACCGCCCGGCCAGCAGGGTCCCGACGCTGATCGCGCCGGTCGCGGCGCCGAGCCCGAACGCGGCGTACAACAGCCCGTACTCGATACTGCGGGGACGGATGCCGAAGTTGTCGGCCGCGATGGCGGGCATGAGGCCCACGAACGTCAGCGAGAAGAACGAGAACAGCACCAGCGTGGTGAGGATGCGGCGGATGAGCGGGTCGCGCGCCGCGAGGCGGAAGCCCGACAGGAGGCGCGCCAGTCCCCTCTCCTTCACCTCCCCGGGCGCGTGCGGGTGGTACCGCGCCAGGATCACGCCCGCCACGGCGAAGAGGTACGTGCCGGCGTTGATGGCGAAGACCGGCGCCGCGCCGGTCCGCGAGTAGATCACCGCCCCGATGGCCGGGCCGATGACGCGCGACAGGTTCATCTGCACCGATTGGAGTGACACCGCGCCGGGGAGATCGGCGCGCGGCACGAGGGTCGGCAGGATCGCCGCGATCGCCGGCGCGCTCAGAGAGTTGCCGACGCCGATCGCGAAGACGCACGCGACGAGCGCGACGCGGGACGGATCGCTGCCGGCGGCCAGCACTGCGAGGACGATCGACAGCACCAATTGCTCGACCTGGGTGATGATCAGCAGCTTGCGGCGGTCGACGACGTCTGCCAGCACGCCGCCGACGGTCGACATGAACAGCAGCGGGCCGAGCTGCGCGAAGAACAGGATTCCGACGAACACGGCCGACCCGGTGAGCTCGTACCCGAACGCACCGAGCAGCACGTTCTGCATCCACGTGCCGATGTTCGACGCGAAAGTCCCGCCCCAGAAGATGCGGAAGTCGCGGTTCCTGAGCGCCGCCTGCGCCGTTCCCCGCCGGAACCCGAGGTCGCCTTCGATGATCGCTTCGGTGGCCTCTTCGGTATCCGGTTCGTGTCCCTCGGGACTGCTGCCCGACATGGTCGAACCCTAGATTGGTGCGCACCAGACGGCTGCTTGCATGCATTCGACGGCGCCGGTTCGATGTTGTGGTGACCTCGCACAAGGCCCGTGCCGTGCGCACCTTCCAGAAATATGTGTTGAACCCGCCCGTCCGCGTGCTGTTCGGGCTCGGGCTCGCGCCGCCGACGCACCTGCTGCTGGAGACCACCGGCCGGCGAACGGGCCGCCCGCGGCAGAACCCCGTCGGCAACGGCCTGGAGGGTGACACGCTCTGGATCGTCGCCGAGCACGGACGCAGCGCCAGCTACGTCCGCAACCTCGAAGCCGATCCGCAGGTACGCGTGAAGATCGGCCGCCACTGGCGGCACGGCACTGCCACCGTGCTCCCGGACGACGACCCTCGGGCCCGCCTGCGGAGGATCGGCCGGCCGGTGAACGGGTTCATGGTCCGAGCCGTCGGCACCGACCTCCTCACGATCCGGGTCGACCTCGATCCCGAGATCAGCGGCTGAGCAGGGGCGAACGCGTATTCGCCTCCCGGGGACGTGCACGCGGCGAGGAGGTGCAACTAGCGTGCCGGCAATTCGAAGCGATGCCTATGGGCATCGCCGCGCGGCCGACGAGGCGGAGGGCCGTGACGCGCACCGGTCGAACACCGACGACTGATGATCGCCGTGCATCGAAGTTCGGCGCGCTCGCCGGTCTCCTAGTGGTTGCGCTCGCGGTCTTCGCCGCGACCCCCGCCCACGCCCAGCAGGGGCCGAGCGGGGGCGGCGATCAGGGTGTAGCCACGGCGCAAGCACGCGCCGACCAGGCCGCCAGCGCCTACATCGACGCGCTGTTCAAGTCACAGGAGCTCGACGGCCAGATCGCCGGGATCCAGCAGAGCATGGCCGCCCTCGAGGAGCGCGTGGCCGCGCTGCGCGACACCGCACAAGTTCACGCCCTCGCCGCGTACAAGCGGTCGGGAACTCCGGTGGTGGCGCTGCTCACAAGCGACGCGCCGGCGATGGACTCCGCGCGCCGCACAGTTCTGCTCGATTATCTGAATGCACGCGATGACAATGCCGCCGCGCAGCTCCGGAAGGCGCGCGAGGGGCTCCAGACTCAGCAACGCGACCTCCAGGCCGCGCAACAGCAGCAGAACGATGTCGTCACGCAGCTCAAGGGCGAGCAGGACCGGCTCAACGCAGAGTTGAACGCCGCCCAGGACCAACGGCGCCGCGCGGCCGGAACCGCGGCCGCGGCCGGTGGTGCTCCCGCACCGTCGTCGAACTACGTGCCGCAGCCGGGTGAGAACCCCCACCACAACGACCCGTTCCTCGTGTGCACACGCGGGATCGAGAGCCACGGGAACTACCAGGCGTACAACCCGGCCGGCCCGTTCTACGGCGCGTACCAGTTCACGCAGGGCACGTGGGACTCGACCGCCAACCACGCCGGCCGGGGCGACCTCGTCGGCGTCGACCCACGAAACGCCTCCGAGTACGACCAGGACGACATGGCCTGGACGCTCTACCAGTGGAAGGGCAAGGGCCCCTGGAACGGTCGCTGTTAGGGACCGAAGACCCTGTGTAACCGCCCTGCGTCACGTAAAGTCCATCCCTAACCGGGCACTCTCCAGGGCAGGTCATGGTGAACCAGCAGCGGCGCGACCAGGCGGCACCAGGGACAAATCGGGCGCAGCCGCGCCGGATCGCCGTCGTTCCCGCCTACAACGAGGAACCGACCGTCAAGGACGTCCTCGAACGGCTCTACCCGTTGGTGGACGAGCTCGTCGTCGTGGACGACGGCTCGACCGACAACACCCGTGAGGTCGTCGAGAAGTGGATCCCGGAGCAGGACAACGCCTGGATGCTGTCCTTCGACGACAACCGGGGCATGTCGGCGGCCTACTACCTCGCCTTCACCGACCTGCGCCAACGGCTCGCCACCGGCGAGATCGGTGACGACGACCTCATCTACACGATCGACGCCGACGGCCAGCACGAGCTCAGCGTGCTCGACGAGCTCCGCGACATCGCCGTCGCCGACGGGCTCGACGCGTTGATCGTCCAGCGTGACCTCTCGACCTACCCGATCTACAAGCGTGTCGGGAACTGGGTGATGAGCTCGTGGGCGTCGCTGTGGGCAGGCCACCGCCTCCGGGACGTCGAGTCCGGCTACCGCATCTTCCGCGCCGCCGCCCTCGCCGACGCGCTCGACTACTACCAGGGTTACAAGTACAGCGAGACCGTCGAGGTGGCCGTCGTCCTGTGCCGGCTCGGATATCGCGTCCGGAACGACGTCATGGTCCCGGTGCCGACCTTCCGGTCGCGCACGCGGCTCGTCGACGCCGCGATCGACCTCGCGATGATTCCCGTTGCCGCGTACCGAGCGTCGCGTCGCCGGCGGCGCCGCGCTCGCCGCGCTCGTCATTGACGCTCTCCGAGCGTCAGCAGTGGTTGCCGTAGCCGCGTTCGTGGAGCAACGCGTCCAGGCGCACAGGCTTCAGGCCCCGTCGCTCCAGTCCGTCGAGGATCATCGGCACCGCACGTAGGAGCACTGATCGGTCGGCGGTCACGCTCCCGTCCAGCCCGTCGTGGAGCACGATGATCGAGCCCGGTTTCACGTTGTCGAGCGTTCGGCGGGCGACCAACCCGGCGTCGCGTGTGTTCCAGTCGCCGGAGGACACCTCCCACCCGACCATCGTCATGCCGTGGTCGCCGACCACGTGGGCGAGGAACGGAGTGTGCTGGCCGTGGGGGGCGCGGTAGAAGGTGGGGCAGACGCCAAGGTTGTGCCGGAACGCGGTCTGGGTCCGGTCGAGCTCCGGGTAGCGCGGATCGAGCCAGCGCCACTCGTCATGGTGATACGAGTGGTTGCCGAGGAGGTGGCCGTCGGCGCGCAGCGCGCGGGCGATGTCGGGGCGGCGGTCCAACGCCTTCCCGACCATGAAGAAGGTGCCCTTGGTCCCGTGCGCGTCCAGGATCCGCGCGATCTGGAGCGTGTACGGGTCGTCGGGACCGTCGTCGAAGGTGATCGCCACCTCGCGTCCGTCACGCGGACCGTGTGCGACCTGCGACCCGAACCAGGTCACCGTGGGCGAGTTCGCTCCCACCCAGAAGGTCGCCCCGAATATCACCACCGCCGCCACCGTTGCAGCCGCCCGCACCGAGCCCGGCGCACCGGTGCGGGGCCGTGAACGGGCGAGCACGCCGACTGCGGCGATCGCCACGCCGTCCACGAGGCCGGCCCAGGCCGTCCCGTGCACCCCGTCGACGGCCACCAGCACGGCGAGGATCGCGAGCCCGGCTGCGGCGCCGACCGCGGCCTCGCGCCGCCGCAGGATGCCGAGCGCGCCGCCGCCGAGCCCCGTCCCGACGCCGACCCCCAAACCGATGAGGACGGTTATGGGCGAGACGTCCGCCTGCGGCAACAGCCAGCCCGCCACCACGACGAGCAGGGCGCCGAGGACGGCGAGCAGGAGCCGGGGCGCCCCCAACCGGCGGGAGATCCACCATGCGGCCGCGGTACCCAACCCGACGGCCACGGCGGCGAGGACGAGGCTGGTCGGCGAGCGGTCGGCAGCCACGGCCGGGACCGCCGGCAGGGCCAGCGCGGTCGTGGCCAGACCCCGTAACCCCAGGAGGGGCGCCAGGTCTGAACCGTGGGGCTCAGGAGGCGGGGATTCGCTGCCCGGCACGGCTATCGTTCCTCAGTCTGAGGAGCGGCCGGGGGGTCGGGCGGAGCATCGGGAGGAGTAGGAATTTGCAAGGGCCTTTCGGCGCACGGGGCCTCCGGCTTCGGACGGCGGGGGCGCCGGCGGACGCCGTAGAGCAGGAGCGCACGCCGCAATCCGGCAAGATCGTAGCGGCGGTCGTCGTCGTCCTCTGGGCGGTCGTGTTGGCGCTGATCCTGCGCCAGCGGGTTTTCGTCTCCCACGACTCGATCAGCAACTACGGCCACGTCTGGTGGGTGAGCGACCGCTTCTGGAGCGGGCACGGCGTCCCCTTCCACATGCCTGTCATCGGCCACGGGAAGGCGTTCGCGTTCCCCTACGGGTTCCTCCCCTGGTTCACCGCCGCCCTGCTCCATCCGTTGCTCGGAGACTGGGTCGTGACGCTCTGGATCGTGCTGGGCTTCCTCGGCCTGGTGGCGGCGATGTTCTGGGCCTTCCCCGAGGTCCGCCACGGTTGGTGGGCGGCCATCGCGTTGGTCAACCCGGCGCTCGTCGTCGCCCCCGTCATCGGGCAGCTGCCGTTCATCTGGGGCTCGGCGCTGCTGATGGTGGCCATCGGCTGCTGGCGTCGGAAGCGATTTGTGGAAGCCGCGGTGCTCGCGGGCCTCGCCCAGGCCACGCACCCTGCCGTCGTGCTCCCGATGGCACTCGGCCTCGTGCTCATCTGTCTGCACTGGGAGGCCGACCGGCGGCGGCTGCTTCGCATGTATGCGATCTCGTTGGTGATCGCGTTGCCGGCGACGTGGATCGTCTTCGTCTCGCCGGTGTTCGTCGACAGCTCGGTGTGGGTGATCGTCGGCAACTTCTTCCTGACGCTCCTCGAGCGGTCGTTCGTCATCGCCGTACCGATCTTGCTCGTGCTGTTCCAACACCTCCAGAAGCGCATCCAGAAGTCGTGGCTACCCGTCGCGCTCTTCGTGTTCACCCTGGCTCTGAACCCCGCGCTCGGCGGGGTGCTGAGCATGCGCTATGCGTGGGGCGCGCTGAACCGGAAGCCGAACACGGACTTGCTCCAGTTCGTGAACTCGCCGCAGTTCGTGCCGAACAAGACGTACCGGATCATCCGAGCCGGCGACGGCAAGATCGGCATGTACCAGATCGTGCGCAAGGGCGGTCACCTCGACTCCGAGTTCTTCCCCGAGAGCATCGGCCGCAAGAGCTGGCCCAACACGGAGGACTACTCGAAGTTCCTGCGGACTCGCCGCGTCGACTTCGTCATCGCCTACGACAGCTACGACAGGACGTTCAAGACGAACGAGCACGCCCTGCTCAACGAGCTCTCGGGCGCCGGCCTCGACGCCTGCACCGACCAACGCGTCGGCGCGGCGCCGATCGCGCACACCCTGCACTACGACGTCTACACGGTTCGCCGTGACTGCTGAGGTCCCCCCGACATGAACATCCCGGCAGCAAGGATCGTCTTCTCGGACGACGACCGCGCTGCGGTTCTCGCGATGATCGACCAGTCGTTGCAAACCGGCGCGCTGACCCTCGGCCCCTATACGCGCGAACTCGAGGAGGCGTTCAGAGCCCGGCACGACGCGCCGTTCGCAGTCGCCGTGAGCAGCGGGACGAGCGCCATCGAGATCATCCTGCGGACGATCGGTGTCGAGGGCCGCGAGGTCGTCGTCCCCGCGAACACGTTCTTCGCGACCGCGGCGGCGGTGATCCACGCGGGGGGCAGACCGCGCTTCGCCGACGTCGCACCCGACACGCTCGCCCTCTCCGCCGGCACGGTCGAAGCCGCGCTCGGCGACGACACGGCCGGTGTCGTGCTCGTGCACATCGGCGGCGCGATCACGCCCGAGGTCGATGCGATCCGGGCGCTGTGCGAACGCCGTGGCCTGTTCCTCGTCGAGGACGCCGCCCACGCCCATGGCTCAAGCCTCGACGGGCGCGCCGCGGGGTCGTTCGGGATCGCCTCGGCGTTCTCGTTCTATCCCACCAAGGTCATGACGACGGGCGAGGGCGGCATGATCGTCACCGCCGACCAGCGCATCCGCGACGACGCCCACATCTACCGCGACCAGGGCAAGGCCGGGTTCCTGGGTGGCGATCACGTCCGTATGGGGTACGCGTGGCGTATGAGCGAGCTGCAGGCGGCAGTGGGCGTCGTGCAGCTCCGCCGCCTGGACGAGTTCATCAAGATCCGCCGTGAAGTCGCCGATCTGTACGACGACGGCCTGGGCGGAATCGACGGGATCACGCCACTCACGACGCCCTCAGAAACGAACTACTACAAGTACCTCGCGATGCTCGACCATGGGATCGACCGTCAAGCCGTCAAGAGCGCGCTGAAGGAGAACCACGGCGTCTCGCTCAGCGGCGAGGTGTACGCCTCACCGTTGCACGAGCAGCCGGTGTTCGCGGGCTTGCACGAGGGCAACCTGCCGGTGGCCGAGGACGTTTGCCGCCGCCACGTCTGCCTGCCCATCCACTCCGACATGACCCGGGACGAAGCCGAGTACGTGGTCGCGAGCCTGCGTACCGTGCTCGCCGGGGTCGAACCCCCCAAGAATGGAACGTCATGAGAATCGCAGTCACCGGTGGATCGGGATTCATCGGGTCGCACGTCGTCGACCGGTTGACCGACGCCGGCCACACGCTGTTCGTGCTCGACACGCGTCCCCCGCACCGGCCGGACGTCACGTACCGCCAGGTAGACCTCTCTGACCTGGGCGGCCTCGTACAGGCGACGCGCGACATCGATGTCGTCTTCCACCTGGCGGCCGTGTCGAACGTGAACGACGCCTACGACCATCCGGTCGGGACGGTCCGGATCAACGTGACCGGTACGGTCAACGTGTTCGAAGCGTGCCGCCGCAACGGGGTGGGCCGCACGGTGCTCGCGAGCACGGTGTGGGTCTACGCCGGCGCCCACGGTGACTCGCCGCTCGACGAGGACGCGCCGTTCCACCTCCCGAGCGCGGGGCACATCTACACGTCGTCGAAGATCGCCAGTGAGCTCATCGCCCACAATTACAACGAGCTGTACGACACGCCGTTCACGATCCTGCGGTACGGGATCCCGTTCGGCCCGAGGATGCGCGAGCAGCTCGTCATCCCCCGCTTCGTGCAGATGGCCCTCAATGGGGACACCATCACCGTGCACGGCGACGGCTCGCAATTCCGGAACTACGTGTACGTCGAGGACCTCGCCGACGCCCACGTCCTCGCACTGTCCGACGAGGCCGAGAACGACGTCTTCAACCTCGAAGGCGCCGAGCCCATCACCATCCGGCGGGTCACCGAGGCGATCCGCGACTGCCTCGACATCCCGATGGAGGTGGAGTTCGGCGAAGCGCGTCCCGGCGACTACGCCGGCAAGGAAGTCTCGGCCGAGAAGGTGAAGCGGGTGCTCGGCTGGGTGCCGACGACCACGTTCGAGGACGGGATGCGCAGATACCTCGACTGGTACCTCGCCGACATCGAGGCCGCCGAGGCGAAGGTCAGCGAGGCCTGACCGCTCCCTCGGGCACGAGCTGCTCGATCATCCCGCGCATCATCTCCTCGTCGCTGGTTCGACGCCACGCGTCGATCATGCCGGTGCTCATCGGATCGCACCCGTAACGCATCGGCCCGTCGTCGTCGAGAATGGCGTCGACGATGAGCCGGGCGGCGTCGCCCGCGGGCTGGATCATCGACGCCACCATGCTCTTGCTGGCGTTCATGTGGTCGGCGACGGCTCGATAGGGCTCACCGGCGGGAGCGACCATGGTCTCCTGCGAATGTCGCAGCATGTCGGAGTCGACCGGGCCCGGCATGATCTCCACGACCCTGATGCCCTGCGGCGCCAGCTCGGCGCGCAGCGTCTCGCTGAACGCGCTGACGGCGGCCTTGCCGGCGCGGTAGGCGGCATAGAACGGCACCGGCGCCAGGACCGACGACGACCCGATGTTGCAGATCACACCACCGCCGGCCGCGCGCACCAGCGGGATCGCGCGCCGGGTCACCTCGACCAGCCCGAACACGTTGGTCTCGAACATCTCGCGCCACAGCTCGAGCGGCGTCTCCTCGACGGGAAGGTGCTCGCGCTCGACGCCGGCGTTGTTGACGACGACGCGGAGACCGTCGGGAAGCCGGACCGTGTCCGGTCGCGTGACATCCAACGCCTGGATGCGCAGCCGGCCGCCCGCCTCTGCGGCTTCGTCGGACATTCCCGCGCCGGCGGCGGGGTCGCGCATCGTTGCGACCACGTCGAAGCCACGGCGCGCGAGCTCCAGTGCGATCGCGCGTCCGATACCTCTGCTCGCGCCCGTCACCGCGGCAATTCCTGCGGGCTCCATGTTTCCCCCCGTCCTGATGGCGGCGTCAGTCTACGGACGTAGGGTGGACGACGTGGCAACCGTCCCGCGCGACAACGCGTTCGCGGCGATGAGCGACGTGGTCCTCGCGATCGCCGGCGAGCTACGGCTCGATGCGGTGCTCGACCGGTTGGTGCACGCGGCCCGTGAGCTCGTGGACGCCCGTTACGCGGCGCTCGGCATCCCGGACGAGGACGGCGCCGAGTTCGACCAGTTCCTCCACGCCGGCATGAGCGACGACCTCGTGGCCCAGCTGGGCCCGCTGCCCCGCACGCACGGGATGCTCGGCGCGATGCTCTCCGACCCTCGCCCGTTCCGCACCGATGACATCACCACCGACCCCAGGTTTCGCGGCTGGTGGCCGGACGCCCACCCTCGCATGCGGTCGTTCCTCGGCGTGCCCATCGTGGCCAAGGGCGACATCATCGGCGCGTTCTACCTGACCGAGAAGGAAGGCGCCCCCGGATTCGACGACGCCGACGAGAAGGTCATCACCGTGCTCGCCGCCCACGCCGCGATCGCGATCGAGAACGCGCGGCTCTTCGAGGCGAGCCGAGAGCTCAGCGTGATCGAGGAGCGCAACCGGCTCGCGCGTGAGCTTCACGACGCGATGACGCAGAACCTCTTCAGCCTGTCGTTGACAGCCGAGGCGGCGGGCGGCCTCGTTCGAACCGACCCCGGGCGCGCCGAGGCGGAGATCGACCGCGTGCGACAGCTCGCGCGCGAGACGCAGGCCGAGCTGCGGTCTCTGGTCTTCGAGCTGCGCCCGCCGCGCCTCGAGGCCGACGGCCTCGTCGCCACCGTGGGGAAGGACCTCGACGTCCTCGGCCGCGCCCACGGCCTGAAGGTGGACCTGCAGGTACACGGCACGCTCGAGGTCGCCTCGACCGTGGAGATGGAGCTCTACCGCATCGTCCAGGAAGCGCTGAACAACGCCGTCCGCCACGCGCGGGCGGAGTCGATCACGGTCGCCGTCGACGCCGGCGACGGCACGGTCACGATCACGGTGCGGGACGACGGCGTCGGCTTCGACCCCGCGGCGCGCGCTATCCGCGAGCGCCGTCTCGGCCTGACGTCCATGCGTGAACGGGCCGAGTCCCTCGGCGGGAAGTTCATCGTCGAGACGGCGCCGGGCGCGGGCACGACGGTGCGCGTGGAGGTCCCGAGTGGCTGAGCCGTCGGCCATTCGCGTGTTCCTGGCCGACGACCATCCCGTCGTGCGCCAAGGCCTGCGCACGTTCCTCGAATCGCGTCCCGGGATCGAGGTCGTCGGCGAAGCCGGCGACGGGGAGGCCGCGGTTGCCGCGATCGAACGGCTGCGCCCCGACGTCGTCCTCATGGACCTCGTGATGCCGGGCGAGGGCGGCGTCGCCGCGATCCGCCGCCTCCGAGCGCGCGTCCCCGACACGCGCGTGGTCGTGCTCACGAGCTTCGCGTCGGACGACCAGGTGATCCCGGCAGTCCAGGCCGGCGCGGCCGGGTACCTGCTGAAGGACGTCGACCCGTCGGGCCTCGAGGCAGCCGTCCGGCTCGTGCACGAGGGCGAGGCGCTCCTCGATCCGCAGATCGCGGGACGGGTGATGGAGGAGGTCGCGCATCCGCCGCCTGGCGGTGACGTCGCGTCGCTGACGCGGCGCGAGCGCGAGGTGCTCGGCCTGCTCGGCCGCGGGTTGTCGAACCGGGAGCTCGCCGACACGCTCGTCGTGTCGGAGAAGACGGTGAAGACCCACGTGAGCAACATCCTGATGAAGCTGGGCGTCCACGATCGCACCCAAGCGGCGTTGCTCGCCGTGCGTGAGGGGCTGGTCGACGCGGGCGAGACGGGACCGTAGGCCGTGGGCCGGATCCTCGTCGGCACCGCTTCGTGGACGGACAAGTCGCTGATCAAGTCGGGCTGGTACCCGGGCGACGCGACGAGCGCCGAAGCGCGCCTGAAGTACTACGCGTCGCAGTTCCCGCTCGTCGAGGTGGACTCGACGTACTACTACCCGCCCCGGCAGCCGGTCGTGCAGCAGTGGGCGCAGCGCACGCCGCCCGGCTTCACGTTCAACATCAAGGCTTTCTCGATCCTCACCCAGCATCCGACGAAGGCGACGTCGCTCCCGCAGGAGATGCGGCCCGAGGGCAAGGAGCGCGTGTACCCCAAGGATCTGGACGAAGACGCGGTCGAGTACCTCTGGTCGAGCTTCTTCGACTCGCTCGCACCGCTTGATCGCAGCGGCAAGCTCGGCGCGGTGTTGTTCCAGTTCCCGCCGTGGTTCACGATCCGGCGTTCGAACAAGGACTACCTCGTCGAGTGCGCAGAGCGCGCCAAGCCGCACCGTATCTGTGTCGAGTTCCGACACAAGTCCTGGCTCAGCGACGAGAACCGTGACGAGACGCTCGAGCTCCTCGCGTCCCGCCGGCTGCCGTACGTGTGCGTCGACATGCCGCAGGGGTTCAAGAGCTCAGTACCGCCCGTCGTGGCGGCGACGTCGCCGGAGCTCGCGGTCATGCGCTTCCACGGCCACAACGACGCCGAGTGGGAGAGCGGTTCGGTGCAGAAGCGATTCCGCTACCTCTACTCGGAGCGAGAGCTCGAGGAGTGGGTACCGCGCGTGAATGAGCTTGCCGCCCGGACCGAGACGACCCACGTCCTCTTCAACAACTGCTACGAGGACTACGCGCAGCGCAACGGCGCCGAGCTGGCCCGGCTCCTCGCCGCCGACTGAAGGCCGGTCAGGGAGCGGCCACGGGTGGCCGTCGATCGGCCCACGGCCGTGCTTGCTCGAGCTGCGATGCGAGCCGGATGAGCACGTCCTCGCGTCCGTACGGCCCGACGAGCTGCACCCCGATCGGCAGTCCGTCTGCCGTCCAGTGCAGCGGCAGCGAGATGGCCGGCTGGCCGGTGATGTTGAAGAGCGAGGTGAACATCGCGTAGTTGCCCATGCGCGGCATTGCGGCGATCGGGTCGTCGACGTCGGGTGCCAGCTCGCCGAGCCGCGCGGGCGGCTCGGGCATGGTCGGCGTGACGAGGACGTCGTTCCCGTCCGCCCACCACGACGTGACCTGGCGCGACCACGCCTGGGCGGTCTCGAGC
>DASYFC010000059.1:0-26123 GCA_036498645.1 Acidimicrobiia bacterium | reverse complement strand
AGCCGTCCTCGAGATGAGGTCTCCCACCGGGACAACCGGGTAAGGCCCCTGGAAGACGACCAGGTAGATAGGCCGGAGGTGTACGCACGGCGACGTGTTCAGCCGACCGGTACTAATCGGCCGAGGGCTTGGGATTCTTCTCCTTGGTGTTCGTGTTCGCTCTGCAGTGCTCGACCAGCGGTTGACATCCGAACGCGCACATGCGCACCAGATTTCCGGTGGTAAGAGCGGCGGGGAAACACCCGTTCCCATTCCGAACACGGAAGTGAAGACCGCCAGCGCCGATGGTACTTGGGGGGAGACTCCCCGGGAGAGTAGGTCGCCGCCGGATTTGTGTCACGAGCGCCCCTGCCGCACCGGCGACGCGTGCGCGGGGGCGTTCGTCGCGTTCGGGGGACCGCGAAGAGCGCGCCGGTACGCTCGCCGCGATGCCGCGACCCGATGACCGCAAACCGCGTCGCCGGCGCAGCGATCGCCGCGGTCGTCGCGGCAGCGCCCATTCGACCGACGGCAACCGGCAGCGGCAGCGGCGGCGTGGGCGCGGGGGCGACGTCCGTGAGGAGATCGTCAGGCTCGGCGGCGCGAAGGGCTCGCGCTACTACGACCAGCTGATGAAGGCCGCCGACGCTTACTCGCGCGATCACGAGCGCGACGCGCTGCGTCTGTTGCGACCGTTGCGCGACGCGCTACCCGAGTCTCCGAGCGTGCGCGAGCTCATCGGCCTCGCCCAGTACCGCCTCGGGCACTATCCGGCCGCGACCAAGGAGCTCGAGGCGTTCGTCGAGCTCAGCTCGTCCGTCGAGCAGCACCCGGTGCTGATGGACTGCTACCGGGCTCAGCGGCGGTGGCGAAAGGTCGACGCGTGCTGGCGTGAGCTGACCGCCGCGTCGCCGGGAGCCGACGTCGTCACAGAGGGAAGGATCGTGGCGGCCGGCGCGCTCGCCGACCGGGGCCGCATCGACGATGCGATCTCGCTCCTCACCCGCGCCGACAAGAAGGTCGCCAAGCCCAAGCCGTACCACCTGCGGCTCTGGTACGCCCTGGCCGACCTCGAGGAGCGGGCCGGCAACGTTCCCCGGGCCCGGGCGCTCTTCGACCGGGTCCGTCGTGAGGACGCCGGTTTCGCCGACGTCGCCGAGCGCCTGGCAGGCCTGCGCTGACGGCTCGTGCGCCGGACCCCCGCGGGGGCTAGCGTTCCGCCGTCCTGGTTTGGGGCGGACGGGCGGAAGGTTGGGAGATCATGAGTCGAGCTCGGGGTGTGCGTGGAATCGTCGCCGGAATGTTCGTGGTCGGCGCGGCGACCGTGGGCTTCGCCGCCAGCGGCGTGTCGGCCGGTGCGGGCGTCGACGGGATCCGCTGCGAGGGCGAGCAGGACGGAGTGGCCGCGGCGCAACCGGTGCAACCCGGGCAACCCTGCGCCCAGCTCGAGGTCACGAAGGTCGTGACGGGCACGCCGGCGCCCGGGCCGGCGCCGGGAACGACGTTCGACGTCGTGGTGAACTGCGTACCCGTACGGGACGGCATGCGGTCGCCACTGACCGACGGAGCCGCTGCGCAGCAACTGCCTCAGGGCCAGACGCCGCCGTTCACGACCACCCTGACCTTCCCTGAAGGCGGCGGGACGCAGAGCGTGTTCATCACCCGGTCGGGCGACTGCTCGGTCACCGAGGCGCCACCGCCGGGGTGCACGCTCACGTCGATCGATCCGGTGGTGACCCAGGTCAGGCAGCCGGTCATGTACCCGGTGACGGTCACCAACAACTGCGACCCGCCGGCCCAGCCGACGGTCCAGCCTGCCGCGGCCGTCGTGGAGACGCCGCGCTTCACCGGATAGCCCGAGGCGCGCCACCGGCATCGCTGTCACACCCCGGCGGTACCGTCCGGGAGTCGACTTCCCGCGCTTCCCCCACCCGGTTCAGACCCGAAGGGGGAACGATGGAAGCCGTCAACCTCAGCGTGCTGCGCGGCGCGATCTCGGGACCGCCCGAGATCCGAGCGCTCGAATCCGGTCGCCGCATCGCCACGCTCGCCGTCCGGACCAGCGCCGGCGACGGTCGCAACACGTCCGTGCCCGTCACCGTGTGGGACCCGCCCGCATGGCTCGAGACACTCGCAGCCGACGACGCCGTGCTCGTCGTCGGACGCGTGCGACGCCGCTTCTTCCGGACCGCGACCGGCGGGAGCGGAGCGCGGACCGACGTCGAAGCCGAGTCCGTGGCTCCGGCGCGGGACCGCCGTCGCCTCGCCGCGCTGCTGCGACGAGTCGATCGTGAGCTCGACCGGCTCGACGAGAGCGAGTGATCGGCCAACCGGTGATCGACGTCGTGCGCACCCCGTTCCGGACCATCCGCGGGCCGAAAGTATGATGGTCAAACGGGGAGATCCCGACCCCGCCCCGACGAAGTGGCGGAAGCGACAGACGTGACGGCAGAGACAACCTCGACCCGCGGCCCGGAGACCCTGGACCGCGTGGTCATCCGGTTCGCCGGTGACTCCGGCGACGGCATGCAACTCGCCGGCGATCGGTTCACCGACGTCAGCGCTGCCTTCGGCAACGACCTCGCCACGCTCCCCAACTTCCCGGCCGAGATCCGGGCGCCCGCCGGCACCATCGCCGGCGTGTCGTCGTTCCAGGTCCACATCTCGGACCACGACATCCTCACTCCCGGCGACTCGCCCAACGTGCTGGTGGCGATGAACCCGGCCGCGCTCAAGGCGAACCTGCAGGACATGCCGCCCGGCTCGACCCTGCTCCTCAACGAGGACGCCTTCGAGCAACGGAATCTCGACAAAGCCGGATACCAGGCCAACCCGATCGAAGACGGCTCGCTCTCGGCGTACCGGATCGTCCGGGTCCCGATGACGTCGATCACGCTCGAGTCGACGAAGGACCTCGGGGTGAAGCCCCGGGACGCGGAGCGCTCGAAGAACTTCTTCGCCCTCGGCCTCCTTTCGTGGATGTACACGCGCCCGATCGACCCCATCGTCGAATGGATCAACGAGCGCTTCGGCTCGAAGACGACCGTGCGCGATGCCAACCTCGCCGCGTTCAAGGCCGGATATCACTTCGGCGAGACCGCCGAGCTGTTCGACCACCCGTGGGAGGTCCTGCCCGCCGACCTGCCGCCCGGCCGCTACCGCAACATCACCGGCAACGTCGCCCTCGCCTACGGCCTGATCGCGGCGTCGCAGAGCAGCAAGCTTCCGATCGCGTACGCGTCGTATCCGATCACGCCGGCGTCGGACATCCTCCACGAGCTCTCGCGACACAAGAACTTCGGCGTCCGCACGCTGCAAGCCGAGGACGAGATCGGCGCGGCCGGCGTGGCGGTTGGCGCGGCGTTCGCCGGGCACCTCGGCGTCACCGCGACGAGCGGCCCGGGCATGGACTTGAAGGCCGAGAGCATGGGGCTCGCGGTCAGTCTCGAGCTGCCGCTCATCGTCGTCGACGTGCAACGAGGCGGGCCGTCGACCGGCCTGCCGACGAAGACGGAGCAATCCGACCTGCTGGCCGCCATGTACGGCCGCCACGGCGAGGCGCCGATGCCCGTCGTCGCGCCGCGCTCGCCGAGCCACTGCTTCGAGGCCGCGTTCGAGGCGGCCCGTCTCGCTCTGAAGTACCGGACGCCGGTCATCCTGCTCACCGACGGGTACCTCGCGAACGGGTCGGAGCCCTGGTTCCTTCCCGACGTCGAGGCGTTGCCCGACATCGGTGTGCCGTTCGCGGATTCGCCGAACCACGACGGTGACTTCTGGCCGTACCTGCGCGATCCCGAGACGCTGGCCCGGCCGTGGGCCATCCCGGGGACGCCGGGCCTGATGCACCGCATCGGCGGCCTCGAGAAGGAAGACGGCACGGGCAACGTCAACTACGACCCCGAGAACCACGAGCACATGGTTCGCATCCGGGCCGAGAAGGTCGCGGGGATTGCTCGCGACATCCCGCCGGTCGAGGTCGACGACCCCGACGATGCCGACCTGCTCGTTCTCGGATGGGGGAGCACGTGGGGCTCCATCCAGGCCGCGGTTCGGCGGCTGCGCGCCGACGGGAAGCAGGTTGCCCACGCGCATCTCGTGCACATGAACCCGTTCCCCTCGAACCTCGGTGAGGTGCTGAGCGGCTACCAGAAGATCCTCGTCCCCGAGATGAACCTCGGGCAGCTGTCGCGCCTCGTGCGCGCCGAGTACCTGGTCGACGCCCGGACGCTGAGCAAGGTCCAAGGCGTCCCGTTCTCGGCGACCGAGATCGAAGCCAGGATCCTGGAGATGCTCGATGCCTGACGAAGCCGTGAAGCTCAGCCGCAAAGACTTCCAGTCGGACCAGGAGGTCCGCTGGTGCCCGGGATGCGGTGATTACTCGATCCTCACCGCCGTGCAGCTGCTGCTGCCGGAGCTCGACGTGAAGCCCGAGAACCTCGTCTTCGTTTCCGGTATCGGGTGCGCGGCACGGTTCCCGTACTACATGAACGTGTACGGGCTGCACGGCATTCACGGCCGCGCGCCCGCGATCGCGACCGGTATCGCGCTTTCCCGGCCCGATCTCGACGTCTGGGTGATCACCGGAGACGGCGACGCGCTATCGATCGGCGGAAACCACCTGATCCATTCGCTGCGCCGCAACGTGAACTTCACGATGTTGCTGTTCAACAACCAGATCTACGGGCTCACGAAGGGCCAGTACTCGCCGACGAGCGAGGTGGGCAAGGTCACGAAGTCGACGCCGTTCGGCTCGATCGATCACCCCTTCAACCCGGTGTCGCTGGCGCTGGGCGCGGAGGCGACGTTCGTCGCCCGGACGCACGACATGGACCGGAAGCACATGACGGAGACGTTCCGACGGGCGCACGCGCACCGCGGTTCGTCGTTCGTCGAGGTGTACCAGAACTGCAACGTCTTCAACGACGGTGCTTTTGCCGCGGTGACCGCCAAGGAAGCTCGGCCCAACATGCTGATCGACCTGAAGCACGGCGAGCCGATCCGCTTCGGCGCCGAGGGGCAGCACGGCGTCGTGGTCAACGCCCGGGGTGAGACCGAAATCGTCGATGTCGCCGACGTCGGCGAGGACCGTCTCCTCGTGCACGACGAGCACCGAGACGACCCGTCGCTCGCGTTTGCGCTCTCTCGCCTGGCCGACACGCCGACGGTGCCGACGCCGGTCGGGGTCTTCCGTGACGTCGAGCGTCCGATCTACGAGGGCGAGGTGCAGCGGCAGCTGGTCGGCGCCCAGGAGCAGCGCGGCCCCGGCGACCTCGAGGCGCTGATCGGGTCCGGCGCCACGTGGGAGGTCGGCGGCTAGGGCGGAGCTCCGCCCGCGTCGTCCAGGCTGCGAAACACCATCCCCGTGCGCGGCTTCGGTGAGAAGAACGTCGTCTTCTCCGGCATGCGTACCCCTGCGAAGGCGGCCGCCCTGATCTGGGCCACGGTCACCGGACGCAACAAAACGGCTGCGTCCGCCGCGCCCTTCTCCACCAATGCCGCCACCGCGGCGGCGTCGCTCCGGAACGTGACCGTCGCATCGGGCAGCGCCGGCCGTACGGAGGCGTCGAATCGGACCGAGTCGACGTCGCGCAGCACCTCCGCGGTGTCGGTGACCTCGTGCGTCGGGCGGATCAACGCCAGACCGGATCGATCGATCAGCCCGAGTGCGTCCTCGTCTTGCATCCGAGCCCGGAGCTCGACAACTCCTTCCGGCGTGTTGGCGCCGGCGTCGAGAACCGCGAATGCGCCGGTGAGGGCGCTCCGCACGTCGACCCCGTCGAGTCCGAGAAGCAGGCGGTGAATGGGGCGCACCGAGAGCTCGTCGTCGGCGAGCTCGGCGGTGAACGCCATGATGCGCCCGGCGCCCGGGTCGTCGATCCCTGCCGCGACGCGCTCGTCGCGATACGCACACGCGGTCTCGAAGCGGTGGTGGCCGTCGGCGAGCACCACCGGGGCGGCGGCTACGGCTTCTGACACTGCCGCGATGTCCTGCGGCGCCGTCAACGGGAAGAGCCGGTGCGTGACGCCTTCGACGTCCTCGCAGTAGGCGATCAGCGGCAGACGATGCGGGACCAGCAGCTTCGAGAGTCCTTCCGTGAGCGAGAGCACCCAGATCGGATCGAGGTTCGCCCGCGTGGCACGGAGAAGCGACAGACGATCGCTCTTCGCCGTCTGCATCGTCCGTTCGTGGGGGAGGACGCCGACCGCACCCGCGTCGGCGCCACGCGGCGGGAGCCCGAGAGCGCCGATGACCCCATGGGTACGTCGGAACCTCCCGTTCTCGTCCTCGAACAGCATCTCGTAGAGGTAGAAGCGAGCCGGGTCGTCGACGACGAGCGCGCCGTTGCGCTGCCACTCCTCGAAGCAGTCGGCCGCGATCTGGTAGCGGTCGCGTCCGTCCTCGCCGTCGCGGGGGAGGATCAGGCGGACGGAGTTGCGCGGGTCTGCAGACTCGAGCGCCGCCCGGCTGTCGTCGTCGATCACGTCGTAAGGTGGCGCGGCGACCGACCCGACGTCCGCAGGGGACGTCTCCTCGTTCAGCGCGTAGCGGATCCCGCGGAAGGGAAGGAACTCGGGCACGGGGCGGTTCGCTTTCGTGACGAGGGCAGGCCGCTCGCCCTGATTGTCGCATACCGATCGCGAGCGACGGCCCAACGAAGACACGACGAGCGAGAGACGACGAGAACATGGAACCGACTGCCTACGACTCATTCCAGGAAGGCTGCCGCCTCCTCGCCAACGAGAGCCCGCACGCCGCGGTCGTGGCCCTCGAGCGGGCGCGTGACCTCGAGCCCGACAAGGGCTCGATTCGCGAGACCCTGGGCCGGGCCTACTTCCGCACCGGTCGGTTCGGGGAGGCGCGGGCGGAGTTCTCGCGGGCAGTCGACATCGATCCCGTCAACGACTACGCGTTGTTTGCTCTCGGGTTGTCACTGCTGCGCGTCGGCGACCGCAGTGGTGCGCGCCGCCCGCTCAAGCTCGCGGTCGCCATGCGACCCGAGATGGACGCCTACCGAGACGCGCTGTCTGCCGCCGAGTGACGGCTGAGCACCCGGTCGTCTGCTGCGACCTCGACGGCGTGGTGTGGCGCGGCGACGAGCCCATCCCGGGCGCCGCCGCCGCTGTCTCGGCACTGTGCGACGCCGGTTTCCGGGTGACGTTCGTCTCCAACAACTCGAGTCAGCCCGTCGGCGAGGTGACGGCCAAGCTCGCCGCCGCCGGGGTGCGGGCATCGTCCGGCGACGTGATCACGAGCGCGGTCTCGGCGGCGACCCTGTTGGCATCGGCCCTGGATCCCGGCTCGCCCGTGCTCGCGTGCGCGGGGCCCGGGGTCGTCGAGGCGCTCGAGGCCGCGGGCCTTCGCGCCGTCACGCGCGAACCGGCGGCCGCCGTGGTCGTGGGCTTCCATCGCGAGTTCGACTACGACGAGCTCGTCCGCGCGTCGGCAGCCGTGCGCAACGGTGCCCGGTTCGTCGCCACCAACCTCGACGCGACCTATCCCGTTCCCGGCGGCATGATCCCGGGGTCGGGGGCGATCGCGGCCGCTGTCGCTACCGCCTCGGGGCGCGCTCCCGAGGTCGCCGGGAAGCCCGAACGGCCGATGGTCGACCTGATCCGGGCGCGGTTCGGCTCGTCAGGGCTCGTGGTGGGGGACCGGCCGTCGACCGACGGCGCGCTCGCTGAGGCGCTGGGCTGGCCGTTCGCACTTGTGCTCTCGGGCGTCACCCAGCGCGACGCGCCGCCCGGCGGAGAATCGATTCCCGAACCGCCACCGCCGTTCGTCGCCGACGACCTCGCCACGCTCGCGCCTCAACTGATCGACGCGACGAACACCGGCTGAACCGCGACCCCGCGCGGGCCGCGGGTCAGCGGCCCCATCCCCACTGCGGCGGCCCGGCTGGTCGGACCCGCTGGCGCGGCGGTCCGAACAACCCCCGCAACGCAAGAGCAATGCCGGCGCCGGCGACGAACCCCCCGACGTGCGCAACCCACGCCACGCCCGAGTTCGGGTTGAAGCCGGTCAGGAATTGCGACCCGAACCAGATCGCGAGCAGGACTGCGGCGGGCAGATAGACGGGCAAGAAGAACAGGAGGGCGATGACACTCAACACGCGCGCGCGCGGCCAGAAGACCAGGTACGCGCCCATCACACCCGCGATCGCTCCGGACGCACCGATGACAGGCTGCGTCGAGCCCGGATCGGCGAGGTAATGCGCGGCCATCGCGGCTACGCCGACCACGAAATAGAAGACCGTGAAGCCGATGTGACCGAGGTGATCCTCGACGTTGTTTCCGAAGACCCACAGGAACAGCATGTTGCCGGCGATGTGCAGGATCGAGCCGTGCAGGAACATGGTCGCGAAGACGGCGAACCAGACGTTCTTGCCCGGGAACACCTCCGGTGAGTCGACTCGCTGTGCCGCGTTGCAGCTGCCGGTATTGAGCTCCCGCACCGTGGCCGGCTGTCCCTGACGAAGCTCGCACGGGATCGCGGCGTGCTCGAGCGTGAACGCGGTGTCGCGTGAGGTACCGAGACGCGAATCGACGCCACTGTGCGGCTGGATGAACAGGTACACGAGGACGTTCAGAGCGATGATCGCCACGGTGACGAACGGGAACCGCTGGGTGGGATTGTCGTCGTGCAACGGGATGACCATGGCGATCGCACGATACCGGTCCACCGCGAAAGCCCCACGGCGGGTAATCTGCGCGCGCTGTGCGCCGCCGACTCGATGCCGAACTGGTGCGACGCGGTCTCACCGCAAGCCGGCAGCGAGCGCTCGAGGAGATCGGTGCGGGACGTGTGCTCGTCGGCGGGCTTCCGGCGCGATCCGCGGCGAGGCGCGTCGCGGCCGACGAGCCGATCAGCATCAGCGGTGAAGGCCCGAGATTCGTGTCGCGCGGTGGCGAGAAGCTCGCGGCCGCGATCGATTGCTTCGACGTGGACGTCACCGACCGGCGAGCGCTCGACGCCGGCGCGTCGACGGGCGGGTTCACCGATTGCCTGTTACAGGCGGGAGCGGCGCACGTCGTGGCAGTGGACGTCGGCCGCGGTCAGCTGGCCTGGTCGCTGCGGACGGATTCACGCGTGACCGTCCTCGAGCGGACGAACGTCCGCCACCTCACGTCGGACGACATCGGCGGGCGGGTCGATCTGTGCACCGCCGATCTCTCGTTCATCTCGCTGACGGTATGCGCGCCTGCGCTGGCCCGATGCGTGACGGCCGATGCCGACCTCGTGCTGCTCGTGAAGCCGCAGTTCGAAGCCGGTCGCCGCGACGTCGGGAAGGGTGGCGTGGTCCGGGACACATCAGTGCATCGATCGGTGCTCCGCCGCGTACGCGACGGCCTTGCTGCCGCGGGCATCGACGCGGTATCGGCGATGCCGTCACCGCTGCGGGGCGCCGACGGCAACGTCGAGTTCTTCTTCCACGGCCGTACGGACAGCCGCCCGATCGTCGGTGACGACGCACTGGATGCCGCGGTCGACCGTGCGCACATGGGAGCGCACTCGTGACGAGCGCCATCCGCACGGTCGGGCTGGTCCCGCACCGGGAGCGCGCGCTCGCGCACGAACTGGCGGGGCAAGCGGCGAAATGGCTCGCCGATCAGGGCGTATCGGTGCGCGTGCCGGAGGACGACGCCGGTCCGTGCGGCCTCGAACACCTCGCGTGCCCTCAGTCCGAGTTCGCCAAGGGGCTCGACGTCGTCGTCTCGCTCGGCGGCGACGGCACCATGCTGCGCACGGTCGACATGGTCTACGAAGCCGGGGTGCCCGTACTCGGAGTCAACGTCGGCGACCTCGGCTATCTCACCGAGGTCGATCCCGACCCCGAAGCGATCAAACACGCGCTCGAGAAGCTGCTGGCAGGGGAGTACGACGTCGCCGAGCGCACCGTCGTCCAGGTGAACGTGGAGACCAGCGGGCCGGCATCGGGGCGTTGGTGGGCACTGAACGAGGCCGTGCTGGAGAAGGTGCAGAGCGGACGCCTGGTCCGGCTCGACGTGCTCATCAACGGCACGTTCTTCACTCCCTATGCCGCCGACGGCGTGATCGTGTCGACACCGACCGGGTCGACCGCCTACTCGTTCTCCGCGCGCGGGCCGATCGTCTCGCCCGACCACCGTTGCCTGCTCTTGACACCCGTGTCTCCGCACATGCTGTTCGACCGCGCGCTCGTGCTCGGCGCCGACGAAGAGATCCGCTTCGTCGTCATCGACGAGCGGAGGGCGGTCCTCACCCTCGACGGGCGCGTGCTCGGGACGCTCGAGCCGGGAGACGAGGTCACGTGCACGGGGGGCCCGCGACCGGCGCGCATCGTGACGTTCAACCCGCGCGACTTCCACCAGATCCTGAAGGCCAAGTTCGGCCTCGCCGACCGGTAAGAACGTTCCTGCGGTGCTGACCGAGCTTCACGTTGCCGACCTCGGAATCGTCGTCGATCTCACGCTCGTGCTCGGTCCCGGCCTCACCGCGATCACGGGCGAGACCGGCGCCGGCAAGACCCTGCTCGTCGAGGCGGTCGAGCTCCTCGTCGGCGGTCGGGCCGACACGACGCTCGTCCGGGACGGCGCGTCCGAAGCGCGCGTCGAGGGTCGATTCGTGGACGCGGACGCCGGCGACGAGGTCGTCCTGGCGCGCGTGGTGCCGCTGGACGGGCGCAGCCGTGCTTACGTCGACGGGCGGCTCGCAACCGTCGGCGAGCTCGCCGAGGTGGGCGCCCGTCTCGTCGACCTCCACGGCCAGCACGCGCATCAATCCCTCCTGGCGCCGGCGATCCAGCGCGCCGCGCTCGATCGATTCGCGGGCCCGCCGGCGACTGATCCGCTCGCCGCGCACCGCGCCGCCCGGGCCGAGATCCGACGCATCGACGCCGAGCTCGCGGGGCTCGGAGGCGACGACCGGGCCCGCGCTCGCGAGCTCGACCTGTTGCGCTTCCAGATCAGCGAGATCGACGCCGCCGGCCTCGACGACGACACCGAGGAGGTCGCGCTCGAGGCGGAAGAGGCGCTCCTCGCCGACGCCCTGTCGCATCGCGAAGCGTTGGCAGCCGCGTACGGGGCCGTCGAGGGACCGGCGCTCGACACCGTCGGCGCGGCCGCGGCCGCGCTGGCGGGCCGAGGCCCGTTCGCGGAGCTCGCCGAGCGACTCCGCGCCACGCAGGCCGAGCTGGCCGAGCTCGGACACGAGCTGCGCGTCGCGCGCGACACCGTGGAGGACGATCCCCAGCGACTCGAGGAGGTCCGGGCGCGGCGGAGGCTGCTCCGCGAGCTCACGCGGAAGTACGGCGAGACGCTGGCAGACGTGCGCGCGTATGCGGGTGAGGCCCGCCGGAGGCTGGTGGAGCTCGAGAGCTATGAGGCCCGCGCCGCCGAGCTCGAGCAGGCGCGTGAGGCGACCCGGGCGCAGGCCGTGGAGGCCGCCACGGAGTTGTCCCGGGCTCGGCAGGCGGGTGCAGGCTCCCTCGCGGAGGCGGTCACGCCGCACCTGCGCGAGCTTGCGATGCCGGCCGCGGCCTTCGAGGTCGTGGTCGAAGCGGGGGAGCCGAGCGACGACGGCGCCGACCGGGTCACCTTCCTCATCTCAGCCAATCCGGGCGAGCCGCCCCGACCCCTCGGCAAGGTCGCGTCGGGTGGAGAGCTCTCACGTGCGATGCTGGCAGCGCGCGTGGTGCTCTCGGAAGCGCCGCCCACGCTGGTGTTCGACGAGGTCGACGCCGGCATCGGGGGTGAGGCGGGAGCGGCGGTGGGCCATCTGCTCGCCGACCTCGCCGGTGCCCACCAGGTGCTGGTCGTGACGCACCTCGCGCAGGTGGCGGCCTACGCGGACGCGCAGGTCGTGGTCGAGAAGCGTGAGCAGGGGAAGCGCACGGTGGCGAGCGCCGAGACAGTGGTCGGCGAGGAGCGGATCCGGGAGCTGTCGCGGATGCTCGCGGGGGTCGGCGAGTCCACCCACGCTCGCAGTCACGCCGCCGAGCTGCTCGACGCGGGCGAGAGCTTCAAGCGGGCGAGGGCCCATGGCCCGGCGTAGTACGCGCCCGACGGCGACCGTGATCGGCGCGGCACGAATCGACCGCCGGACCAAAGACCTCATCAAGCGTCTCCAGCCGGGCGACATCGCCGTGATCAACCACCGGGATCTCGACCGCGTCGCCGCCGACGGGCTCGTCGAGAAGAGGGTGGCTGCGGTCGTGAACGCGGGTGAATCGATCTCGGGGCGGTATCCGAACGGTGGTCCGATCCGGGTGGTGCAGGCCGGCATCCCTCTCGTCGACCGAGCCGGTGAGGACGTGCTCGACCGCCTGCACGAGGGCGAGCAGATCCGCGTCGACGGCGCCCAGATCTGGCGCGGCGAAGAGGTGATCGCCACCGGCGACCTGCTTTCGGCCGAGGAGATCCGAGCCGCCATGGACGCGGCCCGCGCCGCGATCGGCGGGGAGCTCGAGCGGTTCGCCGTGAACACCCTCGAGTACATCCAGCGCGAAGCGAAGCTGACGTTCGAGCCCGTCGACCTGCCGCCGCTCAAGACGCAGTTCCGCGGCCGCCACGCGCTCGTCGTCGTGCGGGGCCACGACTACCGAACCGACCTCGCTGCCCTCCGCCCGTACATCCGCGAATACCAGCCGGTGCTGATCGGGGTCGACGGCGGCGCCGATGCACTGCTCGAGATGCGGCTGAAGCCCGACATCATCATCGGCGACTTCGACTCGGTGTCGGAAAGGGCCCTGGGCACCGGCGCCGAGCTCATCCACCACGTGCATGTCGACGGGCGCGCGCCGGGTCGAGAGGCGTTGCAGACCTGGGGCGTCCCGTATCACGAGTTCGTCGTCGACGGGACCAGCGAGGACGTCGCCATGCTGCTGGCGTACGAAGCCGGCGCGCAGCTGATCGTGGCCGTCGGCACGCACGCCTCGATGGTGGAGTTCCTCGACAAGGGCCGAAGAGGCATGTCTTCGACGTTTCTGACCCGGCTCCGGCTCGGCCCCGCGCTCGTCGACGCCAAGGGCGTGAGCCGCCTCTACGAGGGACGCGTGAGGCGTCGCGACATCGCGCTGCTGGTCGCATCTGCGATCGTTGCCATCGTCGTGGTCAGCATCGTGTCGGAGCCCATTCACGTCTTCCTGCGGGGACTCGAGCTGACTCTGCGCGACCTCTGGTTCTCGATCTCCGACACGTTCTGATCGCATGATCAACTTCCGGTTCCACATCGTGTCGCTCATCGCCGTCTTTCTCGCGCTCGCGCTCGGCGTCGTGATGGGCGCGACGGTCGTGAACCGGGCGATCGTGGACCGTCTGAACAGCCGGATCGACACGGTCGAGAAGAACGCCAACGCCCGCAAGACGGAGAGCGACCAGCTGCGCGGTCAGGTCGGTCAGCTCAACGGCTACATCGACGGCACGAAGGACTTCGCGGTCGCGGGGCGCCTCGACGGAACCACGCTCGCCACGATCGCGACGCGCGGCGTCGACGCGGACGCAGTCAAGCAGACGGTCGCCCTTGCGCAGCAGGCCGGGGCACGGGCGCCGGGGATCATCTGGCTCGAGGGGAAGCTCGCGCTGTCCGACGCCGACACGGTGCGGCAACTCGACGAGCTGCTCGGGAAGACGGGGCAGAACGCCAAGGCGACACGGGACGAGGCATGGAACGCGATCGCGAGCCGCGTTGCGACGGGCGCGGGTGCGGCCGCGAACGGACGTGATCTCCTCGCCGCGCTGGCCGACGCCGGATTCGTCAGCTTCGAGCCGGTTGGGAACCAAGGCGACGGCTTCTCGCCGGCCTCGCTCTCGGGCGGCGATGTCGCGGTGCTGCTGATCAACGGGACCAACGGTCAAGTCAACGGCAACGAGGTCCTCGCGCCGCTCGGCAATGCGCTCGTCGCGAACCGGCTGCGGCTCGTCGTCGGCGACGTCTTCGCCCAGAAGGACAAGGGTCCGAAGCGCGGTGCGACGCTGGCTCCCATTCGCGAGAGCGACGCCCTCAAGCAGGCCGTCTCCACCGTCGACGACCTCGACCTCGTCGAAGGACGCGTCGCCTCCGTGCTTGCACTTGCCGACATGAGCCGCAATGTGGTCGGCCAGTACGGGTACGGGACGGGGGCGGCGAAGAGCGCGCCGGAATGGCCGAACCAGTAGCGGGCGCGCGGTCGGTCTCGCGATCGGCGGCGGGCATGGGGGTGGCCGCCGGGGCCTCGAGGGTGATCGGCTTCGCCCGCGTCCTGGCGATCGCGGCGATCCTCGGCACCACGTACCTCGGCAACACGTTCACGTCGTCGAACTACGTGTCGAACGTGCTGTTCGAGCTGCTTGCGGCGGGCGCGCTGTCGGCTGTCCTCGTGCCCACGCTCGTCGACCTGCTCGACCGTTCCGAGGAACCGGAGGCGGAACGCCTCGCCGGCAGCGTGCTGGGAATCGCGTTGATCGTCCTCGGCGCGGTGACGGTCGTGGGCGTCGTCGCGGCGCCGTGGCTCGCCCACCTCCTGGCCAGCGGGGTCAGCGACCCATCGATCGCGGCGCAGCAGGAGAGCCTGGCCACGTTCCTCCTCCGGTTCTTCGTGCCGCAAGTGGTGCTCTACGCGATCGGCACCGTCGCCATCGCAGTCCTGTACGCCAAGCGCCGGTTCGTCATCACCGCGATCGCACCCATCGGGAACACGGTCCTCATCGTGGCCGGTCTGGTGATGTTCCGCGTCCTGACCGGCGACAAGACGAGCCTCGATCTCACGCTGGCCGAGAAGCTCACCCTGGCGCTGAGCGGAACGCTCGGCGTCGCCGCCTTCGTCGCGGTGCCGAGCATCGCGTTGCACCGGACCGGCTTCCGGTTGCGACCGCGCCTCGCGCGTCGCGATCCGGCGGTGAACCGGCTCCTGGGGCTGTCGGGATGGGCGATCCTCCAGCACGCCGAGATCGGTCTGCTGTTGGGCGCCGCGATCGTGCTCGGCAACTCGGTCGAGGGCGGGACGGTGGCGTACCAGGTCGCGTGGGTGTTCTTCCTTGCGCCGTACGGCGTGATCGCCCAGCCCATCCATACCGCGATCCACAACGAGCTGTCGCTCGACGCGGCGCGAAACGACTACGACGCATTCGCAGGCTCCCTGCGTTGGGCGCTCGACGCGATGGCGATGCTCATCGTGCCCGTGTCGGCGGCGATGATCGTGCTCGCCCGGCCCGGCATGACAGTGTTCGCGTTCGGCGAGGCGGCCGAGAACGGTGTCGCGCTCCTCGCAGCCGGGGTCGCGTCGCTGGCGATCGGGCTGTTCGCGTACAGCGCGTTTCTCACTCTCGCCCGCGCGTACTACGCGCTCGGCGACAGCCGGACACCGGCCGTCGTCGCCTTGATCACCGGGGTCGGCGGGGTCGTCGCAATGGGCGTCGGCGTGCTGCTGACCGAGGGCGCGGCTCGGGTCGCCGCGCTCGGAATCGGCCACACGATCGCGTACACGGCCGGCGCGCTGGTGCTGGGCGTCGGCCTGTCTCGTCGAACCGGCCATGCGATCGTGCCCCGAGCGCTCCCTCGCGCCGTAGCGCTGTCGGTGGTGATCGGCGGAGCGGGATGGTGGGTCGTATCCGTCCTCCATCCTTCCGGCCGCGTCGCCAACGCGCTGATGTGCACGGGGATCGTGGCCGCCGGCGGAGTGCTGTATCTCCTCGGCGTCCGGGTGACCGGAGGGCGCATGGAGCGCCGCCGGATCGAGGAACCGGACGTGCCCGATCTCGAGCCGGACAGCGCCGAGGTCGAGGCGTGAAGCGCGTCGCAGCGGCGGCAGTCGTCGCTGCGCTGGCAGTGCCGCTCCTCGTCGCCGCGACGTCGGGGACCGCGGCGGCGGACACCGCGAAGCCGAAGGCGCGCCGGCTGCTCGTCATCTCTCTCCCCGGCGTGACGTGGCAGGACATCCAGGATCGCGTGCATGAGCTCCCGAACCTGACCCGGTTGCTCGACAGCTCCGCCATCGGCGGTCTCACGACCCGGACGATCGACCGGCATACGACGCTCGCCGACGGGTACGTGACGCTGGGCGCGGGAACGCGCTCGGTCGGAACCGAGATCGAGACCGACGGCGAAGGCTTCGAGGTCGGCGAGCCCTTCGCCGGCACCACCGCCGGCCAGGTGTTCGAGCGCCGGACCGGGAGAACGGTCTCCAGTGGCCTCGTAAATCTGGGGATTGGCGGGATCGTCGACAAGAACAAGTCGCAGCTCTTCGACGCCGAGATCGGTGCGCTCGGCGACAAGCTGGCGAGCTCGGACTGGTCGAGAGCGGTGATCGCGAACGGAGACGGCGAAGACACGGAGCAGCTGATCAGCGGGTACTACCGCCGTCAGGCGGTATCCGGCCTCATGGGCTCCGACGGACAGGTGCCCGCGGGCGCGGTCGGTCCCGAGCTCCTCGTCCCGGACGCCCGGGCGCCGTTCGGTCTGCGGTACGACAACAACGCCGTACTCAGTGCGTTTCGCGACGTCTGGAAGCCGCACACGGTCGCGCTCGTCGAGGCTTCCGACCTCGTTCGCGAGGACGCGTACCGCCCGTTCGCCACGTCGCGCCAGCGCGCCCGGCTGCTCGATCAGGCCCTCCGGCGCACGGACCAGCTCGTCGGCGGACTACTCCGCGAGGTGGATCCGAAAAATGACGCCGTGATGGTCGTCGGACCGGTCCATCCCGCCCGCAAGGTGCAGCTCACCGTCGCCGCGTTGCGGGCCCCGGGCGTGCAACCCGGGCTGCTCCGAACGGGCACCACACGCCGACCCGGCTTCGTGCAGATCGTCGACATCGCGCCCACGATCCTCGACCGGATCGGGCTCACGGCGCCGGACTCGATGGAGGGTCGCCCGTTCGAGATCCGCGACGAGGGTGGATCGGCGGCCCAGCGGCGCGCCGGGATCGTGGACGCCAACGCCGCCGCCACCTTCCGCGACGAGGTCGTCAGCGTCGTGGCGGTCGTGTTCGTGGTCATCCAGATCGCGCTCGTGCTCGGCGCCCTGGTGTGGCTCGCCCGCCCCGATCTGCGACGCCTCGGCACGGTGCTGCACCTCTCGGGCCTCGCCGCCCTCGGGTTCATCGCCGCGGTGTTGCTCGCCCAGCTCGTGCCCTTCCAGGATTACGGAAGCCTCGCCTATTTCGGCGCGCTCGCGGCGGCATCGCTCGGGTTCGCCGTGCTCTATCGGTTCGCGGGCCGCCGCCACGCTCTCACGTCACTGATCCTCGCGTTGGGACTGATCGTCGCGGTTCTCGTCGTCGACGTGCTCTTCGGTGCTCCATTGCAGCTCAGCAATCCGCTCGGGTACTCGCCCCTCCTCGCGGCTCGATTCAGCGGGTACGGGAACCTCGCATACTCCGCGCTCGCCTCGGCGGCCGTGCTCCTGGCCGGGCTGCTGGCGCATCGGATCGGTGGCCGGCGCGGCGTTTGGACGGCGATCGCCGTGCTCGCAGTGGTGTTCGTCGTCGACGGCGCGCCGATGTGGGGCTCGGACGTCGGCGGCATCCTGTCGATCCTCCCCGCCTACGCGGCGACCGCGTACCTCCTGCTCGGGTTGCAGATCCGCCTCCGCACCGCCGTGGTCGGTCTTCTCGCCGCGGTCATCGCGCTCGTGGCCTTCGGCCTCTTCGACCTGACCCGTCCGTCCGACAAGCAGACGCATCTCGGCCGCTTGTTCGAGACCACACACTCGCGTGGCTGGTCCGGCTTTTCGACGGTGATCGAGCGCAAGATCTACGCCAACCTCTCGGTGCTTCTCGGCTCCACGTGGCTGCTCGTAGTGCTGGCGGTGCTCGGTTTCCTCGCCTACGCGTATTCGAAACGGCGCGACCGACTCCAGGCGATCGTCGACTGGGTGCCGGAGCTGCGCGCCTCGTACGTCGGGTTCGCGATCGTCGCCACTCTCGGGTTCGCTGCCAACGACTCGGGAATCGCGATCCCGGGCATGATGCTCAGCGTCCTGACTCCAGTCATCGTCGTCCTCCTGGTCCTCGCGTACCGCCGCGTCCCGCCCACTCAGCCCGTGCCGCCGGAGGTCGAACCGGCTCCGGCGGCGGTCACGCGCGCGTGAGCGTCCTCGTCGGCATCGTCGTCGGCGTCGTCACGGCGTGGTTCCTCCGCATCGCGGGCCGCGACATGCTGCGGCTCCCGGCGCTCCAGCGGACCAACTACCGCGGCGTTCCGCTGCCGACCGCCGGTGGGATCATCATCGTGCTCGCGGTGCTCGTCATCGAAGCCGGGCGCGCGATCGCCGGCGCGGCGGGCCTGGGGGACGAACCCGGCCTCACCTTGTCCCGAAGCCTCGTCCTGTTCGCCGCGTTCGGGTTCGGCTTCCTCGGATTCGTGGACGACCTCCTCGGCGTCAGCGGGGACCGGGGCTTCCGCGGCCATGTGCGCGCCCTGAGCCAGGGCCGCCTCACCACCGGATTCATCAAGTTGTTCGGTGGGGCGGGCGTCGCGGTCGTGCTCGTCGCGACGCCGGGCTTCGCGAGCGGGCGGAGGCTGATCACCGACGCGGTCCTGATCGCGCTGGCCGCGAACTTCGCCAACCTGCTCGATCTCGCCCCCGGACGTCTCATCAAGGTGTCCTGGGTCCTGTACATCCCGCTCGCGGTCGCGCTCGGCACTGACGCGATCGGCGTCGCCATCGCACCCGTCATGGGCGCCGCCCTCGCGCTCCTTCCCGACGACCTCAGGGAGCGCCTCATGCTCGGCGACACCGGCGCCAACGTCATCGGTGCCGTGCTCGGTCTCGGTGTCGTCCTCGGCCTCGGGAAGGAAGCGCGGACCAGCATCCTCGTCGTGTTGATCGTGCTGAACGTGCTGGCCGAGATCGTGTCGTTCAGCCGCGTGATCGAACGCGTGCCTCCGCTGCGCGCCTTCGACCGCCTCGGGCAGCGGCCCGAGCGTCGCCACGCGTGACGCGAGCCGGCGTCACGGACGGCACGCGCGTCTCTCGTACAGGACGCGAGGGCCGCCGTAGCGGGCTGTGACCTCGTAGCCGACTTGGGCGAGACGTGGGCCGAGATCGAGGTTCCCGTAGCGCGACGTCCACACGAGCACACCGCACACGTTCGGTTTTGCGGCCGCGTTCTGGAGCTTCACGGCCGTGATCTGGCCCTCCTCGATCCGTTTGATGGACGAGTCGTCGAAGTACGGGACGGTCAGCCGGTCGGCGCGCCACAGGAGGCCCGGCTCGTCGCTGATGGCGAGGCTGCCGGCCGGAAGACCGTGCAGCGCGTCGACGGCCGCTTGCTCGGAACGGCTGTACGGGTCCGGCCATAGCATCGAATGGACGTTGCTCCAGTACGACGGCATGACGACGGCCGCGCCGATCACGAGAGCGATCACGGGCGGCGGTCGCAGCGCGACGAGCAACGCCAGCGGCGCGATGAGGAAGGCAACGTGCGGTCGCCAGAACGCCGGCTCGTAGACGAGCAGCGCGAACTGCGCCGCCAACCAGAGCGCGAGCACGGAAGCAGGACGGAACAGCAAAGGCTCGTTGGTGGGGGAGTCGGAGCCGGCGACGCGCACCCATCCGATGCGGGCGAGGACGAGCATCACCACGGCGAGGCCGGCGGCGACGAGCACGATCGGGTCGCGGTCGACGAGCGTGTGCAAGGCCTTCGTCACCGCACCCGGGTACGACGTCACCCGTGACGCGTCGCGGTTGTATACGACGGACTGGTCCCAGACGCGCCCGAGACCCCAGGGGAGGGCCGCGCCGAGCACGACCACGACGGCCGCGCCGGCGGCGTAGGCCAGATCGCGAGGACGCCGGCGGGAGAGCAACAGCAGGGCGACCGCCAGTCCTGCCGGTCCCGCCAGGGCCTTGGCGACGACGCCTGCGCCGAACAGCGCTCCGGCGGCGACGGCGCGAGAGCTCGACGGCGTCTGGGCGTAGCCGAACGAGACGACTACCGCCCCGATCGCGAACGCGAGGGCGGGCCCGTCCGACGCGATGCCGGCAGTCGTCCAGAGGATCGATCCGCTGGTCGTGACGAGCAGGGCGGCGACGATCGCTCCATACCGGGACGTGATGCGTCGCCCGGCGGCGTACGTGACAACGGTGACCGCCGCGCCGGCGACGAGCGGCAGGACGCGGGGCGCGTTCGCCGTCCGGAGCCCGACGAGGTCGGCCACGTACAGCAGCGGGAGGTGCAGGGGGCCCTGGGGCGAGAACAGGTCTCGGAACGGGACGACGCCGTCGCGCATCTCGATCGCCGACAACCCGAAGAAGCCGTCGTCATACGTCAGGTGGCGGCTCGCGACGAAGGCCGGGATGCGCAACAGGACGGCGATGGCGGCCAGCACCGCGGCGTCGATCCACCACGCCCGCCGGTCAGCGGCGGCGCGTGCACGTTCCGCCACTACCGGTCTTGCCACGAGCGGAAGTTACCGCGCCATCCGCGTTTTTCCGCGGCGCCAGGTGGTAAGTTCGGCGGTGTCCCTGGATGCCCTCCGACAGATTTGTCCTGACGGTGACGCGCGCCGGGAATCGGGTCTCATGAGGTGGGGGTGGTCGTGGCCAAGCACATCTTCGTGACCGGGGGCGTGGCGTCGAGCCTCGGGAAGGGGCTGACCGCCTCGTCGCTCGGGCGGCTGCTGAAGAGCCGGGGGCTGCGGGTCACGATGCAGAAGCTCGACCCGTATATCAACGTCGACCCGGGCACGATGAACCCGTTCCAGCACGGGGAGGTCTTCGTCACCGACGACGGCGGCGAGACCGACCTCGACCTCGGGCACTACGAGCGATTCGTGGACGTCCCGCTCACGAAGAAGTCGAACGCAACTACGGGCTCGATCTACCAGGAGGTCCTGGCCAAGGAGCGCCGGGGCGCGTACCTCGGCCAGACGGTCCAGGTCATCCCGCACATCACCGACGAGATCAAGGAACGGATCGTCCGCCTCGCCGACGACGAGGTCGACGTCGTGATCACCGAGATCGGCGGGACCGTCGGCGACATCGAGATCCTCCCGTTCCTCGAGGCGGTCCGACAGTTCCGCAAGGACGTGGGCCGCGAGAACGTCTTCTACGTGCACGTGACGCTGGTGCCGTTCATCGGGCCCTCCGGTGAGCAGAAGACGAAGCCGACGCAGCACTCGGTCACCGAGCTGCGCAGCCGCGGCATCCAGCCCGACGCCATCGTGTGCCGGTCGGACCGGCCCATCCCGACGCGGCTCAAGGAGAAGATCTCGCAGCTGTGCGACGTTCCCGAGGCGGGCATCGTCTCCGCGGTCGACGCCGAGAGCCTCTACGAGATCCCGCTGGTGCTCCACGACGAGGGCCTCGACGACTACGTCTGCCAGGTGCTGCATCTCGAGCGCGAGGCTCCGGTCCTCGGCGAGTGGCGCGACCTCGTGCATCGCGTCGGCGCTGCCGATCAGGAAGTGCGCATCGGCCTGGTCGGCAAGTACGTGAACCTTCCCGACGCCTACCTGTCCGTCGCCGAGGCGCTCCGCCACGGCGGCTACGCGTGCTCGGGGCGGGTGCTGATCGACTGGATCGCCTCGGACGACGCCGAGGGCCTGCTCGCCGAAGGGCGGCTCAAGGACCTCGACGGGATCGTGATCCCGGGCGGATTCGGGTTCCGGGGCATCGAAGGCAAGATCGCCGCTGCTCGCTTCGCCCGGGAGCACCGCCTGCCGTTCCTCGGCCTGTGTCTGGGCCTCCACTGCGCGGTCATCGAGTTCGCGCGCGACGTCTGTGGCTTGTCCGGCGCCAACTCGAGCGAGTTCGACCCGCACTCTCCCCATCCCGTCATCGACCTCATGGACGAGCAGCGTGAGGTGGTCGACCTCGGCGGCACGATGCGCCTCGGCGCGTACCCCGCCAAGCTCCACGACGGCACGCTCGTCCAGCGCGCCTACGGGCAAGAGGTCGTGTACGAGCGGCACCGGCACCGCTACGAGCTCAACAACAAGTACCGCCGCCCGCTCGAGGACGCCGGCATGGTCTTCGCGGGCACCTCGCCCGACAACCGTCTCGTGGAGTTCATCGAGCTGCAAACCACCCTGCACCCGTTCTTCGTCGCCACCCAGGCGCACCCCGAGTTCAAGAGCCGTCCCGACCGTCCACACCCGCTGTTCGCCGCGTTCGTGGCGGCGGCGCGTGACCGGGCCGAGGGACGCGCGCCACGGCTGCCCATGGAGGCCGAGCCGGCGCGCCCGGCGGCCGCCTCTTGAGCCCGTTCCGCATCCTGGGCTCCCACAGCGTCGTCGACACCGGCTTCATCCGGCTCGCCGAGCTCGACGTCGAAGGCGAAGGCGAGCGCTTCACGCGCCTCGTGGTCCACCATCCGGGCGCGGTCGTGGCCGTGCCCGTAGAGCCCGACCGCGAGCATGTCCTGCTGGTGCGCCAGTACAGGGCCGCCGCGGACCGGGAGCTCCTCGAGGTGGTGGCGGGCAAGCGCGATGTCGAGGGCGAAGCGCCCGAGACGACCGCGTCTCGCGAGATGCACGAGGAGATCGGCCGTCGCCCGGGCCGGCTCGTGAAGCTGTGCGAGTTCTTCAACTCGCCCGGCTTCAGCGACGAGTACACCCACCTCTACGCCGCCCTCGACGTCGAGAAGCTCGACGCACCAGCGGCCGTCAACGCCGAGGAACGGGCGATGACCGTCGAGCGCGTCCACATCGACGAGGTCGACGACCTCGTCGCCGACGGTCGCATCGTCGACGCCAAGAGCATCGTCGGTCTCCTGCTCACCCGGCGCTATCTGGGTGGGGAGTTCGACGGGTTCCGCGGCTGAGGAGCCGGCCGTTGCCATCATGGGGACATGACCGGGACCGTCCGCGCCGTCGACGCGCCGCCGGACGACCTGCTGGACCGGCTCCTCGTCGAGCACGACACATGGCTGACCGTCGAGCGCGGCCTCGCCGTCAACTCGCTGGCCGCGTACCGCCGCGACCTCCGGCGCTACGCCGAGTTCCTCCGCGAGCGGGGCGAGCGCGACCCGAGCGCGGTCCGGGAGGAGACGGTCCTCGCCTACGTCGAAGAGCTGAAGTCGGCGCGCGACGACGATGGGCGCCCGCAGTACGCGCCGTCGTCGATCGCCCGGGCACTCGTCGCAGTCCGCTCCTTCCATCGCTTCTGCCTCGAGGAGGGGTTCCTCGCCGTCGACCCGAGCGAGGATGTCGGCGCGCCGCGGGTGCCCCTTGGCATTCCCAAGGCGCTCACGGAGGACGAGGTCGAGGCGCTGCTCGGCGCCGTCATCGGTGACACACCTCGTTCGCTTCGCGACCGCGCCATCGTCGAGACGCTGTACGCGACCGGAGCACGCATCAGCGAGCTCGTCGGCCTCGACCGGCGCGACCTCGACCTCGACGACGGACTGGTTCGCGTGCTCGGCAAGGGGAGCAAAGAGCGCATCGTCCCCGTCGGACGCTCGGCCCTCGAGGCGCTGACCGCGTACCTCGACGCCGGCCGTCCGCAGCTCGTCCGTCCGGGGCGCGCGGCCCGCGGCGACGGCGAAGCCGTGATCCTGAACGCGCGTGGTGGCCGGCTGAGCCGGCAGAGCTGCTGGAAGATCGTGCGCACGGCGGGAGAGCGAGCCGGCCTGGGCGGGGGCCTGTCGCCCCACGTGCTGCGCCACTCGTGCGCGACGCACATGCTCGAGCGGGGCGCCGACATCAGGGTGGTGCAGGAGCTGCTCGGCCACGCCAGCCTCTCCACGACCCAGGTGTATACGAAGGTCTCGCCGGAGCGGCTCCGGGCGGTCTACGAGGCGGCCCATCCCCGGGCGCGATTCGCCGGAGAGCCCTCCCGGGACCGGCAGTAGGCTTTTGGCCCATGGCCGAGACGCTCAATCCGGCGTTGCGCGACCGCCTGCAAGAGGAGCGCGATCGTCTGCACGACCAGCTGCGCCAGATGGGCGTCGGTCCGGGCGGCAGGCTCGACTTCGACGACGGCTTCGCCGACTCGGGACAGGTCACCGCCGAGCGCGGTGAGGTCGAGGCGCTGGGTGGCACCCTGCTCGACACGCTCCGAGAGATCGAGGACGCGCTGAGCAAGTTCGACGCCGGGACTTACGGCCGGTGCGAGTCGTGCGGGAACCAGATCGCCGAGGCGCGCCTCGAGGCCATGCCGGCGGCCCGACTGTGCATCAACTGCGCGTCGCGCCCCCGCTGAGCTCAACCGTCGCGATTTGAGCGCCGAGGTCGAAGAGCGACTCGTCTTCTTCGCCTGCCTGTTCCTGGCAATCATCCTGCACGAGATCAGCCACGGCGTCGTCGCGCTGTTCTTCGGTGACGACACCGCGAAGCGCGCCGGACGTCTCACCCTGAACCCGATCGCGCACATCGATCCGTTCGGCTCCATCATCCTGCCGGCGATGCTCACGATCACCGGATTCGGCGCGTTCGGATGGGCGAAGCCGGTCCCGGTGGACCCGGGGAAGCTCAGAAACCCGCGCCGGGAGATGCTCTTCGTCGGGCTCGCCGGCCCCCTGTCGAACTTCGCGTTGATGGTGGTGGCGGCGCTGGCGGCGCGCGCGGCCTTCGGCGCCTACACCGGCAACGCGTTCCGGATCGCGGACTTGCCGCTCGTTATCCAGGTGCTGCTCTTCTTCGCGCTCGCGAACCTCATCCTCGGCTTGTTCAACCTGCTGCCGGTCCCGCCGCTCGACGGCTCGTCGCTCATCGAGCGCGTCTTGCCACGCAACTGGCTGCCGGGCTGGTACCGCTTCCGTCCGTACGGGATTCTCGTGCTGCTGATCGTCGGCTTGTCGACAAACCTCTTCGGCCGCCTGTTCTCGCCGTTCATCAACGGGCTGTTCGACTTCATCGTGAGATGACGCGGGCCCTCCACCTCGGACGCCGTTTCGTCCGCGCCCTCTCGCCGCGGCCACCGCGTGACCGGGACGTGGCGTGGGTGTCCGGGATCCTCGAACCCGCCGAGCTCGGGTTGTGGAGGTCGCTCCCGAGCCACGACCGGCGGTACACGATCCGGGTCGCGAAGGACGTCGAGGCGCGCCTGGCCGGCACGGAGTACGCCGGACAGCCACGCTGGCTCGCCGCCGCCCTGCTCCACGACGTCGGCAAGCTCGACGCCGGCCTCGGCGTGGTCGGGCGCAGCGTCGCGACCGTCATGGGGGTCGTCGCCGGACCTGCCCGCGTCGTCCGGTGGGCGCAGACTTCCGGCTTCCGCCAGCGGGCGGCGTGGTACCTCCACCACGACGAGCGGGGCGCCGAACGGATCCAGGCCGCCGGCGGGCGCGACGAGGCGGCGCGTTGGGCGTGGGCCCACCATCAGCGCGGCCGGTGGCCGGCGAGTGGCGTGCCGATCACGGTCGCCGAGGCCCTGGAGGCCGCCGACAACGCGTGAGCACGTGCCCCCACCGCGTTGGGTCTGAAACCCGGCACATGGCGCGGGTTTCTGACCCGACGCGCCGGGGCTGGGCTAACCCGGTGGTGGCAGAAGACCGGCGGCGTCGCGGGCGCGGGCGAGCACGGGCTCTGCGATGGCGCGGGCCTTGTCGGCGCCGATGGCGAGCTGGCGGTCGACCTCGCCCGGGTCGGCTTCGAGCTTCGTGTACGCCTCTTGGAGCGGGCGCAACGCCTCGACCACCGCGTCGGCGACGGCGGACTTGAACGCGCCGTAGCCCGATTCGGCGAACTCGCGCTCCACGTCGGGAATGCTGCGCCCGGTGACGGCGGCGTGGATCTCGAGCAGGTTGGAGACCCCGGGCTTGTTCGCAGGGTCGTACCGGACCTCGGTGCCGGAGTCGGTGACGGCCGACTTGATCTTCTTGGCCACGGCCGCCGGCGAGTCGAGCAGCGGCACCGTGCCCTGGGGCGAGTCGACCGACTTCGACATCTTGGCCGTCGGATTCTGCAGGTCCATGATCCGGGCGCCGACGGGCGGGAAGGTAGCGGTCGGGACGACAAACGTGTCGCCGAAGCGGTTGTTGAACCGGATCGCGACGTCTCGGGCGAGCTCGAGATGTTGCCGCTGGTCGTCGCCAATCGGCACCTCGTCCGTGTCGTACAGGAGGATGTCGGCCACCATGAGCACCGGGTAGTCGAACAGACCGGCGGTGACGGACTCCTGGCCTCCGCTCTTGTCCTTGAACTGGGTCATGCGGCGCAGCTCACCGAACGTCGCCACGCAGTTGAGGAGCCAGGTCAGCTCGGCGTGCGCGGCCACGTGGCTCTGCACGAAGAGCACGCACCGGGCC
>DASYFC010000058.1:0-39944 GCA_036498645.1 Acidimicrobiia bacterium | reverse complement strand
GTGGTGATCTCGAAGCGGGCGCCGTCCTTCTCGCAGCCGACGGTGCCGAACCGCTGGCCCTGGAGCCAGACGCGGTCGGCCCAGTCCCGAACGAGGCGCTCGACCTCGTCCGGGCGGGCGTCGGTCGCCAGGTCCAGATCGGGGTCGCCCTCCTCCGGCGCCCGCGGACGAGCCTCGAGGAGGGCGTCCCGCACGGTGCCGCCGACGAGGAAGCACTGGTGACCGGCCGCGACGAGGCGCCCGGCCAGCTGCTGGGCGGGTGAATCCGCGTCGAGGAGGGGCCGCAGGCGCGGCGGGATCCGGGTCACGAGGCCATTGTCGACCATCCACCACTTCCTGCGTCGGCTTCTCTACGTTCTTCCTACATGAGGGGATGCGGGCGTCCTGGCTGCAACGCACCGGCGGCAGCGGCGATCGGATTCGACAGCGCGCGGCAGGCGGTGTGGCTGCATCCGCTCGACGAGCCCGAGGCGACCGGCCGGCTCTGCCGGGTCCACGCCGACTCTCTCCGCCCCCCTCGCGGCTGGCGGTTCTTCGATTACCGGGAGCCGGCGGAGCCCGATCCCGACGTCACCGACCTGCTCGACGCCCGCTCGCCGCTGCTCGAGCGTGCGTTCCGGGGTGCCCGCGCCAGCTGACCGCGCGGTCCGGCCGCTGCGCCAGCCCCACCATTCGGAGTCACGTCGAGCTTCACCCGTTCGGGGCGTCCCCGTACCTTCGAAGCGCGATCACCGCGATACCGTCGGGGCAGTACCGCAGGAGCCGCGGCCATGGACGTCAACTCGACTGAGACCTGGCGCTGGATCTGGTTGGTCGCCGTCGTCGGCTTCGCCCTGGCCGAGGTCTTCACCCCCGTCCTCTTCTTCATGGGGTCGTTCGCGATCGGCGCCGCGGCCGCGGCGGTGGCGGCGTTCGCGGGCGGCGGACCCGTCATCCAGTGGGCGCTGTTCGTCGGCGTGACGGCCGTCAGCATCGCCGCCCTGGTTCCGCTCGGGCGCCGGCTCGAGGGCCGCGACGAGATCCACCCCGTCGGCGCCAACCGGTGGGAGGGCCGCACCGCCACCGTCGTGACCGAGATCCCCTCGGGCAAGCACGCGACCGGGACGGTACGGCTCGACCGCGAGACGTGGCGGGCCGAGACCACCAACGGCATGGGGGTCTCCGCCGGCGCCACCGTCCTCGTGACGCACGTGACCGGCACCAGAGTCGTCGTCAGCCCGTGGCGCATCGACGTCGCGCCTCGGGGAACCACACCCGGCCGCACCGAGCCGGGATCGCCGCCAGCGTCCGGCTGACGGTCTTCGCGAAGGAGCTGTCCGATGGCAGCAATCATCGTCCTGGCCGTTGTGGCCTTCTTCCTCTTCGTCCTCGCGTTCACGACGATCAAGATCGTGCGCCCCTACCAGCGCGGCGTCGTCGAGCGCCTGGGCCGGTACAAGGGCACGGTCGACCCGGGGCTGCGGATCATCGTCCCCTTCGTGGACCGGCTCCACCTGGTCGACATGCGCGAGCAGGTCGTCGAGGTGCCAGCGCAGGAGGTGATCACCTCCGACAACGTGGTCGTCAGCGTGTACGCCGTCATCTACCACGAGGCGACCGACGCCAAGCGGCTGATGTACAACGTCGCCAACTTCGAGCTCGCGGTCACGAAGCTGGCGCAGACGAACCTGCGGAACCTCATCGGTGACCTCGACCTCGACGACGCCCTCACGTCGAGCGCCAAGATCAACACGCACCTGCGCGACATCCTCGACGACTCCACCGACAAGTGGGGCGTGCGGGTGGTGCGGGTGGAGATCCAACGGATCGACCCGCCGCCCGACGTCGTGCAGTCGATGCACCACCAGATGCAGGCGGAGCGCACGCGCCGCGCCGTCGTCACCGAGGCCCAGGGTGTTCGCGAGGCAGCCATCACGAAGGCCGAGGGCGACAAGCAAGCCGCCATCCTGGAGGCGCAGGGCCAGTCCGAGGCGATCCAGCGCCTGGCCGACGCCGAGAAGTACCGCGAGACGGCGGTGGCCGAAGGCGAGGCGGCCGCGACCCGGACGGTGTTCTCGGCCGTGCACGACGGCAACCCGACCCCCGACCTCCTCGCTCTGAAGTATCTCGAGGCGCTGCGGGTGGTGGCCAACGGACAGGCGACGAAGATCTTCCTGCCCACCGAGATGAGCGGGTTGTTCGGTGCCGTCGGCGGGCTGGCCGAGATGCTGCGCGAGCCGTCGAGCGACGGGGAGAAGCGGACCGGCGACACCGAGCCGGCGGAGCCGAGCGGGAGCTAGGACCGGGCCTCGGCGACCTCGCGCCAGAGGTCGGCGGCAGCGTCGACGACCTCGCGGCCGGGTCCGCCCGAGGTCGGCGGCTCCACCGGAGGCACCGTCTCGCCTGCCAGCGCCGTCACGGTGGACGCGGTGCCGTCGCGCAACGCGCCGAGGTCGTACCCGCCTTCGAGGAACACGATCACCCGCCCGGGGCGAGTCGCGAGCTGCGCCATGCGCGTCGCCAGCGCGCCGTAGTCCCCCGCTGACAAGCCGAGCCCGGTGAGCGGGTCGGCGCGGTGGGCATCGAAGCCGCACGACACGAGCACCCAGTCCGGCGCGTGGCGCGCGGCCAACGGTGCGACGAGCTCGTCGACCGCGCGGAGGTAGAGGTCGCCGGTTGCACCGGCGGGGAGCGGGACGTTGCACGTCGCGCCGACGCCCCCGTCGACCCCGACCTCGTCGAGGCGACCCGTCCCGGGGTACAGCGGCCATTCGTGGAGCGACACGTACGCGACGCGCGCGTCGTCGTAGAAGATCTCCTGCGTGCCATTGCCGTGGTGCGCGTCGTAGTCGACGATCAGGACGCGATCACCGCGGTCCGCGAGCGCGGCCGCGCTGATGGCGACGTTGTTCAGCAGACAGAACCCCATCGCGCGCTCGGGACGGGCGTGGTGGCCCGGCGGTCGCAGCGCGAGGAACGCGCCGTCGCCGTCCGCGCCCGTGAGCGCGTCGACGGCCGCGAGGCCCGCACCGGCCGCCCGCACCGCCACCGGCCACGACGCTGCCGACATCGAGGTGTCGGGGTCGATCGTCCCGCCGCCGTGCTCGGCCAGGGCCTCGAGCCGCTCGACGTGCCGCGGCGTGTGGACCCGTGTGATCTCCTCGGCCGTCGCGTCGCGCGGCGGCAGCGGCGTGACCAGGGCGTCGGTACGAGCGCCCACGTCGCGGGCCGCCTGGTGGATGCCGGCGTGCACGGCTTCGAGCCGCTCAGGGCGCTCGGGGTGCCCGCGGCCGGGATCGTGGTCGGCGAAGCGCGGATCGACCCCGACGAACAGCACCATTACTCCTTTCGCCGTCGCAAGCTCCGGCTTTGCGTCGACGGTCGGCAAAGCCGCCGCCGCCGCGGCCCACGCTACCCGGCGTGTTTTCTGGGCCGTGGCCGCCGCGCCCGTCGCGGAGCCGACGGTTACGCTCGCGCGTCGCCATGTCGCCCCTGAACTCTCACACGCTCCGCTGGCGGGGCGGCTGGGCGCGTATCGGGCCGTTCCGCTCGGACGCCGACGTCGCCCGCCTCACGATGGGGACGGATGCTCCTCCGAGCCCGTCCGTGATCGAGGGCTGCCTCGGAGAGGTCCAGGCACGCAGTTACAAGGCGGTCGTGACGAACGCGCTCGGCCCCGCCGAGTCCGCCCCGTTCGTCGATGCCGGCTTCGCCGTGCGGGAACGCCTCCACCTGCTCGCCCACGACCTCGACCGGCTACCGCCGGCGACGGGCTCGACGCGGCGCGCCCGCCGTCACGACTATCCCGCGATCCTCGACCTCGACGCGACCGCCTTCGACGGCGACTGGTACCTCGACCACGACGGGCTCGTCGAAGCACTCCGCGCGACACCGGTGACGCGCTTCCGCATCACACCTGACTCGGGCACGATCTCCGGCTACGCCATCACCGGCCGGTCCGGACGAAATGGGTACCTCCAGCGCATCGCCGTCCACGCAAACGCGCGCAATCGGGGATTCGGCCGCACGCTCATCGCCGACGCGCTCGGGTGGTTGCGCCGCCGCTCCGCCGACCGCGCGTTGGTCAACACCCAGCTCGACAACACGGCTGCGCTCTCGCTGTACGAATCGTGCGGGTTCCGGCGCATCCACGTCGGGCTGTGCGTGCTCGGGCGGACGCTTTGAGACGCGCTGCGGTCGTCGCGCTGGCGGTTGTCGCCCTCTTCGCGCTCGCGGCGCTGCCCGCCGGTGCCGGCGTCGACCCTCCGCCCACGACGGCGAACACCAACCCGAACGCACCGGGCCTCGTGCTCGTCTCCCAGCCGCCCTGGGTCACCGTCGGCGGGAATCTCCCGCTCCGGCTCCAGGTCCGGGGGCAGGCGGCGGGCGCCGCCGGCCTCACTGTCAGCGCCACCGCGCACGACGCCGTGAGCTCCCGGTCGGGCTTCCAGGCCGCGGTCGAAGGCCGGAACCTCGGCTCAGTGCTCGGCCAGGCCGAGCTCCCGCTCGACCTCTTCCCCGCCGCCGATGACGGCAGCCGGACGCTCACCTTCCCGCTCCAAGCCGAGGACGCGCCCCGCGACCCGAACGCCCTCCAGCTCCGCCGCACCGGCGTGTACCCGGTCGAGGTCGAGTTGCGCCAGCCCGACGGGACCCGGCTGGCCGGGTTCGTCACGCCGGTCGTCGCCGTAGCGCCCGGTGCGAACGGCGGACCGGCCATCGGTCAGCGGCTCGGGGTCAGCTGGGTCATGCCGATGACGGCCCCGCCCGCGTATCAGGCCGACGGCAAGCCGGACCCGAACGTCGTGGCGCAGCTGCGACCCGACGGACGCCTCGGCCGGCGCGCGATCGCAATCGCCAACTCGGGCGTTCCGCTCACGCTCGCCCCGGGGCCCGAGACGCTCGAGTCGTGGACCCAGCTCGCCAACGGCGACCCCGCCCTCACGACCTCGCTCAACGCGATGCGGGACGCGCTCGGCCGGTCGCAGGTCCTGGCCGGCGCCTATGTTCCCGTCGACGTGCGCTCGCTCGTGAGCAGTGGGCTCAGCGACGAGGTGGGGACCGAGCTCGTGCAGGGCACCGACAAGCTCAGCGCGTTGCTCGGGACGCGCGTCGATCCCAGAACCGAGATCGCGCGTCCCTCCAACGACGCTTCACTCGCACGCCTGCGCGACGCCGGCGTGGACCGCGTGATCCTGGACGGCGCCGATCTCACCCCGAGCAGCGAGCAGTTCACGCCCGCGCAACCCTTCGCGGTGCGCAATCAACCGGCCACGACCACCGCCGTCGGCTCCGACGCCGGTCTGCAGCGTCTCCTCGAGGGCGACGACCCACCGGCCCTACGGGCCCAGCGGTTCCTCGCGGGGCTGTCGGTCGTCGCGCTCGAGCAACCGAACGTCCGACGGGGGGTCGTCGTCCTCGAGCCGGACGACTGGAACGCGACCAGCGCACTCCTCGAGTCTGCGTTGGCCGGGCTGACGTCCGATCATCCGCTGCTCGACCCGCTCACGGTCGACGACCTCATCGGGACGGTGCCTCCGGCGACGAGCGGCAACGCTCCCGTCGAGCGTGATCTCGCACCGTCGCCCGTGCCGCCTGCGCCGGTGACGGAGCGCGAGTACCTCGACGCCCAGACCCAGCTCGAGGGCTTCAACGCGCTCGTGCCGCCGCCGAATCCCATCGCCGACCCCGGCAACAGATCACTCCTCGTGTCGCTGTCGTCCGTGTGGTCCGGGCCGGCAGGCCGCTCCCGCGCCCGCGCCGAGCTGGCGGGGATCGACGCCGACGTCACCCAGTTCGTGAGTCGCCTCCACGTGCCGGCCGTCAACAGCACGATCACGTTGACCGCCGAAAAGGGCGCGATCCCCGTGACGTTCCTCAACGAAACCGGCCAGGTGCTCCGGGTACGCGTGCGTCTCGAGAGCGACAAGCTCGTGTTCCCCGATGGGAACCAACGCGTCTTGGACCTGCCCCCTCGGAGCACGACGGAGCGCTTCACCGTCGAGACGCGCAGCACGGGGACGTTCCCGCTCACGCTCAGGGTGACATCACCCGACGGCGCCCTGCCCCTCCAGCAGACCGAGGTGAAGGTGCGCACCACGTTCTTCGTGAACAACGTCGGGGTCTTCCTCACGGTCGGGGCCGTGCTCTTCCTCGCCGGGTGGTGGGCCCACGACATCCGCCGCCGCCGGCGCCGGCGCGCCGCTACCCCGGCCCACCCGGCGTTGTCGTCGCCACCCGCGACGCCCGGCGCCGGTCAGAGCTCCGGTAGTTCAGGCCCGTGAGCGACGCGGCTGGAGCTGCGGGCCAGCAATCGACCCGTTTGCTGCGGTCCAGCGCCATCGTCGGGCTCGGCACGGCGCTATCGAGGGTCACCGGCTTCCTCCGGGTCGCGGCGATCGCCTACGCGATCGGTGCCGGCGCGCTCGCCGGGACATACAGCTACGCCAACGAGACCCCGAACATGCTGTACGAGCTGCTGCTCGGCGGGGTCCTCACCGCAACGCTCGTCCCTCAGTTCGTCCGCCATGTCGAGCGCGAGGACGACGAAGCCGTCAGCGCCATCATGACCGTCGCGATCGCGGTGCTCGTCGCGGTGTCCCTCGCCGGGGTGCTCCTGGCGCCCTACATCGTCCAGTTGTTCACGCTGCGGGCCGAAGGCGCGAGCCGAGCCGCGCAACAGGAGGTCGCGACGACCCTGGTGCGGCTGTTCATGCCCCAGATCGTCTTCTACGGGTTCACGGCGCTCGCGACCGCGCTGTTGAACGCGCACCGTCGGTTCGCGGCGGCCGCCTTCGCCCCCATGCTCAACAACATCGTCGTCATCGCGATCTTCGTGTCACTGCCTCGTTTGCTCAACGGGCCGATCACGCTCGACCGCGTCCGCGACGACACTGCACTCCTCATCACGTTGGGCCTTGGCACCACCGCCGGCATCGCGGCGGTGGCGCTCGCGCTCGGCGCGGTCCTGCGGTGGGCCCGGATCCGGCTCCGGTTCGTGTTCGCGTGGCGGCATCGCGCCGTCATCGCGATGGCTCGCCTCTCCTCGTGGACGCTCGGCTACGTCGTCGCGAACCAGATCGCGCTCTGGATCGTGCTCGTCCTCGCCAACGGCCGCGACGGCGGGCCGTTCATCTACCTGAGTGCCTACGCGTTCTTCCAGCTTCCTCATGGACTGCTCGCCGTCTCCCTCATGACGACGCTCGCGCCGGAGATGGCGAGCGCGGCGGGTCGCGGCGACATCGGCGAACTGCGCGACCGACTCTCCTTCGGGCTCCGGTTGACGACCTTCGTCATCGTGCCGTGCTCGGCGATCTTCATCGCGTTGGCGCGCCCGATGGTCGTCGCCCTTCTCGAGCGGGGCGCGTTCTCCAGCAGTGATGCCACCGTGGTCGCGCACACGGTGGCGGGGTTCTCCCTGGGCCTGGTGCCGTTCTCCATCTATCTGTTCTCGTTGCGCGCGTTCTACTCGCTGCAGGACACGCGCACACCGTTCTTCCTGAACTGCTTCGAGAACGCTCTGAACATCGCGCTGGCGTTCCCGCTGTACAAGGCGTTCGGAGTTCCCGGACTCGCGGTCGCGTTCGCCGGCGCGTACGGCGGGGCGTCGGTGCTCACGATCGTCGTGCTTCGACGGCGGCTCGGTTACATCGACGGGCGCCGGTTGATCGACACGCTGTCGCGTTCGCTCGCCGCCGGTGGTCTCGTGGCTCTCGTCACGTGGATGATCGCGCGCGGACTCGGATGGTCGAACGCCTGGGTGGCGATCGGGACGACCCTTGTGGGCGCGACCGTCGGCTTCGCCGAGTACTTCGCCGTCACGGCCGCGCTGCGCATGCGGGAGCTCGACGATCTCTGGTCGTTGTTCGCCCCTCGCATCCGCCGAGGCCGCGGGCTCCATCCGCCGGTGTCGCCCGAGGCCGCCCTGCGGGGGCCGTCGGACAGAGAGGGGCGAACGGTGTAACGATGCTGGCGCGCCGCCGGTCGGAGAGCGGCGAGTCGGCCAGGGGGTGCCATGGGGGTTCGAGTCGTCACCGACAGCGCATGCGACCTGCCGGACGACCTGATCGAGCGGGACGGCATCGAAGTGGTGCCGCTCACCATCCGCTTCGGCAAGGAAGAGCTCGTCGACCGCAAGGAGCTCAGCACCGACGAGTTCTGGCGTCGCCTCGCCGACTCGGATGTCCTTCCCGAGACGTCGGCACCGTCGGCGGGTGCCTTCGAGGCCGCGTTCCGGCGCCTCATCGCGGACGGCGCGACCGGCATCATCTGCATCAACCTGTCGTCCAAGCTCTCGGCGACGATGCAGTCGGCGCAGGTCGCGGCGCAGGCGGTCCAGGCCGACTGCCCGGTCGTCGTCGTCGACTCGCTCATGGTCTCGATGGGCCTCGGGAGCCTGTGCCTCACCGCCGCCCGGCGAGCTGCGGACGGAGACTCGCTGGAATCGATCGTCGCCAACGTCACCGATCGCCGAAACCGCTCGAAGCTGTACGGGACGCTCGACACGCTCGAGTTCCTCAAGAAGGGCGGTCGGGTCGGCAACGCCCGGGCGCTCCTCGGTTCGATGCTGGCCATCAAGCCGGTCCTCGAGGTCCGGGACGGCGAGGTGGAGGAAGCGGGCAAGGTCCGCACCCGTTCGAAGGCGCTGCGGCTGCTGGTCGACCGAGTGAAGCAAGGCCCCTTCGAGAACCTCGCCGTGCTCCACGGCAACGCGCCGGATCTGGACGAGCTGCTCGACCTGCTCGAGCCACTGGCGCCCCAGGACGAGATCGTCGTCGGGCAGATCGGCCCCGTCATCGGCACGCACGCCGGTCCCCGCGTCATCGGGGTCACGTTCCAGGCCCGCACCTGAGCTCGTTCGATTCCGCTGGCTGCGACAAGCGCGGCGAAGCCAGCCACTAGCGTCGGGGGACGTGCCGGAGCCTGCCACGGCCGGACGCGTCCTCGGAGGGCGCTACCGCCTCGACAGCGAGCTCGCGCGCGGTGGCATGGCCACGGTGTGGATCGCCGAGGATCCGCTGCTGTCGCGCCGCGTGGCGGTCAAGCTCCTTCTGCCGCAGCTCGCCGTCGACGACGCGTTGCGCCTCCGCTTCCGCAACGAAGCCATCGCCGCCGCCAAGCTCACGCACCCCGGGATCGTCGCGACGTACGACACCGGTGACGACGACGGCACCGCGTACATCGTCATGGAGCTCGTCGAAGGCACGACGCTCCGGCGCGTGATCGACGAGCGCGGCCGGTTGCCGGTGCCCGAGGCTGCCGACATCGCGTCGCAAGTGGCTGACGCGCTCGAGCACGCGCACCGTCAGGGCCTCGTCCACCGCGACATCAAGCCGGCCAACGTGCTGGTGCAGCCGGACGGGCGCGTGAAGGTCACGGACTTCGGGATCGCGAAAGCGGCGGGTGGCGACGACCTGACCCGCACCGGCACCGTGGTCGGAACCGCTCGCTACCTCGCGCCGGAACAGGTGAACGGCCACAAGGTCGACGGTCGCGCCGACGTCTACGCGCTCGGCCTCATCCTCTACGAGATGTTGGCGGGCAGCGCGCCGTTCGCCGGCGATTCCGACATGGCTACCGCCGTCGCCCGTCTCACGAACGCGCCCGAGCCGATCCGAACTGCGCGACCGGAGGTTTCACGCCACCTCGAGGATGTCGTGGCGCGCAGCCTCGCTCGCGATCCCGAGTACCGGTACCAGTCGGCGCAGGCGTTGAAGGACGCGCTGACGCCGGGACACGACACGGCGCCGACCGGCCCGCTCGCGCCTCCGCCGGCACCGCGCCCGGCCGCTGCGCCTACCGCGCCCGGCGGCGGTCGCGCCGAGTCGACCGCAGTGGGTGCGCCGCCGCCGGCACGGCCGGCTCCCGTGGCTACGCCCCGACGTGGGCGGCGCTGGCCGTGGCTGGTGCTGATCCTGGTCCTCCTCGGCGCCGGCGCCGCGGTGGCGTACGCCCTCACGAACCTCGGCGGCGGCTCCGACGCCCCGAGCACCGCGGCGGCTGCCACTCAGGCCCTCCCGATCGCCGCGGCCCACGACTTCGATCCTCCCCCCGGAGACGGAGGAGAGCACCCCGAAGACGTCCACTTCGCCATCGACGGCGATCCCACCACCGCCTGGCAGACGGAGAGCTACAGCAACCGCAACTTCGGCAACGCCAAGTCGGGCGTCGGCTTGTGGGTCCAGCTCGACGCCGCCCACGACGTCACCGCGGTCACCGTGACCACCCTGGAGGACGGCTGGAGCGCAGCGATCTACGTGGCCGATCAGCCGGGAAGCTCGCTCCAGGCATGGGGTCCGGCCCGTGTGTCGGGGGACAACCTGCCGGCGGTCCATCGTTTCGACCTGAACGCGCGCGGGCAGTACGTGCTCGTGTGGTGCACACAGCTGCCTCAGTCGGACAAGCTCCAGATCGGTGACATCAAGGTCGAGGGCCGCTGACGGGCACGTCCCCGAGCGCTCTCGCCTCTGTGACCTGCCCCTGAGGCGCCTGCGGCGGGACGGGGCCGGGTACGCTCGCCGGGTTCTCGGACGGGACGGGGTGCCATGAGCGACTGGACGACCGACGCGGTCGACAACATCGAGCGGGTCGTCACGACCATCCGCGACAAGACGGTCACCCCCGCCCAGAACGTCACCCGAGCCATCGTGTTCGGGCTGCTCACGGCGTTCTTCGTCGCCACGGCGCTGACGATCGTGTCGATCGGCCTGTTCCGGCTCGTCGACGTCTACCTGCCCGGCGGTGTCTGGGCGACCTACCTCGTCTTCGGCGGAATCTTCGTCGTCGCCGGCACGTTCTGCTGGGCGCGGAGGACAAAGGTGTCCCCGCCCGAATGACCCGGGGAACCGCCCCATGAACGAAGTACGCGAGCTCGTCATCGTCGGCTCCGGCCCCGCCGGGCTGACGGCCGCCCTCTACGCCGCCCGTGCCGATCTCAGGCCCGTCGTCATCGAAGGTGCCGAGGCGGGCGGGCAGCTCATGCTGACCACCGACGTCGAGAACTACCCCGGCTTCCCCGACGGAATCCTCGGCCCCGAGCTGATGATGAAGTTCCGGGAGCAGGCGGAGCGCTTCGGCGCCGAGTTCGTGACCGCCGACGTGGACCGCGTCGACCTGTCCGCATCGCCGTTCGGCACGTGGGTCGGCAGCACGGAGTATCGCTCCGAGGCGCTGATCATCGCGACCGGGGCGTCGGCCCGGATGCTCGGCCTCCCGTCCGAGGCGCGCCTCCTCGGCCACGGTGTGTCCACCTGCGCGACGTGTGACGGCTTCTTCTTCCGCGAGAAGGACATCGCCGTCGTCGGTGGCGGCGACAGCGCCATCGAGGAAGCGCTCTTTCTGACGAAGTTCGCTTCCCGGGTCACCGTGATCCACCGCCGCGACGAGCTGCGGGCGTCGAAGATCATGCAGGACCGCGCGTTCGCGAATCCGAAGATCGACTTCAAGTGGAATTCGGTCGTGACGGACGTGGGCGGCGACGGAACCGTCGACGTCGTCCAACTGCGCGACACGCGCACGGACGATGCGTCGGAGCTTGACGTCGGCGGGCTGTTCGTGGCCATCGGCCACGATCCCAACACGAAGCTGTTCGATGGTCAGGTCGACCTGGACGAGAACGGCTACGTGGTGCTCCCTCACGCCGGCTCGACGCTGACGTCGGTCGACGGAGTGTTCGCGGCCGGCGATGTCGCGGACCACGTCTTCCGCCAGGCCGTGACCGCAGCCGGAACGGGTTGCATGGCGGCGATCGAGGCCGAGCGCTGGATCGAGGCCCGTCGCCACGCCGCCGCCCGGACGTGACCGATCCGGAATGGGCGGCGACACGGCGTGGTTTCACGCCGTAGATACACTCGACCGACCCTGGCCGAAAGGACCCCCGTGGGCGCCGACATCACGTACCTCTCCGACAACACCTTCGACGAGACGGTCGGGGGCGCCGACACGCCCGTGCTCGTCGACTTCTGGGCCGAGTGGTGTGGTCCCTGCAAGATGATCGCTCCGACGCTCGAGGAGATCGCCTCCGAGCACAAGGGCAAGCTGCGCATCGCCAAGCTCAACGTCGACGACAACCCCCAGACGGCGATGCGCTACAACGTGATGAGCATCCCGACACTGATGGTGTTCAACGAGGGCGAGCCTGTGAAGCGACTCGTCGGGGCCAAGGGCAAGGGTCAGCTCCTTCAGGATCTCGCCGAATTCATCTCGTGAGCGCGCGACGCCGCGGCATGACCGCGGCGGCGCTCCAGCAGGGCGAGACGGGCGAGGCGGTCCGAGACCTTCAGCGGCGGCTCGCCGCGCTCGGCCTCGACTCGACGTCCGACGAACCGGGCGAGTTCGGCCCGGCCACCGAAGCGGCCGTGCGCGCGTTCCAGCAGCAGCGCGGCCTCGTGGTCGACGGCCTCTGTGGCCCGCAGACGTGGGCCACGCTCGTCGAGAGCGGCTTCTCGCTCGGCGATCGGACCCTGTACTTCCGTCAGCCGATGTTGCGCGGCGACGACGTCACCGAGCTCCAGCGGCAGCTGAACTCGCTCGGGTTCGACGCCGGTCGCGAGGACGGCATCCTCGGCGAGCAGACCGCCGACGCGGTCGCCGAGTTCCAGCGCAACGTGGGCCTCGCGCCCGACGGCTTCTGCGGTTGGACCACCGTCGCGGCGCTCCGCCGGGTAGGAACCCTCGCGGCCGGTTCCGTCGCCAGCGTGCGCGAGCGTGAGATGTTGCGCCGCGGGCCACACGGGCTCGGCGGTAAGCGCGTCTTCATCACCGCCGCGCCCGGTTTCGAGGCCCTGGGCGACGCGGTCTGCCGCGGCCTCGCCGAGGCCGGGGCCGGCGCCCTGCTGGACTCGGCGGGCTCCGACGACAGCACCACGGCCGCGGCCGCCAACCAGTTCGGCGCCGCGCTGTTCCTCGCGTTGCGCGCCGGCACCGGCGACGAAGGCTGCTTGTGCACGTACTTCTCGTCGGGGACGTTCCGCTCGGAAGCCGGTTACCGCGTGGCGACCACCGTCCAAGACGAGCTGCACGGCGTTCTGCCCACGGCCCCGGACCCGTGCGGCAAGGCGTACGGCATCCTTCGGGAGACGCGCATGGCCGCGGTCGTATGCGAGCTGGTCGACCAGGGTGACGTGACCGCGATGCGCAATGTCGTCGCGCGCGCCGGAGACGTCAGCCGCGCGATCGTGCGCGGCGTGCGACGCGGCGTCGAGGAGCCCCCCGACACCTAGCGCGCGTCGCTCTCGACGTAGCCGGTGAGCGCTCGGACGACTTCGGCTCGGGCGCGGTCGGCGTCGACGCCGTTCTCGCGGAGCACGCGCCCGCCGATGCCATCCTGCTCGGCTACCAGCGCGAGAAGGAGATGCTCGGTCCCGATGTAGTTGTGGCCGAGCCGGAGCGATTCACCCCGCGAGAGGTCCAGCACCCGCCGCGCCCGCGGCGTGAAAGGCAGGTCGGAGGCGACCGCGCCGTTCGGCGGTCGCGGCACCGCGGCTTCGACCACGGCTTCGCGCAACCGATCGACCTGGATGCCCAGCTCGGCGAGCACACGGACGGAGATGGCGGCGGGATCTACCAGCACGCCGAGGAGCAGGTGCTCCGTGCCGACGTAGTTGTGACCCATCTCGAGCGCTTCCTCGCGGGCGCGCGCCACGCCGGCGCGGGCGCGGCTCGTGTACCGCACGAGGAGGTGCTCGTCGGCGGCCGGAGTCGCAGCATCTCGGTCCACGAACCGCTGCTGCGCTCCCTGCTTGGTCACGCCGAGCGCGGCGCCGATCTCGGCCCAGGACCGGCCCGCATGACGCGCCGCGTCGACGAAGTGCCCGAGCAGCAAGTCGGCCGTGCTGGTGATCTCACCCGACACCTCGGCGGCGGCCGCGACGCGGGTGAGCGCGTCCTCATCGGCGCTGCGGTCGTTCACGGTCTGGATGAGCTCGGTCAGCGAAGGTGCCGGTGCCATCGGTCAACTCTAAGTTGACGCTCCCGCGGCTGCAAGCATTTCCTGGCCGAGCGTGGGAAAACCGCAGGTCAGCCGGTCTCGGCCCGCCGCTGCCGATCGCCGGTCACGACCCGGTACAGCCGCTCGAGGTCCGCCAAGTCGGCGAAGTCCACCGTGATCCTGCCCTGCTTGCCCCCGACCGTGATCTTCACGCGGGTCTCGAGGTAGTCGCCGAGCAGCTCCTCGAGCTCGAGCAGCCCCGGCGGGCGGAGCTGGCCGGTCGCCGCGCTCGGAGCGCGCTTCGCGTCGCCGACGTGCGCCCGCACGGCGTCCTCCACCGCGCGTACCGACAGGCCTTCGTTGACGACGCGTCGCGCGAGCTGCTCCTGGAACGCCCGGTCGGGCGTGCCGAGCAGCGCGCGCGCGTGACCGCCCTTCAGCGTGTCGTCCTGGATCATCTTCTGGATCGCGGGCGGCAGCTGGAGCAGTCGCAGCGTGTTCGTGATCGCCACGCGGCTGCGTCCGACGCGCGCCGCCACCTGCTCGTGCGTGAGATGGAAGTCCTCGATCAGCTGCTGGTACGCGGCGGCTTCCTCGAGCGCGTTGAGGTCGGCGCGGTGCACGTTCTCGACGAGCGCGTGCTCGAGCGCCGACGCGTCGTCGGTGGTCTTGATCAGCGCGGGGATCGCCTGCAGGCCGGCGCGCCGGGCGGCGCGCCAGCGGCGCTCACCGGCGATCAGCTCGTAGCCGTCGTCGGCGGGGCGCACGAGCACCGGCTGGAGCACGCCGACCTCGCGAATGGAATCCGCCAGCGCGCTGAGCTGCTCCTCGCCGAAGTGCTCGCGCGGCTGGTACCGGTTGGGCCGGATGGTCGAAACTGGAAGTTCCTGGTAGCCGCCGGCGCCGAGGCCTTCGGCCGCGCCCGGCGGGATCAGGGCTCCGAGCCCCTTACCCAGACCGCCTTTTCGCGCCACGGCACACCTCTTTCGCCAGTTCCCGGTACGCCTTCGCGCCCCGGGAGGTGGAATCGAACACGATGATGGGTTGTCCGAACGACGGCGCCTCGGAGAGGCGGACGGTCCGGGGGACGACGGTCTCGTACACGCGCCGTCCGAAATGGGCGCGCACTTCGTCGACCACCTGGTCGGCGAGCTTGGTGCGCCCGTCGTACATGGTCATGACGATCCCGCGCACGTCGAGGTTCGGATTCAGGTTGGCGCGCACGAGGCCGACGTTCCGGAGCAGCTGCCCGAGCCCCTCGAGCGCGTAGTACTCGCATTGGATCGGCACGACGACACCGTCGGCGGCCGCCAGCCCGTTCACGGTGAGGAGGCCGAGAGAAGGCGGGCAGTCGATCAGGGCGATGTCGTAGTTGTCGCGGACCTCGTCGAGCGCGCGGCGGAGCTTGAGCTCCCGGCTCATGGCCGGCACGAGCTCGATCTCGGCGCCTGCGAGGTCGATCGTCGCCGGTGCCACGAAGAGGTTCTTGAGACTCGTCGGTTCGATGCAGTCTTCGATGGCTGCGTTGTTCATGACCACGTCGTAGACCGACGAGCTCAGGTCGCGAGCGCTGAGGCCGAGCCCTGTCGTGGCATTGCTCTGCGGATCGAGATCGACGACCAGGACGCGGAGACCCTCCTCCGCCAGTGCGGCGCCGAGATTGACGGCAGTGGTCGTCTTGCCCACGCCACCTTTCTGGTTGGCGATGGCAAGGACCGACGGCAGGAGCAGGGGGGTCGGGTCCTCGGCGGCCCGCGCCAGCAGCTGACGGGTCGGGGCGTCAGCGGATTCGAGCGGCGGGGGCTCGAATGCCGGCAGATCGAGGCGGCGTTCGCCCTCGTCGGTGACCGCGGTCTCGACCTCCGCCTCGGCGTGCCTGCCGCCGGCGCTCGTCGCGGCGCCTTGGCGGAGCGACGCGAGCGCCTGCCGGCCGCGACGCTTCACTTCGTCGTCCACCCGGCCCATTACCAGTCCCCTACTCGTCTACCCGTGCGCGCGTAGCGCCATGTTGGCTGAGGCCTCCGGCCCGGTCAAGGGTCGGGCCGGAATCCCATCGTTTCACGGGGAACATGCCGCGAATCGGACAATCGTCGTCTCGGGCGATCCGCCGTCCGTCCGGTTGTTTCACGGGAAACACCCGCTCGGGATCCCCCTGGGCCGTCTCACCACAGCGGTCTTCGCCCTGGGACACCCACACGCCGAGGCCAACGCTCCCCCGGTGGCTCCGCCGACGTCAGGACGGCCACTTGCGCTCCCTCACTGCCGCGCACCTCCGGACCGAGCAGCCCCAGCTCCGCCAGCCCCTCCTTCGGCCACCGCGTCGGGTCGGGCTCCCCCGGGGGCTCGCTCACCGCCAGCCGGCCCCCCCGTTCGAGGAAGCCGATCCCGCATTCGGCCGTCGTCGCCGGAACCCCGAACCCGCGCGCCACGACGAGCTCGAAACGCCCACGAAACTCCTGGTCTCTGGCCAGTTCCTCCGCTCGACCGCATGCCACCGACACGCGATCCACCAGGCCGAGCGCCGCGACGGCGGATTCGAGAAAGGAGCAACGGCGTCGCCTCGCATCCAGGAGGACCCCCGTCGCCCTTGGCCACAGCGCGAGCAGGATCAAGCCGGGAACGCCGGCACCCGAGCCCAGGTCCAGGAACCGACCGCGGAAATCGGGATCGACGGCCGCCGCCAGCGCTTCGCCATGGTCGAGATGCGCCTGGACTGGGCCCGGGCCCACCATCCCCCGCCGGCGGGCGTCCTCGAGCTGCGCCGCCAGCCGGCGGCGGACCTCCGGGGCGAGCATCGCCCCCGCCGATCAACCCGGTCGGATCACGACTCGGCGGCGTGGCTCCTCGCCCTCCGACGTCGTGGTGACACCCTCCATCTCGGCGACCACGTCGTGCACGACCTTGCGGTCGGACGCGCCCATCGGTTCGAGCGCCTGCTCGGCGTCCTCGTCGCGGACTCGCTCTCCGAGCTGGCGGGCGAACTCCGACAGCGCCTCGCGCCGCTTCGCCCGATAGCCCCCGACGTCGACGTGGACCCGAACGCCGTGGCCCCCGGTCTGGCGCTGAACCACGGTCCGCACGAGCTCCTCAACGGCAGCAAGCGTCGCCCCGCGCGGCCCCACGAGGAGCCCGAGGTTGTCGCCCGTCACGTCGACGAGGACCGTGTCCTCGTCCTCGAGGTGGCTGGCCACGTCCGCCTTGGCGCCGAACGCCTCCACCAGGCCGCGGGTGAACTCGACCGCCTGGTCGGCTTGCTCGTCCACCGAGATGTCGGCTTGCTCGTCCACTGTCGCTCCCCGCTCCTGCTCTTCGCGCCGGCCTTCGCTTCGACCGCCCGTCCCACCGCGGCCGCGCCCCCGGCGATTCCTCGACGGCCGTGGCCCTCTGCTTTCCTGCGTACCTTCGCCCCGCGTTCCGGGGCGAGCCCCCGTTCGCGCCCTGCCGTCGCGTCCCCGCTCGTCCTCCCGTGCGCCCGACCCGCCGCGCCGGCGTGACCGACGCCGTGGCTCCCCCGGCTTCTCCCGGGAGATCGGCTTGACCCGGGCGCGGATCCTCGCCTCTCCGCCGAACCGTCCGAACAGCCCGCCCCGGGGCCGGGCGACCACCTCGTATTCGACGTCGTTCTCGTCGACCCCCAGCTCGTCGAGGGCTGCGTCAAGCGCCTCTTCGATCGTGCGACCGGTCGTCTCGACCCATTCCATCTACCGCTTCCGCTTCTTCTTGCTGCTGCTCCGGCGGCGGCGTGACTGGCTGTTGCGGGCCGATCCGCCCTGTCGTGCCGCCGGCTGCTTGGACGTCGACTGCTTGGACGCGGGTTGCTTCGTCTGCGCCGGTTTCGCGGCCGACCCGCTTCCCGAGTTCCCGTCCGACGGCGGACGGAACAAGTCCCGCAAGGCCCCCAGCGGGCTCGATCGCGTCCCCGTCGAGGCAGGCTCGTTGGACCGCGGCGCCGGCTTCGGGCGTTCTGCCGCCTCCGAGGGCTCAACCTTCTCCTCCGGCTCGGCAGGTGCCGCCGTCACCTCACGTTTCGCAGGCGAGCTCTTGGCATCGATCGCGCCGCCCTTCCCCACATGATCACGGGGCGCGATCTTGCGCATGATCAGCTCCTGCTGGCCCAGCCGCCACAGGTTGGAAACCAGGAAGTACAGGACCAGCCCGGCCGGGAAGAACAGGGAGAACGCGCCGAAGGCGATCGGCAGCACCTTCGTGACCATCTGCATCTGCGTGTTGGCGCCGGGTGGGGTGTTGCGCTGGCTCTGACGCGACTGGAGGTAGCCGGTGAGGAAGACCGCGCCGACGAGGATGTAGTAGGGGAGCGCGGCCCAGAGACTGCTGTGGGGGTCGGTCGCCTTGAGCGACAGGTCCATGCCCAGGAACGTCAGACCGTTCGGCTTGGCGGCGATGATGTCCTTGTAGAGCTGTGACCCGATCGGCACCGTCGCCGCGGTGGAGCGCAGCACATGGAAGAGCGAGATGAAGATGGGGAACTGCACCACCAGCGGCAGGCACCCGCCGAGCGGGTTCACCTTGTGCTCCTTGTAGAGCACCATCATCTCTTCGTTGAGCTTCTGGCGATCGCCCTTGTGCTTCGCCTGGAGCTTCTTGATCTCCGGCTGCAGTCGCTGCATCGCCAGCATCGAACGGGCCGACTTCGCGGTGAGCGGGAACAGGACGAGCATCACCGTGATCGTCAGCAGGATGATCGCCACGCCCTCGTTCGGGATGATGGCGTAGAAGAACGCCAGCACGGCGCCGAAGGCGTTGTAGAGGGGATCAAGCATCGGTCAGCCTGCTCTCATGGGCGAACGTGTGTTCGGGGGTACGGGGTCGAGTCCGCCGCCGCCCCAAGGGTGGCAGCGCCCCAGCCTGCGGACCGCGAGCCACAGCCCGCGGAACGCGCCGTGTTGCTCGAGCGCTCCGAGCGCGTATGCGGAGCACGACGGGTGAAAGCGGCACCGGGGCGTCAGGTGCACGCTCACGAGGCGCCACGCCCGGATCGGCAGCATCAGTAGGCGTGCCGCCACGGACGGCCTGTGAGGCGCCACGTCGACGACGGCGCTCACTGGTGCCCGCCGGCTGCGCTGAACAATCCTGCGAGTGCCTCGACGAGGGCGTCGAACGGCATCGTCAGCGCCTCCCGCCGAGCGGATACCAGGTAGGCCCCGCCGGCGGTGAGCTCGGCCTCGGCACCTGCCACAGCAGCCCGCAGGCGTCGCCGCAGGCGGTTGCGCACGACGGCGTTGCCGACCCCGCCGACGGCGTACGCCACCCGCGGGGGAGCCCCGGATTCGCCGGGAACGAACCGGATCGTGACGGGACCGCGCGCGTGTCGCTCCGCCCGGGCGAGGAGGGCGAACGTGGCACGATCGCGAACGCGCCAGATCAGGCCGACAGGCGCGTGCGGCCGCGCTGGCGTCGGGCCTTCAGCACCGCCCGACCGCCCCGGCTTCGCATGCGGGACCGGAAGCCGTGGCGCTTCTTGCGCTTTCGGTTGTTCGGCTGGAACGTGCGCTTCACGCATGGCCTCCTCGCGAAGGATCGCCCGCGAGACCCGAGGTCAGGGGCCGCAAACAGTCGGGCGAACCACCGAGTGTACGGCGGCGCGTGAAAGAACCGCAACGCGGGGGACCGGGCACGCCGCGCAATGCCACGCGACCCTTGTTCCCCGCAAAACCCCGGTGCTACGTTCGGACTTCTCGCCAACGTCACGGCCTCGGAGGCGAACTTCCCCGAACTCGAGAGGCCGAATCTTTCTTACCGGCTCATGGCCACCTCCGGTGGCCCCAAGAGGAACGTTCTCCACACCTGTGGATGCACCTGTGGAATTTGACCGGGGTGTCACCGCCTCCGAGATCTGGGAGCACGGCGCGACAGCCCTGCGCTCCCAGCTCGCGCCGAACACGTGGGGATTGTGGTTCGAAGGCGTGCGCGCGCTCAGCCTGACCGACGACGTCCTGACCCTCGCGGTTCCGAGCTCGCTCGCCGCCGACCGCATCCGCTCCAGCTACACCGGCATGCTCGCAGACACCCTCCGGGACGTCACGGGTCAACAGCTCAGGGTGGAGCTCACCGTGGAGACCGACACCCGGCCCGAAGAGGCACTCCCGTCCGTCCCACCGCCCGTGGCGACGCCCCTGAGCGACCTCCCGACGCCGGCCGCTCCCGACGACGAGCCCTCCCGCCTCTGGGCGACCGGAGGTCTCAATCCCCGGTACACCTTCGACCAGTTCGTGATCGGCGCCTCGAACCGTTTCGCCCACGCCGCCGCCCTGTCGGTCGCCGAGGCACCGGCCCGCTCCTACAACCCCCTCTTCATCTACGGCGCCGCCGGCCTCGGGAAGACCCATCTGCTCCACGCCATCGGCCATCACGTGAAGGCCGTCTTCCGCAACAAGCGCGTCCGCTACGTGTCCACCGAGACCTTCATGAACGAGTTCGTCGATGCCATCAGGGCGAAGACGATGCCGGCCTTCAAGCGGCGCTACCGCGACCTGGACGTCCTGCTGATCGACGACATCCAGTTCCTCGAGCGGACCCAGGAGCTTCAAGAGGAGTTCTTCCATACGTTCAACCAGCTCCACAACGAGGACGGCCAGATCGTCATCTCCTCCGACCGTCCCCCGAAATCCATCGCCACCCTCGAGGACCGCCTCCGGAGCCGTTTCGAGTGGGGCCTGATCACCGACGTGCAGGTCCCGGAGTTCGAGACCCGCCTGGCCATCCTGCGCAAGAAGTCAGAGGCCGAGCACCTCGACGGCGTCCCCGACGAGGTCTTCGCGTTCATCGCCAGCAACATCCACGACAACGTCCGCGAGCTCGAAGGCGCCCTCCTCCGCGTGAACGCCTACCGAGCCTTGAACGACGCGCCGCTTACGGACGAGATCGCACATCAGGTCCTCGCCGATCTGCTCTCACCGGCCCAGCCGCGCGAGATCACTCCCCAGCTCATCCTCGACGAGACGGCCAAGATGTTCGGTTGGACCGTCGAGGACCTCTGCGGCAAGAGCCGCCGCCGACCTCTCGTCACCGCCCGGCAGATCGGCATGTACGTCATGCGCGAGCTGACGGGCTACAGCTACCCGCAGATCGCCAAGGAGTTCGGCGGCCGCGACCACACGACCGTCATGTACGCGGTCGAGAAGATCAAGCAGCAGATGAACGAGCGCCACACCACGTTCGACCAGGTCACCGAGCTGATTGCCCGGATCAAGCTCGGGACCAGTGGATAACCCTGTGGACGGGTGGGGATATCAACGGACGGCATGGGGAGGGACTTGGGCAAAACCCTCTCCGTCAAGCTCTCCTTGAGGGATCCTGGTGGAAAGCGCGGGGACAACCTCACCCCCTCCCACCTGCAAGGACGACCCGCTGTCCCCAATCCACACGCACTACTACAACTGCTATTCAGAGATCCCCAGACTGTTGAGGAAATCGATGGCACGGATTGAAGGAGATTGCCGGTGAAGTTCCGCTGCGAACGGGACACCCTGGCCGATGCCATTGCCGTGGCGCAGCGGGCCGTGGCGTCCCGGACGGGGGCCCTACCTGTCTTGTCGGGTTTGCGGGTGTCACCGACGGCGTCCGGTATCGAGCTCGTCGGGTCCGATCTCGAGCTGACCATCCGGGTGGAGGCACCGGCGGACGCCGAGGGCGAGGGCAGCTCGGTCGTGCCGGCGCGGTTGTTCTCGGAGATTGTGCACAAGCTCGATCCCGGAACCGTGTCGGTCGAGTTCACGGACGACGAAGCCCGAGTCGAGGCGGGTCGTTTCCGTACGTCGTTGCGCACCCTGTCGGCCGCGGACTTCCCGCGTCTGACCGAGCCGGACGGGGCAGGAGTCAAGGTGGCCGCCGGCGCGCTCACAGAGGCGCTTCGCCAGGTCGTTCCCGCGGCATCCCGGGACGACGCGCGGCCGATCCTGACCGGCGTGCTGCTGGCTGCATCGGCCGGCGGTCTGCGGTTGGTCGCGACCGACTCGTACCGCCTCGCAGTGTGCGACCTTCAAGGCGTGAGCATGCTGCCGGAAGGTCAGAAGGTGTTGGTCGCGGGCAAGGGGCTCGGCGAGGTCCAGCGGTTGCTCGGGGAAGAGGAGATCGAGGTCGTGCTCGCAGAGCGCGAGGTCGTCTTCCGTGTCGGGCGGACATCCGTGACCACGCGTCTGATCGAGGGTGACTTCCCGAACTACGAGCAGCTGATCCCGGGCGGCTACCCGAACAAGCTGACCGTCGCGCGCGATCAATTCAGCGCCGCCATCAACCGTGTGCGACTCGTGGGGCAGGGGCGCGACACGGCGCCCATCCGCTTGGCCATGACGGCCGAAGGCCTCGAGTTGTCTGCGGTTGCGCAGGACGTCGGCGAGGCGCACGAGATGGTCGAGGCGAAGTACGAGGGCAGCGACCTCACCGTGGCGTTCAACTCGCAGTTCCTCTTGGAGGGGATCGACGCCGCGTCGGGCTCGGAGATCACGGTCGAGTCGATCGACCCACTGAAGCCGGCGGTTCTCAAGGGGACCGACAGCGGAGACTTTCTCTATCTCCTCATGCCGGTTCGCATCTCCTAGCCGGGAGCTACGCGGCACGTGAGCGTCGTGGCGCGTCTCGCGCTCACGGACTTTCGCTGTTACCCCGTTGTCGACCTCGTCCTGCCGTCGGGCGTGACCGTCGTGTCAGGCGCCAACGGCGAGGGCAAGACCAGTCTCCTCGAGGCGCTCAGCTGGGCCGCGACGACGCACTCGTTTCGCGGTGTTCCGGACGCCGCGCTCGTTCGTTCGGGTACCGATGCCGCGTTCGTGCGCGTAACCGTGCAAGAGCCGGATCGTGAACAACTGTTGGAGGCCGAGATTCGAGCCGTCGGTCGGAATCGGGTGCGCATGAATCGCCATCCGCTCGCACGCGCGCGCGATCTGTTGGGCCTGCTCCGCGTGACCGTCTTCGCGCCGGATGACCTGCAACTCGTGAAGGGAGGCCCTGCCGGCCGTCGCGCGTACCTGGACGATCTCCTCGTCGCGGTCGCGCCGCGCTACGAGGCGGTGCAGGCGGAGTACGACCGCGTCTTGAAGCACAGGAACGCACTCCTGCGACAAGGTCTCCGTGGGCCCGACGCGGAGTCGACCCTGGTGGTGTTCGACGAGCAGCTCGTGCGCGCCGGTAGCGAGCTGGTGCGCGGTCGCCTTCGTCTCACCGGGCGCTTGTTACCCGCCGTGCGCGATGCCTATCGCGGGCTCGCCGGCGAAGGCGACGACGTCGATGCCGCCTACGAGGCCGAGTGGGCCGAGGGAAGCGTGGCACCGATCGCGGAGGAAGTGGAGCCGTTGCTGCGTGCCGCGCTCGTGGAGCGACGCGCGGCCGAGGTGGATCGAGGTGTCACGCTCGTCGGCCCCCACCGGGATGAGTGGCGGCTACGCCTCGCCGGACTCGACGCGCGCACACACTCCTCCCAGGGGGAGCAACGCACCCTGGCGCTCGGCCTGAGACTCGCAGGGCACAGGGTCTGCGCCGAGGTCGTGGGCACGGAGCCCGTGTTGCTCCTCGACGACGTCTTCAGCGAGCTCGATCCGGCTCGCGCCGAGGCGCTCGTCTCCGAGCTCCCGGCCGGTCAGACGCTGATCACGACCGCGTCGACCGTCCCGGTGTCGGTCCATCCCGACCGGCGGCTCCGCGTGCGCGAGGGCCGGGTCGAGGAGGCGGCGTGACCACCCGGCGACCCGACCATCGGTCGGACGAGCCCCGGCCGCTGCGCGATTCCCTGGCCGAGGTGAGCGCCGACCTCGGCCTTCCCGAACCTGACGCGCTCGCGTTCCTCATCCGGGAATGGGAGAGCCTGGTCGGGCCGGACGTGGCGCCCCATTGCCGGCTGACGTCGCTGCGCGACGGCGTGCTGCGCGTGACGGTCGACACCGCCCCGCGCGGCACCCAGCTGCGCTACCTGGAAGGCGAGCTCGTCGAGCGGGCGGCCTCGTTGGTGGGCCGCGATGTCGTGCGCGAGCTGCGCGTGCGCGTCGGCTCGCCGAGCTCCCGGCGCGGGCGCTGAACGACCGCGAAAATCGCGCCGGGAACGCCGGTTCGGCGGAGGTCGTCTGGTAGAATAAGAGGAACGGTTTAGGGGTCCTGACCAGCACTTTTGCAGGATTCCGCCCCCTCGTCGGGGTGAACCGCACACCTCCCCGAACCCCGACCAGAAAGGCGCCGCGCGTGGCGTATACGGCCAAGGACATCACCGTGCTGAAGGGCCTCGAGCCCGTGCGCGAGCGCCCTGGCATGTACATCGGTTCGACGGGACCGTCCGGACTGCACCACCTCGTGTACGAGGTTGTCGACAACTCGGTCGACGAGGCGATGGCGGGCGAGGCCACGAGGATCGACGTGACATTGCTCGCCGACGGCGGCTGCCGCGTCTCAGACAACGGCCGTGGCATCCCGGTCGACAACCATCGCGAGTACCGGAACAAGTCCGCGGCCGAGGTCATCATGACCACGTTGCACGCGGGCGCGAAGTTCGGCGGCGATGGCTACAAGATCTCCGGCGGCTTGCACGGCGTCGGCGTGTCGGTCGTCAACGCGCTCTCCAGCCGCCTGGTGATGGAGATCGACCGCGACGGCGGGCGCTGGGTGCAGGAGTTCGCGAAGGGCGGCAAACCCCAGGGCAAGCTCCGACGCGTCAAGTCCTCGAAGCAGACCGGCACGACCATCACCTTCTGGCCCGACGCGACCGTCTTCGAGGAGACCGAGTTCCGCGCCCAGACGATCCTCGAGCGGCTGCGCGAGATGGCATTCCTCAACAAGGGTCTCGAGATCCGTTTCACGGACGAGCGCACCGACCCGAAGCTCGAGCAGACGTACAAGTACTCCGGCGGCCTCGTCGACTTCGTGAAGCACCTCAACACCTCCAAGGACCCGCTCTTCAAGCGCGTCATCTCCCTCGAAGAGAAGTCGCAGGCAGGCGAGGTCGAGATCGCGATGCAGTGGAACACCGGGTTCTACGAAGGCATCCACTCGTTCGCGAACAACATCGCGACCACCGAGGGCGGCATGCACGAGGAGGGTTTCAAGAAGGCCCTCACAAACGCGGTCAACCGGTACGCGCGCGCCAAGGGCATGGTGAAGGACAAGGACGTCAGCCTTCTCGGCGAGGACATCCGTGAAGGCCTGACCGCGATCGTGTCCGTGCGACTTCGCAACCCGCAGTTCGAGGGTCAGACCAAGGCGAAGCTGGGCAACACCGAGATGCGCTCGGCCGTCGAGAAGGCGGCGAACGAGAAGTTGGGCGACTGGCTCGAGGAGCACCCCTCGGAGGCGCGCCAGATCCTGAACAAAGCCACTCAGGCAGCCCGGGCCCGGGTCGCAGCGCGTCAGGCGCGCGATCTCACGCGTCGTAAGTCACTGCTCGAGTCGGCTGCGATGCCGGGCAAGCTCGCTGACTGCTCCTCGAAGGATCCGGAACAGTCCGAGCTGTTCATCGTGGAGGGCGACAGCGCCGGCGGCAGCGCCAAGCGGGCGCGCGACTCGGCTTACCAGGCGATCCTGCCCATCCGGGGGAAGATCCTCAACGTCGAGCGCGCCCGTATCGACCGCCTGCTCAAGAACGAGGAGGTCCAGTCGCTGGTCACCGCGATCGGCAGCGGCACCGGCGAAGACTTCAACCGGGAAAAGGTGCGCTACCACAAAGTCATCGTCCTCGCCGACGCCGACGTCGACGGCGCGCACATCCGGACCCTGCTGCTCACGTTCTTCTTCCGGCAGCTGCCCGAGATGCTGAAGAACGGCTACATCTACATCGCCCAGCCGCCGCTCTATCGCGTCGACATCGGCAAGGAGCACTACTACCTGAAGGACGAAGCGGTGCTGCGTGACTTCGACGCTGCGCACGAAGGTCGCAAGTACGAGGTGCTGCGCTTCAAGGGGCTCGGTGAGATGGACTGGGAGGAGCTCAAGGTCACGACGATGGACCGCGCAACGCGGAACCTGCTCCAGGTGTCCGTCGACGACGCCGCCATCGCCGACGACATCTTCTCCAAGCTCATGGGCGACGACGCGGAGACGCGCCGCCACTTCATCCAGGAGAACGCCAAGGACGTGCGCTTCCTTGACATCTGACGCCCATGCCTGACGACACCCAGCAGACACTCGAAGGGAACATCGAGCCCATCGAGATCCAGGAGGAGATGGAACGCTCCTTCCTGGACTACGCGATGTCCGTCATCACCGCGCGTGCCCTTCCCGACGCGCGGGACGGTCTCAAGCCTGTGCAGCGCCGGATCATCTACGGGATGTACGAGCAGGGGCTGCGTCCGGACCGCAAGCACCAGAAGTCGGCGCAGGCGGTCGGCCAGGTGATGGGGAAGTACCACCCGCACGCAGGGGAGGCCATCTACGACGCGCTCGCGCGAATGGCCCAGGAGTTCTCGTTGCGGTATCCGCTCATCGACGGGCACGGCAACTTCGGGTCACCCGACCCGAACGACAGCCCGGCCGCCCAGCGGTACACAGAAGCGCGTCTCGCCCCGCTCGCGATGGAGCTCATCGGCGAGATCGACGAGAACACGGTCGACCTCGGTGACACCTACGACGGCCAGAACCAGGAGCCCGTCGTCCTGCCGGCGCGGTTCCCGAACCTGCTCGTCAACGGCGGCGGCGGGATTGCGGTCGGGATGGCGACGAACATCCCGCCGCACAACCTCAACGAGGTCATCGACGCCTGCATCCACGTGCTCGACAACCCGGACGCGAAGCCCAACGACCTGATGCGCTTCGTGAAGGGGCCCGACTTCCCGACCGGTGCTCTCATCCTCGGTCGCGACGGCATCAAGGACGCGTACCGGACCGGTCGAGGCTCGATCAAGATGCGCGCCGTCACCGACATCGAGGAGGGGCGACGGGGGGAGGGGCGGATCGTCGTCACCGAGGTGCCGTACCAGACGTCGGTCGAGGTGATCGGCCAGAAGATCGCCGAGCTCGTGAACGAACGCAAGGTCGACGGCATCAAGGACGTCCGCAACGAGTCCGCCGGCGACACGACGCGTCTTGTGATCGAGCTCCGGCGTGACGCCAACGCGCAGGTGGTCCTCAACCAGCTCTACAAGCACACGCCGATGCAGTCGAGCTTCCCGGTGAACATGCTCGCGCTCGTCGACGGTGTTCCCAAGGTCCTGGACCTGTCGCAAGCCGTGCTCATCTACGTCGCCCATCAGATGGAAGTCGTGACGCGGCGCACGCAGTACCGGATCGACAAGGCCCGCGAACGGGAGCACATCGTCGAAGGGCTCGTCCGCGCCCTCGACATGATCGACGCGATCATCGAGCTCATCCGGGGCGCCGCCGACGTCGACGAGGCTCGCACCGGTCTCATGGCGAAGCCGTTCGAGTTCAGCGAGATCCAGGCCAACTTCATCCTCGACATGCAACTGCGCCGGCTCACGCAGCTCGAGGGTCAGAAGCTGCGCGATGAGCTCGGCGAGCTCCGGGAGCAGATCAAGGAGCTCGAGTCGATCCTGCGGAGCAAGAAGAAGCTCCGCACGGTCATCAAGGACGAGTTGGGCGAGCTGCGCGAGCGCTACGGCAACGAGCGCCGGACGCGCATCACCGTCGACACCGGCGACCTCGACGCGCTCGATCTCATCGAAGACGAAGAAGTCATCGTCGTCCTGTCGAAGAAGGGCTACATCAAGACGGTCGCCGCCGACTCGTTCCGCCGGCAGGGTCGAGGAGGCAGGGGCGTGAAGGGCGGCAACCTGCGCGACGACGACTACGTCGCGCACCTGCTGACCACCACCGCCCATTCCTACCTGCTGTTCTTCTCGAACCGCGGCCGGGTCTACCGCCTCCGCGCGCACGAGATCCCGATGAAGGAGCGCACCGCCCGCGGCACCGCGCTCGTCAACCTCGTCTCACTGAACCAAGGGGAACAGATCCAGGCGATCATCGATACCCGTACGTACGAGGACGGGGCGTACCTCTTCTTCGCGACGAAGAACGGCGTCGTCAAGAAGACGCGGATCTCGGAGTTCGACTCGTCGATTCGCAGCGGCCTGAAGGCCATCAACCTGCACGGCAACGACGAGCTGGTGAAGGTGATTCAGACCACAGGCCGCAATGACATCGTGATGGTCTCGCGCGAAGGTATGACGATCCGTTTTGCCGAAAGCGGCGTGAGAGCGATGGGACGCGACACGGCCGGTGTGCACGGCATGAAGCTCAAGAGCAAGGATGACGCGGTCATCGGCTGCGATGTGGCGCGGCGTGGGGCCGTCATGCTGTTCGTCAGCTCGAGCGGCCACGGCAAGCGCACCAAGCTCGACCTGTTCAAGCGGCAGAATCGAGGAGGGCAAGGGGTCCGTGGGATGAAGATCACCGCCGCCCGGGGCGGGGTCGTCGGGGCCTTCTGCGTCAACGACACTGACGAGATCTTGGTCTTCTCCTCGGCGGGCAATATCATTCGCATGGGAGCCAGGGAGATCTCGGCGCAGGGCCGTGACGCCACTGGTGTGCGCGTTGCCCGACTCGGCGCGGGTGAGAGCGTCGTCGCTGTAGCTCCTGTACTCGAAGCCGACGACGGAGAGGACCCCTCAACCGCATGAGCGCCAGCCCCGAAGATATGGAGCCGCGGCGCTCGAGAAGCGCCCAGGTCAATCCGACGCGAAACGACCCGCAGACCCGCGCGGGCCGTCGCGCTCCCGCCGCCGCGCCGCCGTCCGGCGACGGCCGCGGTGCCGGCGCGCCCGCACCGGACGCGTCGCCCGCCCGCACAACCCGCCCGGCCCGGTCACGCGTCGCCCCGAGCCCGGGACCGCGCGCGCCACGACGCGTCCGCCACACGATCAAGAAGGTCGACCTGTGGTCGGCGCTGAAGATCTCATTGTGCTTCTACGTCTGCGAGATGGCCGTCCTCGTCACCGCGCTCGCGTTCTTGTGGTTGGTCGCGGACGCCTTTGGCGTCATCGGCAGCGTCGAGAAGTTCGTCGGCGACTTGTTGTCGTCGAAGGACTTCAAGTTCCTGTCCGCCGCCATGCTCCGGGGGACGATCCTCGTCGGCCTGGTGTTGGTCGCCATCCAGGTCGTCGCGACGGTCCTGGCGTGCGCGTTCTACAACCTGTTCGCCGAGCTCTTCGGCGGCGTCGAGGTCACGGTCATCCAGGAGGACGCGCCCGCCGGCAAGCGTTGACCGCGCGAGTCGCCGTCCCGCCGCGTACAGCGCCGCTGGTACCCTCCGTGACTCTTCGGGGCTATAGCTCAGCCGGTTAGAGCGCATCCCTGATAAGGATGAGGTCGGTGGTTCGATTCCACCTAGCCCCACGCATCTTCCTCCGGCTGATGCGCAGCGCCCTCTGAGCGGAAGGAGCCCGCCGCCCGGCGCAGACGTTTGACCGGTACGCGTGCCGAGGGCGAAATGGGCTGATAGCTTGCCGCAGTTCCAGATGTGCCCGGGTGGGCGGACGCGGAGGTTTCTGCAATGGCCGGATTCGTAAAGGCCGGCCGTCGGGCCGGGGTGCTGGCGGCGACGCTGGCGCTGGCCGGAGTTGGTGTGGTGGGTTGGCTGTCGGTCCCGGCAGGCGCGACCACCGTGTCGGACGAGGCAGGGCTCCGGGCGGCGTTCACCAACGCGACGGAGACCCAGATCGATCTCGACGCCGACATCGTCCTCAGCGACTGCAGCGGCGTCCCCGCCGGCGAGGTGCGGAGGAACAGCAACACCGCGCTGACCATCGACGGGCACGGGTTCCAGGTCCGCCAGACGTGTCCGACGGCCGGTGTGTTCGGCCAGAGCGGCGGCGCCGCCGTCACGTTCCAGAACATCTTCATCACCGGTGGTCACCAGGACAACAACGACACGTGCTACGGCGGCGGCATCCGTGCCAGCGCACCTATCACGGTTCTCAACTCGAGCATCGTGGGCAACTCTGCGTCGTGCGCGGGCGGTGGCATCAGCGTCGGTAGCTCGTTGACCGTGAGGAACTCGACGATCAGCGACAACTCCACCGGTGGCGAGGGCGGTGGCATCTTCCAATCTGCCGGCCCGGACGCCACGTTCACGATGGTCAACTCGACCGTCACCGGGAACGAGACCACGAGCGATAACGCGGGTGGCGGGGTCCGGTTCTTCGGCGCCGGCACGATCGTGTACTCCACGATTGTGAACAACACCGCGACCAACGAAGCGAATCTCAGTGGCTACACGGGCGGGCCCGCGAGCCTGACGATCTTCGGAACCGTCGTCGCCCACCCGCTCGGCGGCGGCGACAACTGCGCCGGCTTCGGCACGCCGACCACGAGTTACAACTGGGACGACGACGGCACGTGTGGTTTCAACGGCACGGGTGATCACTCGAACGCCGGCGATCCCGGCCTTGCCGCCCTGGCATCCAACGGCGGTCCCACAGAGACGCGTGAGCCGCTCTCGGGCAGCCCGGTCGTCGACGCGATCCCGACCGGCTCGTGCCAAAACGACGGCGCAACCGGGATCACCACGGATCAGCGGTTCCTTCCCCGGCCGGCCGGCAATGGTTGCGACATCGGCGCCGTCGAGGTCCAACCCACGCCGCCGGGTCCGGGTCCGGGTCCGGGCCCGGGGCCGGGTGCGCCTGAGGCCGCGCCGGTGGTCGTCGGGGTGGTGCGCTTCACCGGGTGAGCGAGCCGGCTCGCGGCGTGGCCCGCGCTGACGCCCCTCGTCGCGTTCGTGATCGCCGAGACGGTGCAGTGCCGGTCTTCCTGATCGTGCTGTACGTGACGTACAGCGGACCGGCCTGACGCGCTCCCGGCGGCCAGCCGTACACTGCCGGCCATGAAGGCGCTTCGCCGTGGTCTGATCGTCGCCGTGATCGCCGTCCTCGTCGGTGGGTTCGTGAAGCTCCGTGGGAAGGGCGGCGTGCCTCCCACCAGCGGCGGTTGGCGCGAGCTCGACGGCCCCGACTTCCGCTGAGCCGGTGGCCACCGTTCTGCTCGACGGGCTCGGCGCGGTAGGAATCCGCGCCGCCCGGCAGCTGGTCGACACCCCGGGGCTCGACACGCTGCTGATCACGGCGCGCGGATCCGCACACGCCGCCGAGATCGCAGCGTCTCTCGGTGCCCGCGCCGAGGCCATCGAGCTGCGTCCCGACGACCCCCTCCCTGCGGGGGTGGACGCCGTCGCCGCCGCTCTGCCGGGCGCTCTCGCCGTCGCTCGCGCGAAGCGCGCCCTTGCAGCCGGCGTCCCCTTCACGTCGAGCGTCGACGACGCCGCGGCGATCGACGCCGTGCTCGAGCTCGACGAGCCGGCGCGGAGCGCGGGCGTCCTCCTGGCGCCGGGTTGTGGCCTCGCGCCCGGATTCGCAGACGTGCTCGCCCGCCACGCCGCCGACGCGCTCGATGCCGTGGACGAGATCCACGTGGCGAGGGCGGGCGCGGCCGGTCCGGCCTGCGCCGCTGCCGTCCGCCGCTCCCGCCGTGACCCGGCCCTCGAATGGCGCGACAGCGATTGGCGAGACGACCGGCGTCCGAACCCGGAGCTGGTGTGGTTCCCGGATCCGATCGGCTCGCGCGAGTGCGCGCCGGTGGCGGTCGGCGTCACGCTCCTCGTCCGCACGTTCCCGGGTGTCCGCCGAGTGACCGTGCGCTTCGCCGAACCGGTCAGCCGTCGGGTCACGTGGTTGGGCCGGCGCGGGCTCGACGAGGGATGGGGATCCACGCGGGTCGAAGTGTGGGGGTGGCGGGGCCAGGCGCGCGAGTCGATGGTGTACGGCCTCATCGACCGCACGGCCATCGCAGCCGGCACCGTTCTGGCCGTGACTGCCGCACGCCTCGCCGGCATCGCACCGGGTCTTGCCGCTCGCAGCGGGCCCGCCGCGGGAGCGCACGGCCTCGCGGCGCTGGTCGAGCCGGTGCCGTTCCTCGCCGAGCTCGCACGACGGGGCGTCAAGGCGGCGGTGTTCGAAGGCGTGGCGGTTGCGTGAGCATCCGGCTGCGCCGCCTGCGAGTGCCCGTGCCCGGTGGCACCGTCGTCGTGTTCGTGCTGTCGATGTTGGCGTTGCTGCGCCTCGGTCGGGGCCGAAGGGCGGTCGGTGTGGGTTTCGGGGTGTCGGCGCCTCTCTGGGCGCGGCGAACGAGTGAGCGAGGGGACAGCGTGAGCGAAGACGGAGCCAGAGAAGGATTCAGCGATGAGGTTGCGCGCCGAATCGGCATCCTGAGCGGCGCCGAGCAGGTGGTACGTGCCATCGAGCGCGCCGCGAGCGGTGAGGCTGCGGTGGGACCGACGACCACCCTGGGCGACCAGGCCGTGATCCCGTTGCTCGAAACGTACGCGACGGGCGGGTTCGGTGGCGGCGCGGGCGGCGGCGGCGACGGCGACGGTGGGGGAAGCGGCGGCGGGGGCGGCGGAGGCGGCGTCGGCCGCAGCCGGACGATCGCGATCGCGATCCTCGGACCCGACGGCGTGAAGATCCGCCCGGTCGTCGATGTGACCGGCCTCGCGTTGCCGGCCGCCGGCGCGATCGCCGCGCTCCTCATGCGGGGAGCCGGCCGCCGCCGCCGCCGTCGCTGAGAGCGCTTCACCGACGGGCGCGACGAAGCCTCCGTGGCATGCTGGAGCACACGGGGACGTAGCTCAGTTGGCTAGAGCACCTGCTTTGCAAGCAGGGGGTCGTGGGTTCGAGTCCCATCGTCTCCACTGCGTTGTCGAAAACACAACGGTGCGTGCGTTTGGTGCGGCTCCGCTCGCATGACGACAACGCCGACCGGTTTTGCCAGGACGCGTCGGGCCGCACGCTTTCATAGACTGCGCTCGCCCAGGTTTGGCAGGGCGGCGATGTTGAGACGGAGGCAGGGACAATGAGCGACACGATGAAGAGCCGCGGGACCGCGACCGACGCGCCGGCGATGCTCGACCCGTCCCTGATCATGCAGATCGGTATGGGCTTTTGGCCGTCCAAGGCCTTGCTGTCGGCTGTCGAGCTCGGTCTGTTCACCACACTCGGATCGGGCACGCTCACAGGAATGGAGATCGCCGAGCGTCTAGCGCTTCGCTCTCGTGCGGTGTACGACTTCCTCGACGGGCTGGTGGCCTTGCGCATGCTCGAACGAGATGGGCTGGGCGAGGAGGCTCGTTACCGCAATACCGCTGAGACCGCGCTCTTTCTTGATCGCAACAGCCCGGCATACATGGGCGGCATCCTCGAGATGGCGAACGCTCGGCTGTACGGCTTCTGGGGCGGGTTGACTGAGGCCCTCCAAACCGGCCAACTCCAGAGCGAGGCCAAGCAGACCGGCCACTCGATGTTCGAGGAGCTCTACCGCGATCCCGCTCGCCTGGAACAGTTCATGCAGGCGATGGTCGGAGTCTCGATGGGCAACTTTCATGCCCTGGCCGACAAGTTCGACTTCTCGCGCTATCAGACCGTCTGCGACGTGGGAGGTGCCACCGGCAAGCTGTCGATGGTCCTCGCCGAGCGCCACCCCCACCTGCAGTGCACGACCTTCGACCTTCCCGTCGTGGAACCCATCGCCACCCGGACCATCGAGCAGGCCGGCCTCGGCGACCGGGTCAAGGTCGGCTCGGGCGACTTCTTCGCCGATCGGCTGCCCAAGGCCGATGTGATCACGATGGGCAACATCCTCCACGACTGGAACCTCGAGCGGAAGCTTCAGCTCATCAGGGCGGCCTTCGAAGCACTCCCTCCCGGTGGTGCGTTCATCATCATCGAGAACCTGATCGACGACGAGCGGCGCGAGAACGTCTTCGGGCTCATGATGTCCTTGAACATGCTGATCGAGTTCGGAGACGCCTTCGACTGCACCGGCTCCGACTTCGGCGGTTGGTGCACCGCCGCGGGCTTCCAGTCAGTCGAGGTCATTCCCCTCGCAGGCCCTGCCAGTGCCGGAGTCGCGTACAAATAACACCGGGCCCCCTCGCGGGTCACACGAGAGCCGCCGCCTGACGCGAGCCGACGGACGCGCTCCTCGCATGCCCCACGGCGCACAGAATGATGAGCGCGGCGGCGCGGCGCGAGACCGCACGTAGCCGGCAGATATGCACTACGCCCGGATACCCGCTGGCGGACGTATTCAAGGCGGGCCTGAGCGGAGCGAACGCGTCGATTGTCGACGGCAGGACCCGATCAGTGCAGATTGCTATCCCGGTACATCTGCAACAGCTGGTGAAAGGGGTCGTTCGACTGTTGTCGAGGGTTCGAATACCGGCCCACCAGGTCCACTTCCGCCCCGTCGCCCGATGTTCGGCCGGGGACATGGAGCGCGCGAAGATTCCCGCTGGTCGCATCCCGTCCGTCGAACAGGGGTAGATCCACGCCGTGGCTGACTACGAGATCCCCGAACCCGAACCCAAGGAGATCGACGAGAAGCTCGCGATCGAGTCGCGGCACCTGGCCGACAACGCGGTGCTCAAGGGGAAGCCGCAGGGAGAAGAGCAGTGCGAGAACTGCCGGTACTACTTCGAGAACACGGCCGAGATCTCGTACTGCTGGCACCCGAAGCTGCGCATCCTGGTCGGTGCCGACTGGTGGTGCCAGTGGTGGGAAGCGATTCCCGACAGCTGATCTAGCGGCGCGCCGCGGCGCGCACGACCGACAGCAGACGCTTTTGCTCGGCCTTCGTCGTCACCCGCATGCGCTCGAAGTCGGCGCCCTCGAGGCGCACGTCGGCGTACAGCCCGGTGGGGTCCTCGTGGAAGTGCAGGAAGGCGCGGGAACCTCTGTAGAAGACACCGCGCTTCTTCTCCTTCAAGCCGTCGACGCGGCGCAGCTCGAGCAACACGTCGTCGAGCTCGTCGAGACGGGCGGCGCTGACGTGCCTCACGGGCTGATGATCGCGGATCGCTCGGGCGCTCGCGCCCCAGGCCGCCACGGCCACCAGTCGCGCCACCGGGCGAGCGTGTACGCCACGGCCAGCACGACCCAGCCGCCGACCGCGTCGAGGAAGTAGTGGTTCCCGGTGACGACCGTCGCGAAGATCATCAACACGGGATATGACGCCAGCAGCGCCCGGGCCCAGTACGGGCGCACCAGCGGCCACAGCGCGAAGACCGCCCACGTCGCCCACGCGATGTGGAGGCTGGGCATGGCGGAGTAGAGGTCGCCGGTCTCCTGCGCATGCGGCACCGGCTTGCCGATGGTGAAGTACGTGAGCCGGGTGTCGACGAATCCGAAGCTCGACGGCAACAGCCGCGGCGGCATCAGCGGATAGAACCAGAACCCGACCAGCGCCACCACGAGGATCAACAGGAACGTGTTGCGCCAGCGCACGTAGCGACCGGGATCGAAGTGGTAGAGCGCCGCCAGCGTGACGACCGGCCCGGCGAAGTGGATGCTGCCGTAGAAGAGGTTCCAGAAGCCGATGAACCATTCGGACGAGAGGAACCACCCCTGGATGGTCCGCTCGTGGTAGATGCCGAGTCGCTCCTCCCAGTCGATGATCTGCTTCGCGTTGTGGAAGGCGTCGGCGCGTGAGACGCCGACGAGGTCTCGGATCCAGCCGTACACCGGGTACAGGGCGAGGACCATTCCCGCCGCTTCGAGCGCCCATCCCCCGCGGATCCGCTTGCTGCGGGGTCCGGGCGCGGATCGTTCCGGCGGGACCGTCATGGGACCGCACTTCAGTGGCTCGCTGGATGCGCCGCAAGCGATGCCCGACCCCACAATGGGCGTAGCCCGATCGGACTAGCCTGCCCGGCGGGCGGAAACGGCCAGATCGGGCCATGTTCCGCGGCTCCGGCTGGTCAGACAATGGGGTGTCACTGACCCTGTCGGGGTGTCTGCGCGCGCTGCATCGGGGCGCCTGCGGCACGGGTCGGACGGGAGCCGCATGACGACGACCACCACGACGGCGAGACGAACGGCCCGGCACCTGCGGCTGTGGCTCGGCGTCACCGTCGCGGTCGGCGTCCTCTTCATGCCCGGGCTCAGCCGCACCGAAGGCTTCACCCTGAGCGCGGCCGCCTTGACGTACGTCCTCGGCGCGACCCTCTTCGACACCATCGCGGCGCGCCGGCCCGGGTTCCCGGCGCGCGTGCTCACGCCGCTGCTCGGGCTGGCCGCGATCGAGTTCGTCATCCTCGCCATTCCGCGCGCGCTCGGCGCGGGACTGGTCCTCTTCCTGCTCGTCGTGACGTTCTCGGCCTACGTAGGCGGTCTGCGCCTCGGGCTGTGGCTGTCGGCCGCGGCGGTTCCCGGCGCGGCCCTGGCCAATGCGATCGCACCGGAGGTCGACCGCATCGACGGGGCCACGGTGGTCGCGTTCGCAGTGCTCGTCCCGGTCCTGGCCGTCCTCACCGGGCGGCTCACCGCCGAGCGCCGCCGCACGGCGGTCGCGCTGGCGCGACTCCACGACGCGCTCGGGGCCGCCGAAGAGCAGCCCGACCTGGTCACCACGCTCGACTCGATCGCGGCGTCGGTCGGCCATGCCGTGCGCGCCCGCATCGCCGGCGTGGTGTTGCGCGACCGTGACCAGGTCATCGTGGCGGCGTGGACCACGGGGGGGTCGGCGCCGACACCGGCCGAGGCCGAGCACCTGACGCGCGCCGAGTTGGAGCTCGACGCGGCGAGCCCGTTCGTCGCGGGGCTGTCGGCGCGCCGGCCACTCGTCGTCGAAGACTTCGACGGCGACGGTCGCTTCGGTGGCTGGTCGGGTCCGTGGGCGAACGTGCTGCGCGGTCTCGGCTGCCGGTCGCTCGTGCTCGTACCGCTGCGGGTGGGTCACGAGGTGATCGGCGCGCTCGCGGCTGCGTACACACGGCCCCGGGCGATCGCCGTCGACGACCTTGCGTTCCTCGAAGCGTTCGCCGATCGAGCGGCGCCCGTGGCCGTCCGCGCGCGTGCGTACCAGCAGGAGCGCGAGTCGGCCGAGAAGCTCGCCCTCCTCGACCGTCAGAAGGGCGAGTTCCTCGCGCTCGTGTCGCACGAGCTGCGTACGCCGCTGACGGCGGTGAAGGGGTTCGTCGACACGGTGCTCGAGCACTGGCAGACCCTTCCCGACCCGCGGCGGCGCGACCTGCTCGACCGGGCGTCCTCGAACGCCGACGAGCTCAATCGCCTCGTCGGTCAACTGCTCGACTTCGCCCGCCTCGATGCCGCCGAAGTGCGAATGAACCGCCAGCGGATCGAGGTGTCGGTGGAGGTCGCGGACGTGCTCGAGAACCTCGCCCCGGCATTGGCCGAGCACCCGGTGCAGATCGACATCCCCGCCGGAGTCGTAGTGGTCGCCGATCCCAACGCGTTCGCCGACGTGCTGACGAACCTGCTGACGAACGCGGCGAAGTTCTCGCCCGCCGGCGCGCCGATCAGGGTGCGCGCCGAGCGCGACGGCGCCGATGTCGTCGTGTCGGTCACCGATCACGGCACCGGCATCCCGCTCGACGAGCAGGCGCGTGTGTTCGACCGCTTCTACCAGTCCCCGTCGAACCTGCCATCGCAGCGGGGGACCGGGATCGGCCTCACCATCGCCAAGCGGTTCACGGAGATCCAGGGCGGGCGGATCAGCGTCGAGAGCGAGCCCGGGCTCGGCTCGACGTTCTTCGTGTCGCTGCCGGCGGCGACGTCGAGCGCGGTCCGCGACGAGCGCCAGGGTGTGTCGACGTGATGCGCCGCGCTGCCGTTCGTGCACTCGCGGTCGCGGCCGCCACAGTCGGCGCCACGATTGCGGTGGTGGGGCCCGCTCGCGCACAGGTCCTGCCGCCGGTGACGACACCCCCGATCGACATCGGGGTTCCCGGTCTAGGCATCGGAGTCCACGTCCCCGGCCAGGAGATCGGTGGGTCGAGCGGTCCGAGTCTCCCCGACGTGCCGGGCTTGCCGCCGGCGCCAGGTTCATCGCCGCCGGGCGGGTCCGGCTCGTCCGGTGGCTCCTCGGGCGCGGCGACAGGGCCGGCGGGGCCTGCTCCGAGCGACGCCCAACCCGAACCGTCCGCTGCTCCTGCCGACCCGACGGTCCCGTCGCCCGCGCCGACGAGCACCGACGCCAGCTCGTCCGAGACGGCGAGTCGTGCGCTCGACGCCGGCAGCCGGCACCCGGCCGACGCCCCGAGCCTCGGCTCGGCGATCACTGGCGTCGTCACCGAGCCGAGCACGATCGTCGGTGCGTTGACGCTCGCCTTGGGCTTCGGCGTCGTCGTCGGCGCCGCGCCGTACCTCCCGAAGTACCGGCGGCGCCAGCGCGAGTTGCTCGCCCAGTGGGCCCTCGCGTCGGAGCGCGAGCACACGGTTGCCGCCAAGCTCACCGAGGCCGACCAGCAGAAGAGCGAGTTCCTCGCCCTCGTCTCCCACGAGCTGCGTACGCCGCTCACCGCGGTGAAGGGCTTCGTCGACACGGTGTTGCTGCACTGGGAGCGGCTCTCCGACGACCGGCGACGCGAGCTGCTGACCCGGGCGTCGTCGAACGCCGACGAGCTCGGACGTCTGGTGCGCCAGCTCATGGAGTTCGGCCGCACGGAGAGCGGTCCGATCCAGATCGCGCCGGACAAGCTCGACGTGGCGGCGGCGGTCGACCTGGCGCTGCTCGGGATTGCTCCGGTCACCGCCGGTCACCGCATGAAAGTCGACGTTCCCGACGGCCTCGTGGTCGACGCCGACGCCGATGCGTTCAACCACGTCCTGGTCAATCTGCTGACGAACGCGGTGAAGTTCTCACCCGCGGGCAGTGTCGTCGTCGTGGGTGCCCACCGCAACGGGGACGAGGTGGTCGTGTCAGTCGCCGACGAGGGCGCCGGCGTCGCGCCGGAGGAGAAGGATCGGATCTTCGACCGCTTCTACCAGTCGCGCAACGGCGGCCACGCCCGCGGCACCGGCATCGGCCTGACGATCGCGCAGCGCTTCACCGCCCAGCACGGCGGCCGCATCTGGGTCGACAGCGAGCCCGGGCAGGGCGCGACGTTCTCGTTCACGATGCCGGTCGCCGCCGGTGAGCTCCTGGCGGCTCAGTAGTCGTAGAAGCCGGCGCCGCTCTTCCGGCCCAGCTTGCCGTCGGCCACCATCTCGCGCAGCAGTGGAGGGGCGGCGAACGCCTGGCCGTACACCTCGTGCAGGTCGTCGAGGATGAACAGCACCGTGTCGAGCCCGACCCGGTCGGCTAGCTCGAGCGGCCCCATCGGGTGGTTGTACCCGAGCTTCATCGCGGTGTCGACGTGCTCCGCACTGGCGACGCCCTGTTCGTAGGCGCGCATCGCCTCGCACATCAACAGCGTGCCGAGGCGCGTGGTGACGAATCCGGGCATGTCGCGCACCTCGACCGTCTCCTTGCCGACGGCGCGGGCGAACTCGACGCCGCGCGCAACCGTGGCGTCGGTCGTCTCGGGCGCGCGCACGACCTCGACGAGGCGCATGGCCGGCACCGGGTTGAAGAAGTGCAGCCCGACCACCTGGCTCGATCGGCCCGACGCCGAGCCCAGCGCCTCGATCGACAGCCCGCTCGTGTTCGACGCGATCAGGGTCTCGTGTCCCGCGGCGGCACCGAGCGCGCCGAAGACGTCGCGTTTGAGTTCGAGATCCTCGGGCACCGCTTCGACCACGACGTCGGCAGCCGCCACCGCCGCGGCGACGTCGGTGGTCATCTCGAGCGGGGCCAGCTCGCCGAGCTCCGCGTTCCGCTTGCGCGCCTGGGCCTCGTGCCGCTCGACCCGCTCACGAGCCGCAGCGACCAGCTCGTCCGTCGGCTCGACCGCAGTGACGGGAAAGCCGGCGGCGCGGGCCACGAACGTGATGCCCGAGCCCATGATCCCGCAGCCCACCACGGCCGCTCGCGTCACGACGCCGCCTCCCCGGGCGGACGGTCCGCCTTGCGCCTCACAAAGAACGTTCCGGTCCCCTTCGAGACGAGCTCGCCGCCGGCGTCGTAGATCGCGGTTTCGAGGTACGCGACCTGGCGGGCGAGCCGGACCACCTCGCCTCGGACGGTCAGCGGGTCGCCGGCCTGCGCCGCCCGCATCGTGGAGTACTTGAGCTCCAGCGTGGCCGCCCGGTCGCCGGACTCGAGCGCGGCGTTCGTGGCGAAGTTCATCGCCGCGTCGTGCACGACCCCGTACACACCACCGTGCACGGTGCCCGCCGGATTGCACGCAAGCTCCGTGGGC
>DASYFC010000057.1:0-2291 GCA_036498645.1 Acidimicrobiia bacterium | reverse complement strand
CGACTCCCGAGGCGAGCCGGCCGGCTTCGGCGGTCGCGCGCTCGGCGACCAGATGCCGAAGTACAAGAACTCGCCCGACACGCCCCTGTACCAGAAGAGCCGCTTGCTCTACGGGCTCAACTGGGCCAAGGGGGAGATCGTAGCCCGCGGCGAGGTCGTGATCTGCGAGGGATACACCGACGTCATGGCGTTCGCCCTCGCCGGCACGCCCAACGCCGTCGCGACGTGCGGCACCGCGCTCGCCGACGCGCATTTCCAGATCCTCAAGAACCTCGCTCGCAAGGTCGTGCTCGCGTACGACGCCGACAGTGCCGGCCAGGCCGCCGCCGAACGCTGGTACCAGTGGGAGCAGGCGTACGAGGTGCAGGTCCAGGTGGCCGACCTGCCCGCCGGTCGTGATCCCGGCGACCTCTGGAAGGACGACCGGGGCGCCCTCACGACCGCGATCGAGCGGGCGGAGCCGTTCCTCCAGTTCCGGATCGACCGCCTCCTTGCCGGCGCCGACCTGCGGACGCTCGAGAGCAAGGCGCGCACCGCCGAGGATGCCGCCGCCATCATCGCGTCGCATCCCAGCGAGCTCGTGCGCGACCAGTACGTCATGAAGCTGGCCGGGATGCTCGACATCGACGCCGACCAACTGCGCGCCGCCGTGCGAGCCGGGCCCCGCCGCCGTCAGGCGCGCGAGTCGAGCCGCAATGGCGACACCGATGCGCCGCCGCCTCCCCGGCCGCCGCAGGTCGACCGGCGTGAGCTCGACGTCTTGCGATGGTCCATCCACAGCCCGGAGCTGGTCGCCGACTGGCTGGACTCGTCCTTGTTCATCGATCCGGCCGCGCGGTCCGTGTTCGAGTTGCTGGCCGAGTCGGCCACGTTCCAGGAGGCGCTCGACGCGAGCGACGACTCGACGCGAGCGCTGCTCCAGCGGCTCGCCAACGAAGAGCCTCCGGAAGTCGAGGACGAGGACGAGCTCGCGACACTGCGCGCACGGCTGATGACCAACACGGTCGAGCCCGCCGCGCAACGCCTCCTCGCGCGCATGTTGCACGATGGCGACGAGCGCGCCAGCGAAGTCAAGACGCACCTCTCCGCGATGACGCACTATCGCGAGATCGGTGACTGGGAAGCAGCGCGTCGTGACGCCGAGCAGTTGGTAGGGTGGGCAGTCGCCCGAGCCGACGCGAACGAGGGGCGCGGGAGCAGCACGTGACGGGACACGCGGAAGACGCGGGACACGCCGACGGGGTCGATCGAACCGGCGCCGGCGGCCCGAACGACCCCCCCGCCGCTCCCGCATCGAACGCGCCTCCCGGCGTCGCCCAGGACGGTGGACAGGAGGGCGGAGTCGAAGGCCTGCTCGCCGTGGTCAAAGAGCGCGGCTTCGTCACAACGGGCGAGATCTTCGCCGCTTTCCCCGGGCTCGAGCCGGAGACCGCCGAGCTCGCCGCGATCTATTCGGGGATCAGCGCGCAGGGTGTCCAGGTCGTGGACGAGATCGCCGAGGAGCTCGAACGCGAGGATCAACGGCGAGGCGCACCCGAGGCCCGGCCCCCGCACCGGGCGCGCAGCTCGGAGTCAGGCCGCTCGAGCGGTGTGGTCACCCGCCCCGGAGCCGCGCCCGCAGCCAAAGAGCCGGTCTCCCGTCTCGGCAAGCTCGGCGAGCCCGCGGCCCGGCACGAGCGCGGCGAGATCGGCGGCAGTTTCGACCCGGTGCGGATGTATCTCAAGGAGATCGGGAAGGTGCCGCTGCTCACCGCCGAGCAGGAGGTCACGCTGGCGCAGCGCATCGAGGCCGGTCTCCACGCGACCGAGCGTCTCGAGCTCGAGGCGAACGTCACCGAGGAGGCGCACGCCAGCCTCGAGGCAGTGGCCGTCGACGGTCAGCTCGCCAAGCGGCAGCTCACCGAGGCCAACCTGCGTCTCGTCGTCTCGATCGCCAAGCGCTACGTCGGTCGCGGCATGGCGCTGCTCGACCTCGTGCAGGAAGGCAACCTCGGCCTGATCCGCGCCGTCGAGAAGTTCGACTACACGAAGGGCTTCAAGTTCTCGACGTACGCGACGTGGTGGATCCGTCAGGCGATCACGCGCGCGATCGCCGATCAGGCCCGCACGATCCGGATCCCGGTCCACATGGTCGAGACCATGAACAAGGTGCTGAGAATCCAGCGTCAGATGCTCCAGGAGCTCGGACGCGAGCCGACGGTCGAAGAGGTCGGGATCAAGGTCGAGATGACCCCTGATCGCGTGCGTGAGATCCAGCGCATCGCGCAGGAGCCGGTGTCGCTCGAGACTCC
>DASYFC010000056.1:0-4746 GCA_036498645.1 Acidimicrobiia bacterium | reverse complement strand
ACCGCGTCGTATCCCGTGATGTCGCACAGCCAGGCCTCGAGCTCCGCGAACAGCTGGAGATAGCCCTGGGCCTGTTCGAGCGGCGCGAAGGGATGCAGACGCGCGAACTCGGGCCACGTGACCGGCAGCATCTCGCTGGTGGCGTTGAGCTTCATCGTGCACGACCCGAGCGGGATCATCGTGCGGTCGAGGGCCAGGTCGCGATCGGCGAGGCGCCGCAGGTACCGCAGCGTCTCGGTCTCCGACCGGTAGCGATGGAAGACGGGATGGGTGAGGAACTCCGACGTGCGTGCCAGACCCTCCGGGATGACGCCCAGCGCACAGCGGTCCAGCCCCGCGACCGACGCATGCACGCCGAACGCGTCCCACACCCGCTCGACGACCTCCCGGGTGCTGGTCTCGTCCAACGCGACGCCGATCGTGTTGGCGTCCACGACCCGGACGTTGATGTCCTGCCTGCGGGCGAGCGCCGCGACCTGCGCCGCCCGGTCCGGCACGTAGACGGTGATGGTGTCGAAGAACCTGCGGGTGACGACTTCGAGCCCTCCACTCTCGAGACCGTCGGCGAGAATCGACGTGAGCCGGTGCACCCGCGTCGCAATGCGACGCAGGCCGTCCGGCCCGTGGTACGTCGCGTAGAGGCCGGCCATCACGGCGAGCAGCACCTGGGCGGTGCAGATGTTGCTGGTCGCCTTCTCCCGCCGGATGTGCTGCTCACGCGTCTGCAGCGCGAGCCGCAGTGCCGGCCGTCCGGCGGCGTCGACCGAGACTCCGACGAGCCGGCCCGGCATCGACCGCTTGTGCTCGTCCCGGGTCGCGAAGAACGCCGCGTGCGGTCCGCCGAAGCCGAGCGGCACCCCGAAACGCTGCGACGATCCGACGACTGCATCCGCGCCCATCTCCCCCGGCGGTGTCAACAGGACCAACGCGAGGAGGTCGCTGGCGACGGCGGCGAGCGCGCCCTGCGCGTGGATCTGTTCGATCACCGGGCGCAGGTCGCGCACCGCGCCGCTGCTCCCCGGGTACTGCAGCAGCGCGCCGAACACGCCGGCTTCGGTGATGCCGGCGCCCGGGTCGACGACGACCACGTCGACCCCGATCGGCTCGGCCCGGGTCCGGACCACGTCGATCGTCTGCGGATGGCAGTCCGCGTCGACGACGAACTTCTCGCCCGCGTTCGGGTTCAGCCGACGGAACATCGCCATCGCTTCGCCGGCGGCGGTCGCCTCGTCGAGCAAGGACGCGTTCGCGATCTCCATGGCGGTGAGGTCGCTCACCATCGTCTGGAAGTTGAGCAACGCTTCGAGCCGTCCCTGCGAGATCTCCGGCTGGTACGGGGTGTACGCCGTGTACCAGGCAGGGTCCTCGAGGACGTTGCGGAGGATGACCGGCGGCGTGACGGTGTCCGAGTACCCCATTCCGATGAGCGACGTGAAGACCTCGTTGCGCCGCGCGAGGTCGCGGAGCCGCGCGACGGCGTCGGCTTCGCTGCGCGCCGGCGGCACTCGAAGCGGTTCGCGGGTGCGAATGCTGTCCGGCACCGCCCGGTCGACGAGGTCCTCGATCGACGGAAGGTCGAGCGCGGCGAGCATGCGGGCCTGCTCGGCGACGTCGGGGCCGATGTGGCGGCCGACGAACTCGTCGGACGCCTCTAGCTCGACGAGGGACTGCTCGGATGCCATCGGCTCCTCCGGTGCTCGCACGGTGCGGTTTCCACGCGTGCCGGTCTGCGGTGGCCACAGGTTCGTGGCCGTTCCCCGCTCTGTCCCGGAACCTGAGAGATTCACCCGACCCGTGACGGCCGGGCTTTCCCCGTCGGTGAGGCTCGACTCCCCTTACACGAGCCGGGCCTGCTCTCCAGAGGCGCCTCGCCCGAACGGTCCGTTCGCCTGAGAGTTTCCGGGGAAGGTTGCTCCTTCGGCTCCCCCGCTCCGCCGGCGGCGGCTCGGGGGTCTCTCCCACTCGGGTTCGACGGCGTTTCGCGCCAGGCTAGTTGCCGCGCCGCACGAACGGCGGCCTCGTGACGACCGCCGGCGCCGCTCGGCCCCGGATGTCGACAGTCACCGAGGCGCCCTCGTCGAGGTCGGGGCGGAGGAACGCCAACGCGATCCCCCGCTCGAGCACGGGCGAGAAGTTCCCGCTCGTGACCTCGCCGACACGCTCCTCCCCCATCTGCACCGCGTATCCGGTGCGGGGGATCTGGCGTCCCTCGAGCACGAGGCCACGCAGGCGGCGCTGGATCCCGCGCTCGCGTTCGGCCAGCAGCGGCGCCCGGCCGCGGAAGTCGCCCTTGTCGAAACGCACGACCCATGAGAGCCCCGCCTGCAGCGGCGTGATACCGGGGCCGAGCTCGTGACCGTGAAGGGGAAGACCGGCCTCCAGGCGCAGCGTGTCGCGGGCGCCGAGGCCTGCGGGCCGGATACCGGCGTCGAGCAGGAGTCGCCAGCACGCGGGGGCGACCGGCGCAGGCACGTGCAGCTCGACGCCGTCCTCGCCGGTGTACCCGGTCCCGGCGACCCAGCCCGGCTCGCCGTCGAACACCGCCGTCTGCACCGCGAACCGGGGAACGTCGGCCCAACGTGCCTGCAGGGCGGCGAGCTCCTTCCGGGCCGCAGGGCCCTGGACCGCGATCACGGCGCGGCTCGTCGTGACGTCCGCGATCGTGCACGCGCCGTCGGCGTGACTGCGAGACGCGTCGTCGAGGGCGGCGAGCAACGGCGTGGTGTTGGACGCGTTCGGCATCACGAGGAACTCGTCCTCGCCGACCCACCACACGATGATGTCGTCGACGACGTGCGCGTCGTCGGGATCGAGTAGATGCGTGTACTGCGCCCGTCCCGGTTCGATGCGTGCCAGGTCGTTCGTGAACGACCACTGCAGCAACCCGTAGGCCCCCGCGCCCGCGACGCGCACGGACCCGAGGTGGGAGACGTCGAACGCGACCGCGTGCTTGCGACAGGCGCGATGCTCCTCGAGCACGCTCGAGAACTGGATCGGCATCTCCCAGCCCCCGAAAGGCGCCATGCGCGCGCCGAGCGTGCGGTGCTCGGCATCCAGCGGGCTGTGACGCAACACGGTGTCTGGTTCAGCCACGGGCCGGCAGCCTATGCCGCCGATGTCGCGGTCAGGCCGACTCGGCCTCCGGGTCCGCGCTTCCGGGAGCCGAACGGGTGGCGGCGGCGGTATCGACATCGAAGCGCAACGGTCCGCCTTCGCCGAGCTGCTCGCTGAGCTGCGACGGTGGCTCGAGGCCGTACTTCACGAGCAGATGCAGGTAGTCGCGCTGGTACAGCACTTTGATGCGGATCTCGGGGTGCAGTTCGCGGAGCCGGCGGGCTTTGCGGTTCTTCTTCGTGACGAGCTTCTGGTTGAGCGTCGTGATCTCGATGTAGAGGTCGTACGCCGGCAGGTAGAAATCGGGACTGAACGCCTGCACGGGGCGGCCGTCACGGTCGCGCTCCAACGTGAACGTGCGCGGTTCGTAGGTCCATTCGATGCCGTAGAAGTCGAGCAGCTTGGCGAACTGGCGCTCGGAGTTGTGAGCGAAGCGGACGAGCTCGTGCGGGAGCGGCGCCTCGCTCATCGCACCCTGGCCGTCAGCCGCCCTCGGCGGCTGACGAACTGCTGCCCGAAGGATGAGCCGCACGCGCCGGCGCGTCGTCGGGCGCGACACCGCCGAGATCGTGGATGCTCGCCTCGAGCTCGTCGACCACCTGGCCGAGCGACACGATGTTCAGCACGCCCTGCCCCTGGCGGACGACGTCGACCAGGTCCTCGCCCGTCCGGACGAGCACGGAGTTCGTGCCGTTGAGGACCAGGCTCGCCGACGCCCAATCGTCGCCGAGGTCGCCGCGGACGTACTCGACCGCCTTCCGGGCGGCCTGGAGCTTCACGCCCGAGTCGAGCAGGTTCTTGATGACCTTGAGGCGGACGAGGTCGCGGTACGAATACCGCCGCTGCGTCCCACTCCCCCGGGCGTCCGCCAACGACGGGCGCACCAGGTTGGTGCGGGCCCAGTAGTCGAGCTGCCGGTACGAGATGCCCACGATCTTGCACACCTGCGGCCCTCGGAACCCGATCTCGTCGCCACCCGCGCGGCCTGCGAGCGCGGCGTCGAGGGAGCCCTGCTCGAGATGCGGGAGCCCTCCGTTCGAGCCCCCACGGCCTGCCTTGCCCTCGGACGTCTCCCTGGCGACTCGCTGACTCATTGGACGCTCCGTCTCGGACGCGGGCGCAGGCTCGACCCGCGAAGTGACACGCCGGTAGTTACGCCCGTGTGACGCTAGCCGTCGCCGGACGGCGGGTCAACGTTCTCGGCGGCCCTCCCCCGGGCCGCCCGCCTACTGGGCGAAGTCCTCCGGGCGGACCTGGTCGAGGAACTCCCGGAACTGCTCGATCTGCTCTTCCTCTTCGTCGTTCTCGAAGAGCACGCCGGCCTCCTCGAGGACCGCCTCGTCGGCGAAGATCGGGACGGTGTCCTCGTATCGGACTGCGAGCGCGATCGCGTCCGACGGCCGCGAGGAGATGCGGTGGGCGTTGCCGTTCCCGGCCAGCTCGATCTCGGCGTAGAACGTGCCGTCGTGGAGCTCGGTGATCACGACCTGTTGCAGCCGCATCGACATGTCGTCGAGGACGGTCTTGAAGAGGTCGTGGGTCATGGGCCGCGGGGTCTCCATGCCCTGGAGGGCGTACACGATGGCGGTTGCCTCCGGCGGCCCGATGAAGATCGGCAGGTAGCGCTGCCCC
>DASYFC010000055.1:0-2203 GCA_036498645.1 Acidimicrobiia bacterium | reverse complement strand
GCAGTGGCGCGACAACTTCGGCATCACCGACCGCTACGAGATGCCCCTGAAGAGCAGCAGCTGAGTTACTGGCGAGTAACCTGACGCCGATGGCGATGCGACTCCCGGCCGAGCAGCGCCGGCGCCAACTGCTCGACGTGGCCTGCGACGTGTTCGCGACCAGCGGCTTCTCCGCCACGGCCATGGACGACATCGCGACCGCGGCCGGCGTCACCAAGCCTGTGCTCTACCAGCACTTCCCTTCGAAGCGGGCGCTGTTCGTCGAGTTGCTCGCCGACGTCGGCCGCCAGCTCCTGGACGAGCTGACCGAGGCGACCAGCCGGGCGAACACCGGGCGCGAGCGCGTCGAGGAAGGCTTCAGCGCCTACTTCCGGTTCGTCACCAACAACCGAGCCGCGTTCCGGCTGTTGTTCGGCGCGTCGGCTCGCAACGACCCGGAGTTCGCCCGCATCGTCGACGAGGTCTTGCACGACGCCGCCGACGCCATCAGTCAGCTGATCGAGATCGAAGGCACCGCCGAGCACCGCCGGGTGCTGGCGCACGCTCTCGTCGGCGTGGCCGAGGCGACGAGCAGGTACGCGCTCACCGACCCGGACGCGTCACACGACTCCGACGAGCTGGCGGCGTGGATCTCGGAGCTGGCGTGGTTCGGCCTGCGCGGCATCCGCCCCGAGGACCGCCCCAGGCCGGCCTAGCGCGCGCCCCGCAGGAGCGATCCGGGACGGGCGCCGGTGTCCTCGCCGTTGCGCAGCACGACTTCGCCGCTCACGATCGTCGCGTCATACCCCTCGGCGCGCTGAAGCAGCCGGCGGGCGCCGCCGGGCAGGTCGTAGTGCATCTCCGGGCGGCGCAGCACGAGCGCGTCGAGGTCGATCACGTTGAGGTCGGCCTTCTTGCCGGGCGTGATCTCACCGCGGTCGCCGAGCCCGTACAGGGAGGCGGTGTCGCTCGTCATCTTGCGGACCACGAGCTCGAGGGGAAGCCGTTCGCCGCGGCTGCGGTCCCGAACCCAGTGCGTCAGCATGTACGTCTCGATGCTGGCGTCGCAGATGGCGCCGCAATGCGCGCCCCCGTCGCCGAGCCCAAGCGCGGTCATCGGGTTCTCGACCATCTCGCGGATCGGGTCGTGGGTGAAACGGCTGTACCCGAGTAGCGGACGTAGCAGGAGCTCGCGCCCGTCGTGCGCGAGCAGCAGGTCGTAGAGAAGGTCAGTCGGGTCCCGCCCGTCGCGCTCGGCGCGCGCCGCGATGCTCTCCCCCGGTGCGGGCTCGTAGTCGGGCGGGTCGCCGATCGGGAAGATCCGGTCGAGCCCGAGACCGATAAACGCCATGACGTCGTCGGGTTGCGGGGACTCAGCGAGGATCGCGGCGCGCACCGCAGGATCACGGAGGCACGCCACCTTCTCGTCGAGCGGCAGGCCGTCGATCGCCTGGAAGCTCGGTCGGTCGCGCAACGGATGGAACGTCTGCAGACCCAGCAGCAGGCCGAGCGGGCGACCCGCGACCTGAGGCCGGATCGGGACGCCGCGTTCGTGGACCTCGAGGGCGAGGTCGAGCATCCGCTTCCACTGGTCGGGATCCTGGTCGTGCTGGATCATCGCGAACGTCACGGGTCGGTCGATCTCCGCCGCGAGCCGCAACATCCAGTCCATCTCGCGGTCGGCGCCGTCGAGGTCCTCGCCGAGCACGCCGGCGGGCGCGAGCTCGAACACGCCGGAGCGCGCGTCGGCGAGAGCTCGTCCCAGCGCGAACAGCTCGTCCTCGGCCGCGAACGTCCCGGGCACGGGCTCGCCGTCGATGGCGCGGTGGGCGATGGTGCGCGACGTCGAGACACCGAGCGCGCCCGCTTCGATGCCTTCGCGCACGATCGCGGCCATCCCGGCGGCGTCGTCGCGCGTGGCGGGCTCGTTGCGGGAGCCTCGCTCCCCCATGACGTACGCGCGCACCGCGCCGTGCGGGACCTGCGTGCCGACGTCGAGCGCGAGCGGCTGCTCGTCGAGGTAGTCGAGGAACTCGGGGAACGTCTCCCAGCCCCAGCGGATGCCGGCCGAGAGCGCGGCGCCGGGAATGTCCTCCACGCCCTCCATCAGCCCGATGATCCAGTCGTGCTTGTCGGGCCGGGCGGGCGCGAAGCCGACGCCGCAGTTGCCCATGACGATCGTCGTGACGCCGTGCCATGACGACGGCGTGAGCAGCGGATCCCA
>DASYFC010000054.1:0-5195 GCA_036498645.1 Acidimicrobiia bacterium | reverse complement strand
ATCATTGACCGACTGCTTGAAGGCCTGGGCTCCCAGGCGGCGCAGGAAGGTCTGCTGACGCTCGATGCGATGCAGGTCGGGGGCGTCCTGGCCGGTGAGCTGCCATCTCCCGTCGATGTATTCCTCCATGGTGCGCGACCGGGCGTACGCGAGCGCTTGTGCGCCGTCGAGTAGGAAGCAACCGGGATGGAAGTTGAACGGGATGAACGAGAAGCCGCTCTCGGCGTCTCGAGCCGGCGCCGGAATGTAGATCTGCACGCCCCCCATGGCGTCGACGATCCCCTGGAAGCTCTGGAAGTCGACTTCGAAGTAGTGCTGGATCGGGATGTTGAAGTCCTGGGCCAGCGTGTCGATGACCTTCTGGGGGCCGACGTCATAGGCGGCGTTGATCTTCTGCTTCCCCATGCCGGGGATGTCGACCTCCAGGTCGCGGGGGAACGAAACCAGGTAGCCCGTCTGCTGTCCCGGATCGACATGGATGACCATGAGCGTGTCCGAGTGCTGCCCCCCGTTGGTGGCCTGGCTGCCGAACGCCTGCGCCTGATCGGGAGTTTGGACGAAGGCACGGCTGTCCGACCCGATCAGCAGGAAGTTCGCGGGAGAACCCGGATCGGTGTTCGCGGCCGTCTTGAGCTTGACCCGAGGGATCGAAGCGATCTTCTGGTCTATCAACACGTTGACGCCGACGATGCCGGCCAGGACCATCGGGAAGGTCACCGCCAACGCGACCGCGAACCGTCCAAGCACCACCCGCGCTGGGATACGCGGTGCCCTCACCAGCCGAGCAGGGTAACGCCCCCGAGGCCGGAATCCGCCGCGCCCTTCGAGATCCGCGAGGGGCGGCCGCCCGCTCGGTAGCGTTTGGCGTCGCAAACTCCTTGCTCGGCCGCCGCTTGGTCGTCGCGCTCACGGTCGCCTGTGGGCTCCTGATCCCGTCGCTCGCCGCGACCGGGACTCCGGCCTCCGCGCAGGAAGCCGACCCGGTCACCCAGGCGAACGACGCCGTCGCCCAAGCCCAAGCCGAAGTCGATGCCGTGGCCGGGGCGTATTTCGATGCGCTCCAGCGCGCCCAGCAACTCGACGCGCAGATCTCCGACCTGGAAGCCCGCATCGACCAATCGCGACAGCGGGTGACCGAGCTCAAGCGAATCACGAACGATCGGGCGGTCGCGGCGTACAAACGCAGCGGGAACTCGCTCGGGAGCGTGTTCCTCGACAGCTCGGGCGCCACGGACACAGCGCACCGCATCAAGTTGCTCGACATCGTGAACGCGCACGATGACGACGCCGTCCGGGTGTTGCGCCGTTCGCAGGATGATCTGACCCGTGAGCATCAGGACCTCGAGACGGCGAGAGCGGAACAGGCGAGCGCGCTTGCCCGCCTCAAGGACCAGGACGGGGAAGTCAACGCGAAGCTCGTCGCGGCCCAGGCGCAACGGCAGGTCGCCCTCGACCAGCAGCTCCAGGCCCAACAGCAAGCCGCGGCCGAGGCGGCGGCGGCCGAGGCGGCAGCCGCCGCGGCGCCCCCACCGCCGCCACCCCCTCCGACACAACCAGCGCCGCGCCCGAACACCCCCGCGCCGGTCTCCGCGACCTCCGCGCCGAACGGCGGCGTCAACCCGCACCACAACGACCCGTATCTGACCTGCGTGCGCCGCCACGAGAGCAGCGACAACTACCAGGCGTACAACCCCGGCGGTCCCGCGTACGGCGCCTACCAGTTCCTGCAGAGCACGTGGAACCTCGCCGCCAACCACGCCGGCCGCGGCGATCTCGTCGGACTCGACCCGCGGCGCGCCTCCCAGTACGACCAGGACGAGATGGCCTGGACCACCTACCAGTGGCAGGGCAAGCGTCCCTGGTCCGTGGACCCCTGCTGAGGGGACCGCTCGGAGCCTGGGCCGAGGGTGGCGGTGAACCATTCGCGCATGCGGCCGCGCCCCGTGGCGATACGACCAATGCCTGCCGCAACCGCCGCGACCTTTCGGGGCACCGTCAGCTGCGCGCCATCGACGAGGTCGTTCCAGAAGATCGACCAGCCGGGAGCGAGCAGCGATCCCAGGGCGGGCGCCGTGAGCGCGCGACCCAGAGCCGAGACGACTCGCGGTCGCGGCAAGAGCGCCGCGTGAACGGGGGCGGTAGTCGAGTGATACGGCGCGTAGGTGCTCGCGAGATGCGCCCGGTATCGGAGTGCCGGGCGGGCCGGATCGGCCAGGACGGCCTGCGCGGCGGCGCGACCGCTGCTCATGGCCTGGGAGATGCCTTCGCCCTGGAGTGGATTCACGAGTCCCGCGGCATCGCCGGTCAGGAGCACTCGCCCGCACGCCGGATTCGTTCCGACCATGCCGAGCTTGAGCCAGCCGCCGAGCGTCGGCGCCTGCGCTGCGCCTGCGAGCAGGCCGCGATCGCGGAGCGTGCGCACGAACGCCGGCAGCTCGCGCGCCGCGCTCGCTGCGCCGGCGCGGCTCGACAGTGTCCCGAGGCCCAGCCCGATGTTGCCGCAGCCGTCCGGCCCGGGGAACAGCCAGCCGTACCCGGGAAACGCCCGCCATGGTGCGTGTTCCCACAGGACGATGTACGGAACGTCCACGGCTTCCTCGACATACCCGCGCACAGCGAAACCCCACAGCACCCGGCTGGGGTCGACGAGGTTGGCGGCGGTCGCGACCCGGCTCGATGCGCCGTCGGCTCCGATGACGACGTCGGCACGAACTTCGGTTCCGCTCGAGAGCGCGAAGCCCTCGAGCCCTCCGTCACCCCAGAGGGGATCGGCGGCACGGTCGATGAACGGTTCGGCGCCCGCATCGACTGCGGCCTTGCGGAGCGCGGCGTCGAAGTCGACTCGGCGCAGTGCGAAACCGTGCCCCGGATACGTGCGGCCGGGGTAGCAAGGGAGTCGCACCCGGCGTGAAGTCGGGCCGACGACGATCATGTCGTCGACCTTCAGTGTCCCGGGAATGGTGATGCCGAGGTCGCTGAGCACCTGGACGCCTCGCGGACCGACGAGGTCACCACACGCCTTGTCGCGGGGAAACTTGGCCTTGTCGACGAGCGCAACCCGGGCACCGCCCCGTGCCAGCACGGTTGCCGCGATGCTGCCGGCCGGTCCCGATCCGACGACGAGCGCATCGAAGCTTCCAGCGTTCATCGGCCTCCTCGAGCAACAACGGTAGGGTCTGGGTGCACGCCGGGCGAGAGGCCGGGCCCATGCAACTCCGGGCAACCAGCGATCCGAACCGTTTTGCACGGGGCCTCTTCGACGGCCTCCCGAACCGCTACGACCTGCTGGCGGAGGTGCTCTCACTCGGGCAGAACCGTCGGTGGCGGCAAGCCATGGTCGACCGCATCGCGCCCGCGGCGCCGACCCGCCTGCTCGACGTCGCCACCGGTACCGCCGGGGTTGCGCTGCGGCTCACAGAGCAGACCGACGCGTTCGTCACCGGCCTCGACCTCACCGAAGCCATGCTGCGACGAGGCCAGGCCAACGTCGCCGCGAGCGCGGCGGACGATCGCATCGAGCTGCTCGCGGGGCGCGCCGAGGAGCTGCCGTTCCCCGACGCCGCGTTCGACGCCGTCACGTTCACCTATCTGTTGCGCTACGTCGCCGACCCGGCTGGCACGCTTCGGGAACTCACCCGAGTCCTCAAGCCGGGGTCGCCGATGGCCAGCCTCGACTTCCTGGTGCCACGTCGCTCGTTCTGGCGGTGGTCGTGGTGGCTGTACACGCGAGTCGTGCTCCCGGTCGCCGGCAGCGTCGGCGGGCGTGACTGGGTCGCGGTCGGGCGTTTCCTCGGCCCGAACATCTCCGCCCACTACCGGCGGTATCCGCTGGGGTGGACCGTCCAGGCGTGGCGGGATGCCGGCATGACCGACGTCGGAATCCGCGAGATGAGCCTGGGTGGAGGGCTGGTGATGTGGGGAACGAAGTCCGGTGGCTGACTCCGATCGCCGGCCCGCGTACTACAGCGCCCGGCCTGGTGGCTGGCGAGACTGGTGGTCGATCCTCCACCCGCCGTACACGGCATGGCACCTGTCGTACGTGGTCATCGGAGCGTCGCTCGCACCCCACTTGGACAGCGTCCGGCTGCTCGCAACGGTCCTGGCATTCTTCGCCGCGGTCGGAATCGCCGCCCACGCGCTCGACGAGCGCCACGGCCACCCGCTCCGGACTCACATCCCCGACGCGACGCTTCTGGCGGCAGCCGGAGCCGGACTTCTCGGGGCCATCGCGCTGGGCATCGCCGGTTTGTCACGGGTCGGATGGGTGCTCCTTCCATTCATCGTCGTCGGACCGATCCTCGTCGTCGCCTACAACCTCGAGCTCTTCGGGGGACGCGTGCACACCGACGTCGGCTTCGCCGCCGCGTGGGGCGCGTTCCCGCTGCTGACCGGCTACGTCGCACAAGCCGGACGCCTCGATCTTGCGGCAGTCATCGCCGCACTCGGTGCCTTCGCACTCTCGTATACGCAGCGCACCCTGAGCACGCCCGCACGTCTTATCCGGCGTCACGTCACCCGCGTTGACGGCGCGCTGACCCTCGACGACGGGACGGTCCGCCAACTCGACGCGCGCACACTGCTGGCGCCACTCGAGGTTGCTCTGCGTTGGCTTTCGTGGGCCATCGTCGCCCTCGCGATAGCCCTCGTAATCGCGCGCCTCACCTAGTCAGTTCAACCCTGCCCGGACCGCGGCGCTGATCAGCGGTAGTGGCGGCCCAGCTCGGACGCATGCTCACGCCCGACGCTCGCAGACACCGGTCCCAGGGAGTCGCGGGTACCCACGCCCGTCCGAGGCGGTCCGACGGTCAGACGGGCGGCGTGTAGACCTCGACTTGGCCGTCGCGTTCGCGGACCGAGAGATGTGGGAGGGGTGGGGGTGTCTGGCTGAGCTCGTGGGTGATGACCTCGCCGTCCAGTGAAAAGGAGGCGCGGTGACACGGGCACTCGAGGCGCGCCGCCGTCGGGTTTTGCTGCAAGAGGCAGCCTTGGTGTGTGCAGACGCCGGAGACCGCCTGCACGGTGCCGCCGTTGTTGACGACGAACCCGACGGTGGAGCCGGTCTTGAACGGCGCGACCTGGCCGTTGGTGAGGTCGGCGCTCGCCGCGACGGGCTGCCAGGTTCCTTTGTCGGGGACGAGTTGGCGTTCCGCGCTGGAGGTGCCTGGGTGGCCGGTGTCGAGCACTTCTCGGTCGAG
>DASYFC010000053.1:0-1771 GCA_036498645.1 Acidimicrobiia bacterium | reverse complement strand
CCCGGATGCGTCGGGATCTCCACGACCTGCAGCCCGCGGCGGTGGTGCTCGAGTTCGTCGGCAACAACGTGACGCCGTGCATGCGCGGCCCGACAGGCCCGCTCACCGGCGAAGACCTCCTGCGGAAATACCGCGACGACGCTCGCACGGCGACCGAGATCTTCGCCGGTGCCGGCGTCCGCGTGTACTGGATGGGCGCACCATCGACCGCGACGGCGGAGGAGCCCGTCTTCGCGGGCGTTCGCCACGGGTACGAGGCCGAATCGGGTCGGTTGACGTTCGCGACGCCGCCGCTCCGCCGCGTCCGGTACGTCGACGCGGGGCTCGCCGTCCTCGACGGCGGCCGCTTCGCGGCCACGCTCCCCTGCCTGCCGTCCGAGGGGGCCGGCGAAGGGTGCGTCGACGGGCACATCCCCGTCCGGGCCCGCGACGGCTTGCACTTCTGTCCTGTGCGGACGGGCCCGGGCGACGACCGCTGTCCCATCTACTCCGGCGGCGCAGTGCGCTTCGGCCTCGCCATGGCGCAGCCGATCCGGCGCGACCTCGGCTCGTGACGGCCGCCACGCCCGCCCGCGGCGGATCCCGGTCATCCGGAACTGAATTCGGCCGCGCCGGCGTTCAAGTCGGTGAGCGCTCGCCACCGCAGGTGGGGCGGGCGGATTTCACTGTCATACCCCGGAGCGATACTGCAGACATGGGTACGCAACTTCGACTCGTGAAGGTCGACACACCGGCACGGACCCGCCGCCGGAGCGAGCAGGCCCGGAGCGGCCGCCGCGCCGCGCACTGGCCCGACTGGCGGCTCGACGATCGCGCACGCCACGTCGGACGGGCGGGCGTCGCCCAGGCCCGCGCCGCCCTCGCCCGAGCACAGAACCCCGATCCCGAGACCCCGCTCCCGAAGGCCAGCTGACCCGGCGAATCCGAACCGGAGCCGTCCACAAGCGCACAAGTAGCCTGGGCTGGTGGCCGACGGCGAGGTTCCGAGGAAATCGCTCGACGACTGGCGCGCCCTCGCCGAGAAAGAGGCCGGCGGGGACGTCTCGAAGCTGACCTGGAGCACGCCCGAGGGGATCGACGTCGAGCCCCTCTACACGGCCGCCGACCTCGAGGACCTCGAGGCCGTCGACACCCTGCCGGGGTTCGAGCCCTTCACCCGCGGGATCCGGGCGACGATGTACGCCAACCGGCCGTGGACCATCCGCCAGTACGCGGGGTTCTCGACGGCCGAGGAGTCGAACGAGTTCTACCGCAAGAACCTCGCCGCCGGGCAGATGGGGCTGTCGGTGGCCTTCGACCTCGCCACCCATCGCGGTTACGACAGCGACCACCCGCGCGTCGCCGGCGACGTCGGCATGGCGGGCGTCGCCATCGACTCCGTCGAGGACATGAAGCTCCTCTTCGACGGCATCCCGCTCGACAAGATGAGCGTCTCGATGACGATGAACGGCGCCGTGCTCCCCGTGCTCGCCGGCTACGTCGTCGCGGCCGAGGAGCAGGGCGTCGCACAGGACCAGCTCCAAGGGACGATCCAGAACGACATCCTCAAGGAGTTCATGGTCCGCAACACCTATATCTACCCGCCCGAGCCGAGCATGCGGATCGTCGCCGACATCATCGAGTACACGGCGGGGCACATGCCGCGGTTCAACTCGATCTCGATCTCCGGCTACCACATGCAGGAGGCGGGGGCGACGGCGGTGCAGGAGCTCGCGTTCACCATCGCCGACGGCGTCGAGTACGTGCGCACGGCGACGGCGCGGGGCCTCGA
>DASYFC010000052.1:0-3760 GCA_036498645.1 Acidimicrobiia bacterium | reverse complement strand
GGGGAAGGTCATCAACGCCATCACCCTCGAGACCGGCGCCGACGTCTCCGTCTCGGACGACGGCGTCGTCGGCACGGTGACGATCGGCTCGAAGGACGGCTCGCAGGTCGAGGAGGCCCGCCGGCGCATCGACCTGATCCTCGATCCCCCGATGGCGGAGATCGGCGCCGTGTACCCGGGCAAGGTCGTGAACATCACCAAGTTCGGAGCGTTCGTGAACATCCTCCCCGGCCGGGACGGGCTGCTCCATATCTCGAAGCTGGGTGGCGATCGCCGCATCGACCGTGTCGAGGACGTGCTGAATCTCGGCGATGAGGTCGAAGTGCGCGTTTCCGACATCGACAATCAGGGCAAGCTGTCGCTGTCCCTCGTCGGCGAGGGCGACGACGCGAGCGGGCCACCGCGCTCCGATGGCGGATCGGGCGAGCGGCAATCAGGCAATGGCGAGCCGGACGGGCCGGCTCGCGGCGGACGGGGGCGCGACCGGGACCGAGCGCCCGACCGGGAAGGCGGCAGGGGGGCAAGCCGAGCGAAGGAATCTGTGTCCTTCGAGCAGTACTGGGAGAGCCAGGCCAAAGACGAATTCGGTGACCTCGGTCCGGCTGACGTCGGGCGGCCGGAGCGCAGCGGTGGCCGCGGCGGAGGTGGCGGCCGCGGCAGTGGCGGCGGCCGGCGGCGAGGTGGCCGAGGCGGTAGCCGGTAGGCATGGCCGCGGTCCCGGCCGGCACCGGACCGGCGGGGCAGGGTATCCGTAGGACGCGTCTCGACTCGGGTCTCCGGGTCGTCACCGAAGAGCTCCCGGCGCTGCGTTCGGTGAGCGTGGGCTTCTGGGTCGGTGTCGGCTCCCGTGATGAGCACGATCACGAGTTCGGCGCCAGCCACTTCCTCGAGCACCTGCTCTTCAAGGGGACCGCCGACCGCAGCGCGGCACAGATCGCGGACGCGGTCGAATCCGTCGGCGGCGACATGAACGCCTTCACTGCTCAGGAGATGACGGCGTTCTACGTCCGTGTACCCGAGGAGCAGCTCGACCTCGCGCTCGACATCCTCTCCGACGTCGTCTGGTCGCCGGCGTTGCGGGCAAAGGACGTCGACGCCGAGCGAAACGTGATCCTCGAAGAGCTCCATATGCGCGACGACGCGCCCGACGACATCGTCCACGAGCTCTTCGCGCATGCGATGTTCCCCGACCACCCGCTGGGCCGCGAGGTGCTCGGAACACAGCAGTCGATCGAGCAGATGACTCGCGATTCGATCGCGAGCTTTCACGATCGCCACTACCGACCCTCGTCGATCGTCGTGGCCGCGGCCGGGAACCTGACCCACGACCGGGTCGTCGACAGGCTCACCCGCCGCGCCGATGCGCTCGAACTCGGTCCCGACGTCGACCTGGCGCGGTCGGTCGAGGGGCTCGCCCCGGCTCGGCCTCGCGCCGTCATCTCCAAACCGGTCGAGCAGGTCCACGTCGTCATGGGAACGCGATCCGTGGCGCGCGAGGACCCGGACCGGTACCCGCTCACCGTGCTCAACCAGGCGCTCGGGGGCGGCATGTCGTCGCGGCTCTTCCAGGAGGTCCGCGAACGACGCGGCCTGGCCTACTCCGTGTACTCGTACCGGGTCGCGTACGTGGAGATCGGCGCATTCGGCGTGTACGCCGGCACGGCCCCGGGCCGCGCCGCGGAGACGATCGACGTCCTGGGCGCAGAGCTCGACCGGGTGATCCGTGACGGCGGCATCACCGACGACGAGCTCGTCGCCGCCAAGGGCCACCTGAAGGGCTCGATGGTGCTGGCACTCGAGACCTCGAACAGCCGCATGCACCGGTTGGGCAGCGGTGAGCTGATGCTCGGCGAGGCGCTGTCGCTCGACGAGGTCACGGCGCTCGTCGAGGCGGTGACGCCCGACGACGTCGACCGGGTCGTCAGGCGCCTGTTCTCCTCCGGATCCCGCACGCTCGCCGTTGTCGGGCCGCTCGATGAGACGGCCGTCGCCGCGCTCGGCTGAGGCCACGACGCCACTCGCCCGCGCGGCCCCTGGCTCTTACCCTTGCCGTTGCTGCACGAGGCGCGGGCGACGTCGGAGGAGGAGGAGCGCATGATCCGAGTCGGCGTTCTCGGGGCCGGTGGGCGAATGGGTCAGCACGTCTGCAAGGCCGTCATCGACGATCCCGAGCTCGAGCTCGTGGCCGCGGTCGACCCGCATCACGCCGGCATCGACCTCGACCAGGTGGGGATCCACGGGACCGGCCTCCAGGTGGCCGCGCGCCCACAAGCGCTGGGCGACGCCGACGCCGAGGTGGCAGTCGACTTCACGGTCCTCGACGCGGCTCGGGAGAACCTCGAATGGTGCGCCGAGCATTCGGTGCACGCAGTGGTCGGCACCACCGGATTCACCACGGACGAGCTCGAGGCGCTGCGCAAGCGCTTCGCCGACGCCGGGGCCAACGCCGTCATCGCGCCCAACTTTGCAATCGGCGCGGTGTTGATGATGCGGCTCGCGGAGCTCGCGGCGCCGTTCTTCGATACCGCCGAGGTGATCGAGCTCCACCACGACAACAAGGTCGACGCGCCGTCGGGCACGGCGATGATGACCGTGCAACGCATCGCGGATGCATCGAGTGACTGGGCGGCCGACCCGACCAAGTCCGTCGTGGCGGAAGGGGCGAGAGGCGGGATCGGTCCAGGTGGGATCCGGGTGCACTCGCTGCGCATCCGGGGTCTGGTCGCGCATCACGAGGTCGTGCTCGGTACGACGGGCCAGTCGCTCACGATCCGGCACGACTCGTACGACAGGACCTCGTACATGCCGGGCGTCCTGCTCGCGATTCGCCGCGTGCGTGAGCAGCCGGGGCTCACGGTAGGCCTGGACGCGCTGCTCGATCTCTGAGTGACCGTCAGTTCTCGCGCCCTTGAGCGGGGCTATCCCGGTCGTTAGTGTCCCGCTCGTGACATCGGGGGATGGGAGCGGGCCGATCCTCGCCGTACGAAACCTCGAAGTCGTGTACGGCGCGGCAATTCAGGTTTTGCGTGGCGTCAGCCTCGAGGTGCAACCAGGCAAGATCGTCACGCTGCTCGGCGCCAACGGCGCGGGGAAGACGTCGTTACTGCGCGCGGTGTCGGGCCTGCTGCGGTTCCACCGCGGCTCGATCCCGCGCGGAACGGTCGAGTTCTACGGACAGCGCATCGACGGCCTCGACGCATCCGCGATCGTTCGCCAGGGTATGGCCCAGGTCATGGAAGGCCGGCGGATCTTCGCCGAGCTCACCGTGGACGAGAACCTGCGCGCCGGCGCGTACTCGCGGCGCGACCGCGGCGGCGTCAAGAACTCCTATGACAAGGTGCTCGACCTGTTCCCGGTGCTGAAGGAGCGCCACCGGCAGACCGCGGGGTACCTCTCCGGGGGTGAGCAGCAGATGGTCGCGATGGCGCGAGCGATGATGGCCGCGCCGAAGCTGATGCTGCTCGACGAGCCGTCGCTGGGGTTGGCGCCGCTCATCGTGCAGCAGATCCGCGATCTCATCGTCGAGATCAACCGGGAGGGGACGAGCGTCCTGCTCGTCGAGCAGAACGCGACGATGGCGCTCTCGATCGCGGACCACGGCTACGTGATGGAGAACGGCGCGATCGTCAAGGACGGGCCGGGCCAGGCCATGCTCGCCGACTCCGACATCCAGGAGTTCTACCTGGGCGTCGGCGAAACCGGTCACCACTCCTATCGCGACCTCAAGAGCTACCGCCGCCGGAAGCGGTGGACGGCATGA
>DASYFC010000051.1:0-3961 GCA_036498645.1 Acidimicrobiia bacterium | reverse complement strand
TCGGGGTACACGAGGAGCCAGGACGCGTCGCCGGGCCGGTGGGCCGGCGCCGCTGCCCCTCGTTCCATTCCGATGTACCGAGCTGGTTTCTCGACCCTGGCCAGGAGCGGCTCGATCCGCGGCCACAGGCTGGACATCTGGAACCCAAGTGTACCGGATGCGCCTCAGATCCCCCTTGGCGCTACCGGAACCGGCGCATGGAGACATTGGCGACCAGGGCGACGCAGGCGAAGGCTGTGATCGTGCTCGAGCCCCCGTAGCTCATGAACGGCAACGGGATGCCCGTGACGGGCATGATCCCCATCGTCATCCCCATGTTCTCGAAGATCTGGAACACGAACATGGCCAGCACGCCGACGCAGACGAGCGTGCCGAAGAAGTCACTGGCGAAGAGGGCGGCTCGCCACGTCCGCCAGACCACGATCGCGAACAGCGCCAGGAGCGCCGCTCCGCCGAGGAAGCCGAACTCCTCCCCGACGGCGGTGAAGATGAAGTCGGTGTGCTGCTCGGGAACGAAACCGCCCGCGGTCTGCGAGCCGTTGCCGAAGCCGCGTCCGGTCACGCCGCCGTTGCCGATCGCGTTCTTCGACTGGTCGGTGTTGTAGGTCGTGTTCCTCGCGTCCGCGCCTTGGTTCACGAAGCTCGTGAGCCGGTCCACCTGGTATTGCTGCAACAGACCCACGTTCACGACCGCGATGACGAACGTCACTCCGAGCAACGCGAGGACAACCAGGTGCCTGACGCTGACGCCGGCCACGGCAAGCAACGTGATCACCACGAGTCCGAGCACCATGGCAGTCCCGAAGTCGGGCTGGAGCATGACGAGGCCGATCGGGACGGCCGCCAGCGCGATGGTCACGGTCAGGCGCCACGGGTTCATCTCACCGCGATGCTCGTTGGCGTAGCCGGCCAACGCGATGATGATCCCGAACTTCACCAATTCGGACGGTTGGAGCTGAAAGCCGCCGGGTAGCTGGAACCACGCCTGCGACCCTCGGGCGTTCGACCCGAGCGGTGACAGCACGGCGAGCAGGCCCACCACCGTGGCGACGTAGGCGAACGCCGAGTAGTCGCGCAGCTTCCGGTAATCGATCGCGAGCAACAGCGCCATCACGACGAGCCCGACGAGAATCGCAAGGCCCTGGCGCTTCACGAAGTAGAGGTCGTCGACCCCCTCGAGTCGCAAGCGCTCGCGGGTCGACGAGTAGATCATCAGCATGCCGAGCACGCTGATCGCGAGCGTCGCGCCGATGAGCAACGGGTCGAGGTCACGCAGCAAGGACACGTCGAAGAGCGATCGCCGGGTGCGCAGAGCGCGCCCGGTGTCAGGCACACTGCGCGGCGAGCGCGAGCCCGTCTGCGGGATCGTTGCCATCAGCGCATCAGTCCTGGATGTCCGGCGGCCGCACCTGCACGGTGGCCGCGTTCGCGTTGCCGTTGATTCCTTCGAAGATCCGGGCGACGACCGGCGCCGCCACGGACGCGCCGAAGCCGCCCTCCTCGATCACTGCCGTCACGACGTACTGCGGCTGGTCGGGCGGCGAGATGCCGACGAACAGTGACGTGTCCTGCTTGCCGGTGGTCTGGGCGGTGCCCGTCTTTCCCGCCACGGTGGGGCCGCCGATACCGCGGAACGCGGCGTACGCGGTTCCGTTGCCACTCGTCGTCGCGCCGACCAACCCGTCCATGATGATCTGACGATTCTGGGGTGTGAGGCCGGTCGTGCCGGCCGGCTGCGGTGGCAGTTCACGGATCGCCGGCTGGGGCTGGTCGAGGCCCGTGCCCGGCTCGAGCACGGCGCTCGCGAGCCGCGGCGTGAAGAGCGTCCCGCCGTTCGCGAACGCGGCGTACCCGCTGGCGAGCTGGAGCGGCGTGACGAGAAGGTCGCCCTGGCCGACCGCGAGGTTCACGTTGTCACCCGGTAACCACAACGACCGCTCGCGCTTCTGGCGCGGGTCGGGCTCGTTCTGGTTGAACCGTTCCTTCCAGAGTTGGTCGGGCACGCGACCCGCGGCCTCGTCGCGCAGCCCGACGCCCGTCGGCCGGTCGAAGCCGTACGTCTTGGCCGTGTCCTGGATCGCGTATCCCTTGCCGATCTCGCCGTCGGCGGTCGCCTTGTCTCCGGTCTTGACCTTGGTCCACGTGTTGTAGTGCTGCCACATCTCGCGACCGATGTTGTAGAAGTACGTGTCGCTCGACACCGTGAGCGCGGCGGGGAGGTTCACCGTGCCGTGGGGGGTCTTTCCCGCGTTGCACCGCTGCTCCGGTGGATCGCCGATGTTGAAACATCCCTGGTCGTAGAAACCTGCGTTCGGGTCGATCTGCCCAGTTTGCAGACCCGCGATCGCGGTGAAGAGCTTGAACGTCGACCCCGGCGCGTAGAGGCCCTGCGTGGCGCGGTTCACGAGCGGGAAGTTGCTCTCCGGCCGGTTGAGCTGCTGGAACTCCTCGGGCGTGATGCCGGCGGCGAACTGGCGCGGGTCGTACGTCGGGTTCGACGCCATCGCGACGACCGAGCCGTCGTTCGGATCGAGCACGACCACGGCGCCGGCGCCGGCCCGGTAGTTCGCGAAGCGCTGCGTCTCGTTCTGGTCGCGCAAGGCGCGTGCGCCGTCCATCCCCTGCGCCAGCGACTGCTCGGCCATGCGCTGGATGTCGACGTCCAGGGTCAGTTTGACGTCCTTGCCGGCAACCGCATTCCGATCCACGGTCGTCCGTACGACCCGACCCTGGCTGTCGACCTCGACCTTGAGCTTGCGCGGCGTACCGCGCAGCACGTCCTCGAAGGTCTGCTCGACGCCGTCCTTGCCGATGAGATCGCCCTGCCGGTAGCCGTCCTTCTCGCGCGCCTTGAGCTCGTCGGCGTTGATCTCGGACACGTATCCGATCAGGTTGGCAGCGACGGGCCCGTTCGGATAGGCGCGCACGGCGGTCCTCACGACCTTCACGCCCGGGAATTCGATCTCGTGCTCCTCGAGGTACGTCCGAACGTCCGGTGGGATGCCGGTGGCGATGGGGACCGGTGCGAACGGGGATGCGCTCGGGTCGTCGATGCGCTTCTGGACCTCCGGCGCGGTGACACCGAGGACCCCGGCGAGCCGCCCGACGACCAGCTTGCGCTCGGCCGCGGTCATCTGCTTGTGCCGGTCGAAGGTGACCACGTCGACCGGCTCGTTGTCGACGATCGGTTTGCCGTTGCGGTCGAGGATGCGCCCCCGCAGCGCGGGCTCGTAGACGATCCGGGTGCGGTTGCTGGTGGCGGCGGCGGCGTAGTTGCTGTCCGATGCCACCTGGAGGAACCAGAGCCGGGCGAAGAGCGCGCTGAACAGGAACATGACGATGACGCCGATGACGGTGAGCCGGGCCCGGCTGCCCTCGATCACAAGTACTGCGCGCTCCGCCCCGAGGCGATGAACCGATCGGAGCCCCATCCTCCCATGGGACTACCGCCCGACCGCGGCACTCCCCGACCAGCTTTGGACTTCGCGCCCCGGCGCGCGGGTCGCCCACCGGGCGATGGGGAACGCGGCGAACGCGAGCAGCGCGTCGTAGACGCTGGCCATGAGGATGACCCGCACACTGCTGAGCGCGAGCAGCTGGTCCTGACCCGCGAGCGCGGCGATTGCCACGAACAGCACTCCGCCGGCGAGCCCGCCCAGCGCGCCCATGACCGGAGCGTCCCATCGCGACGAGCGGACGAGGCCGCCTTGCACGACCCCGACGCCCCAGCCCACGAGAGAGAACGACAACGCCGAGACCCCGAGCGGTGTGCTGAGGAACAGGTCGACGGCCAGGCCGGACAGGAAACCGAACGCCGCCCCCCGCTCCGGCCCGAGATAGAACGCCACCGCGACGGTCAGGACGAGGCCGAGGTCGGGCATGACGCCGAAGACCCGCAGCCCGGCCGAGAAGAGCGTCGTCTGGAGCACGACCACCGCGAGGATCAACAGGCCGAGCCGCA
>DASYFC010000050.1:0-7173 GCA_036498645.1 Acidimicrobiia bacterium | reverse complement strand
CGCCGCCGAGGTCGCAAGCGACGCCAGGTCCGACCCCGCCCCCGGCTCGCTGAAGAGCTGGCACCACACCTCCTCGTTGCGCACGATCGGCGGCAGGAAGCGGCGGCGCTGTTGCTCGGTGCCGTGCGCGAACAGGGCGGGCGCCGCAAGATTCAGTCCGAGCGGGTTGAGCCGGCCGAGGTTGTACGGCCGCAGCTCCACTTCTACGAGGCGGGCAATATCGGGTGCGAGATCGAGCCCGCCGTACTCCACCGGCCACGTCGGCACGGCCAGTCCCGAACGCGCGAAGACCGGGTACCACGCCTCGTAGTCGGCGCGGGTCCGCACCTCCCGGATCGCAGCGGCGCCGCCGTTGCGCGCCGCGTCCCGCCACGACGACGGCACGAACTCCTCGATCCAGTCTCGGACGGCGGTGACGACCTCGCCGGCGGCCGTGTCGCGGTCGACGTCGATCTTGTCGACGCCGATGCTCTCGCTCGCCGTGAGCGTTGCGATCAGCTCGCGGCGGACCACCTTGCCGACCTCGTTGCGCGGGAGCGCGTCGACTCGGTGAAATGCGACCGGCACCTTGTAGGCGACGAGCTGGTCGCGGCACAACGACTCCAGCGCGGCGGGATCGGCGTCGCCGACGAAGAAAGCCACCGGCACCTCGCCGAGTCGGGTGTCCGGCGCGCCCACCACGGCGACGTCGTGCACTCCGGGCGAACCGCGCAGGACCTCTTCGACCTGCGACGGGAGCACCTTGTTCCCCCCGCGGTTGATGAGATCGCCCACGCGGCTCTCGATCCAGACGAACCCGTCGGCGTCGACGCGCGCGAGGTCGCCGGTCCGGAGGTAGCCGCCGGTGTCGAGGCGGTCGCCCAACGCACCCCCGCCCAAGTAGCCCGACGCCATCCTCGGCGGGCGCACCGTCAACTCCCCCAGCTGCCCGGCGGGCAACGCGCCGCCGTCGTCGCCCACGACCTTGATGTCGACACCGGCATGCGGGCGCCCCACGGAGCCGACCTTCTCGGGATGCTCGCGGGCGTCGGTCGCGGTCCACCCGATGACCTCGCCGATCTCCGCCTGCCCGTAGCCGTTGAGCACCACCACGCCGAACCGGTCCGCGAACCGTCGGGCTTCGTGCGGGGACAACGGCGCGGTGATGCTGCGCACGTAGCGCAGTGGCGCGAGGTCGTCGACGGCGTCGTCGTCGGCGAGCATGGTGATCGCCGCGGGCGGCAGCACCGTCGAGCGGATCCCGAATCGGCGGACGAGCTCCGCGAACGTCCCCGTCTCGAAGCGGTCCATGATCACGATCGGCGCGCCGGCTCGGAGACCGAACAGGACGTTGTAGATCCCGGCGTTCAAGGCCAGCGAGACGGGGATCAGGTTCGGGATCGGCCGCCGCTTTTCGGACGGCGACCCGGGGCGCAGCTCGCGCAACACGCGATCGAGCAGCTCGAGGTACGCGGCATGGGTGTGGAGGATCGCCCTGGCGTCGCCGGTCGTACCCGAGGTCCACTGCACGAAGGCGGCGTCCGGCTCACACCGGGTGTCGCCGTCGAGCGCGCGGATGCCCCCCGACCGAACCAGCGCGGCGGCGCCGACCGTGCCCAAGGCGCGTTCGACTTCGGGCTCCGGCGCGCGCGAGTTGACGGGCACGAACACGGCGCCCGCGAGCCACACGCCGAACATCGTCGTGACCATCTCGGGTCCGTTCGGGAGCTGCACGGCGACGGGCCGGCCCGGCTCGACACCGGCTTCCCGAAGGTCCTTCGCCGCGGTCGCGGCGTCCCGGCGCGCTTCTCCCGCGGTCACGGCGCGGTCGATCGTGTGCAGCAGGGGCACGTCGTCGTCGAAAGGATGCGACACGAGCAGTTCCGCCAGGCTCACGCGTATTCTGTATACAACACCGGCGGTCCCCGGCAAGGAGGCGCGCGTGGCCGACGGTCCTTCGATTACCGACGACGGTGTCGCCCGGCTGCGGGCGCGGATCGGCGTTCCGCAACCGCATCCGCAGCCGCCTCACTACCGGTGCCCGAACGAGGACGCGTTCCGCCTCGTCGCCGAGTCGTACGGAGACGACAACCCGCTGTGGTGCGATCCGGCGTACGCCGCCGGGACGCGCTGGCACGGTCCGCTCGCTCCGCCTCCCCTCGTCGGCGGCGACACGCTGATCGGCGAGAACGAGGTCACCGAGCTCGGCGAAGAGGAGCAGGCGCTCCTCAAGGGCGACCCGATCCGGGGCGCGCACGCCTTCTACTCGGGCAGCTTCCGCGAATGGTGGGCGCCATTGCGGCCGGGCACGCCCGTCACCCGCCGCAACGCGCTCGTCGGGGTGCACGACAAGCGCGGCGAGTTCGCCGGGCGCGCCGTGCACGAGTGGACCGCCGAGGCGTTCGCCGTCCTCGGCGCGATGCTCTCGGCCCAGTACCGCCTGATGATCCGCACCGAACGCGGAAAGGCCGAGGAGCGCGGCAAGTACGACGAGACGTCGATCGATCCTTACACCGACGACCAGCTGCGGCGGATCGACGACGACTACGCGTCGGAGCCGGCTCGCCGGCGGGGCGCGGAGCCCCGCTGGTGGGAGGACGTCGAGGAGGGCGACGAGATCGGCCCCCTGGTCAAGGGCCCGCTGCGCGTCACCGACATGGTGTGCTGGCACGTCGGTATGGGCATGGGCCTCTACGGCGTGAAGGCGCTGCGGCTCGGCTACCAGCAGCGCCAGCGCGTCCCGCGATTCTTCCGTCCCGACGACCTCAACATCCCCGACGTCCAGCAGCGTGTCCACTGGGACGCCGAATGGGCCCGCCGAGCCGGGAACCCGTCGATCTACGACTACGGACGGATGCGCGAGACGTGGCTCATCCACCTCTGCACCGACTGGATGGGCGACGACGCCTGGCTGTGGAAGCTCGACTGCCAGTTCCGCCGCTTCAACTACGTCGGTGACACGCACTGGATGCGGGGGCGCGTCGCGCGTAAGACCCTCGTCGACGGAAACCGCCCCGCGGTCGAGCTCGACCTGGCGGGCGAGAACCAACGGAGCGAGGTCACGACACCCGGGCACGCCACGATCCTGCTGCCGAGCCGCGAGCACGGTCCCGTGCGGCTGCCGGAGCCTCCGGGCGGCGCGACGACGTGCCAGGACACGCTCGACGCGCTCGTCGACCGCTTCGCCGCCGAGGAGCGCGCATGAAGGACTACCCCGAACCGCCCGAGGGTCTCGCCGTCGAGCACGACGGCAACGTTCTGCGCGTGCGCCTGAACCGACCGGAGCGCCGCAACGCGCTCACCGACGAGATGGTCCTCGCGCTGATCGAGACGATCGAAGCCGCCGGCAGCGACGAGTCGATCCGGGTAATCGCGCTCACCAGCAGCGGGGAGCACTTCTGCTCGGGCTTCGACCTCGGGCAACGCGGCAAAGGAGAGGACAAGACCCCACGGGCGGGCTCGACCCAACGGCGGATGCGTTGGCAGGTCAACCGTCTCATTCCGACGATGCTCGAGACGCAGACGCCCATCGTCACGGCGGCGCACGGGTGGGCGATCGGCCTCGGACTACACGTGTTGCTCGCGTCGGACTTCGCGGTCGTCGCCGACGACGCCCGGCTCCGGGCGCCGTTCGCCACGATGGGGTTCACGCCCGATTCGGGCGGGTCGTGGCTGATCCCCCGCCTCGCCGGCATCGCGCGCGCCAAGGAGCTGATCATGCTGGGCCGTGAGATCAACGGCGCGCAGGCGGCGGAGTGGGGAATGGTGCACCGAGCCGTTCCGGATTCTCAGGTCGACGCAACCGCTGCCGACCTCGTCGACGAGCTCGTGTCGGCGGCGACGGTGGCGGTCGGTCTGTCCAAGCTGCTCATCCATCGGGGCCTGAGCGTCGACCTCGAGCGCCATCTCGCCGACGAGGCGCTGGCGATCGAGGTGTCGAGCCGGTCCGACGACTTCCACGAGCACGTACGCGCCCGTCGCGAGCGGCGTGACCCCAAGTTCGAAGGCCGCTGAAGCCGCCCATCCGCCGGCCCGCGAATCAGCCGGCGAGATCGCCGGCTTGTCGGAACCTCATCACTTCGCTTTGGGCGGTCGTCGCGCGCGGTCGAGGTCGACCCGGTCGCCACGCAACGGCACACCTTCCTGGCGAAGAAGCTCGAGCTGCGGGTCGCCCATCGGGACGGTGCCGTCGGCGCGCACCACGCGGTGCCACGGAACGCCCTCGTGCGTCGTTGCGAGCACGCGCCCGACCACACGCGGCGCGCCAGGATCGATGTCTGCGTATGTCCGCACGACCCCTTTCGGGATCGCCCGCACGCGAGCGACGATGCGAGAAGCACGAGATTCACTGCTTGTCATGGGAATCACCCGCCGGCTGATTGCTGTTGCTGCTGCAACAGCGCGACCCTCGTGCGTTATGCCCGAAGGCTGAGGAGGTTCCCGTGAGGAATGAGCTACCCGCCGTCATCTCCCGGTACTTCGATGCGGACCGCGTCCGCGATGTCGACACAATCGTGAGCTGCTTCACCCACGACGGCGCGGTCAGCGACGAAGGCCAAACGTGGCGTGGTCACGACAAGATCAGGGCCTGGCGCAAAGGCCCCGCCGCCAAATACCAGTACACGATCGACGTCCTCGACGCCACGGCGGTCGAAGCGTCCTCGTCCGGCGAGCGTCACGACGTGCGTATTCACATGGAGGGCGACTTTCCGGGTGGCGAGGTCGATCTGACATTCCGGTTCGCCGTCCGTGACGGGCTCATCTCCACACTCGACATCGTGTGACTTCAGCCGTCCGCCCCGGCGCGGTCAGGACTTCGCCGACGTGCCGGCAGTGGCGTCGAACACCCACGAGCTCGTGCCGCTGATGCGCATGAACGCGACCTCGGGCGGCTCCGGCGCCGGATCGACTGCGGTGTCGACCGTCACCTCGATCGCGACGCGCCCCTCTCGTACCGCGACGTCTGCAACCCGTGCGCACGGTTCGACGGCCTGAACCATCGCCTCCACACCGCCGCGCTCGCCGCGCGCGAGAAGCCCGAGCCATCCGGGGTTGCGGGCGTCCAGCAGCCCGTCCGCGAGCGGGGTGAGCTCGAGCCGGATCCGGTTCGCGTCGACGTCGACCTCGCGCTCGAAGCCGGGTGGGAACGCCGGTTGCAGAGCGAGCACGGTGGCCAACGCGTCGATTCCGCCGTCCCCGAGGCCGAGCGCGACGGCGAGCCGCTCGCTGGCCACCCAGCTCGCGGCCACCCACTGGCTGGCCATGATCTCGCGAGCAGTGTCGGCGCCGAGGCGGTCCGCGATGGAGAGCTCGGCCGAGCTCGTCAGAAGATGGACCTGCTCCTGGAACTCGCGCGCCACCGCGACGAGCGTGCCCTGGGACAGGTCGGCGAGGCGGAACGCCGGGTCGAAGGGGCCGCGATAGTCGCGCTTCCCGCCTGACTCGCGGTCGGGTGGGCGCTCGTTGGGCACCGACGAGAGCGGGAGCTGCGCCACTCGCAGGGTGTGTGCGGCCGGTTCGATCGGCTCGTTCTGCGGATCGATGGTGATGGTCCAGTGACAGTGGGGCTCGCGATCTGAAGGAACCCGCGGCGGACGGTGGATCGGCCGGATCCGTGCCCGCGGGTTCGTGGCTACGGCGGTGCCGTCGAACGTCGGGTCCTCGATGTGGTGACACATGCCGACGACGCGCGCCTCGCCGTGCGGCTCGACGTCCATGAGCGCGCCGCAGTGGTTCAGCCAGAAGGTGCCGTGCTGCGGGTCGGTGAGCTCGTAGCTGACGCCCATGTACTGGTGGACGAACCCGACATCGAGCTGGAGGCCCTTCATGATCGCCCCGACGTCGTCGCCCTCGATGTCCATCAGCCGTTGCATCCGCGCGGTGTAGGTCGGGCTGGCACCGAGCCACTCGTCGATGGCGACGTCGTCGACGGCGTCGACCCCGGCGCGGACGGCGACCTGCGGCATCAGGGCCCGGTCGATCAGGTGACCGACCATCATGTACTCGAGGACCACCGGGACGAGCTCGTCTCGCGGCAGATCACCGAGTCCCCTCATGTCGCATAACGTATGCAATCGTGGCGACGGTCGGCCAGCGACCCTCACGAGAGGTGACAGTGCAGGTGACGGCGGTGACGACGTGACCGTGCACGCCGAGGACCTGATCCTCGCCTCCGTCGACGACCACATCTGCGAACCGGCCGACATGTTCGACGCCCACGTACCGGACCGGTACCGCGACCGGATGCCCCGCGTCGTCGACGAGCCCGACGGATCCCAGCAGTGGTTCTACGGCGACATCCGCGGCCGCAACCTGGGGCTCAATGCCGTCGCGGGAAAGCCACCCGAGATGTTCAATGTCAATCCCATGCGGTACGAGGAGATGCGCCCCGGTTGCTACGACGTGCACGAGCGGGTGCGCGACATGTCCGCCGGCGGTCAGCTCGCCGGCCTCAACTTCCCCAACTGGACCGGCTTCTCGGGCCAGGTGCTCAACGCCGGCCCGGACCGCGACGTGAACATCGTCATGATCAAGGCCTACAACGACTGGCACGTCGACGAATGGTGCGGCGCCTACCCCGAGCGGTTCATCCCGTGCGGGATCCTCCCGCTCTTCGACGTCGACGAGGCGGCCGCCGAGGTGCGCCGTCTCGACGACAAGGGCTGCCACGCCGTCACGTTCTCCGAGAACCCCGCCGGCCTCGGAATGCCGAGCATCCACACGGACGCGTGGGACCCCGTGTTCGCGGCGTGCTCCGACACGGGCACCGTCCTCTGCTGCCACGTGGGATCCTCGTCGAAGAGCGCATCGACCGCGCCCGACGCTCCCCCGCCCGTGCCGATGAACCTGTCGTCGGCGATGAGCATCTTCACGCTCGGCGACCTGCTCTGGGCCGACTTCTGGCACCGGTTCCCGAAGCTGCGCTTCGCGCTCACCGAGGGCGACATCGGCTGGATCCCGTACTTCCTCCAGCGAGGCGAGCACACCCTCGACCGGCACAACGCCTGGATGGGCCACGAGCAACCACAGGGTCTCCGGCCGAGCGAACTGTTCCGCGAGCGCATCCTGTGCTGCTTCATCGAAGATCGGGTCGGGGTGAAGCTGCTCGACGAGTTCAACGTGGACAACGTCTGCTGGGAGTCCGACTATCCGCACTCCGACAGCTCGTGGCCCTCCGCGCCCGAGCGGCTGGAG
>DASYFC010000049.1:0-23630 GCA_036498645.1 Acidimicrobiia bacterium | reverse complement strand
GCGCGGCGATGGTCGAAGGTCATGGCGGTCACGTTCGCGGTGGGCGCCGTGACGGGCACGGTCCTGTCCTTCGAGCTCGGGCTCCTCTGGCCGGGCCTCATGGGCAAGTTCGGCAGCGTGTTCGGGCTGCCGTTCGGGCTGGAGGCGATCGCCTTCTTCCTCGAGGCGATCCTCATTGCCGTCTACATCTACGGCTGGGACCGCCTGAGCCCGCGCGCGCACCTGTGGACGGGCGTGCCGATCCCGTTCGTATCGGTCCTGGGCGCGATCAGCATCCTGGCCGTGAACTCGTGGCTGAACACGCCCCAGGGCTTCACGCTTTCGTCCAAGGGGCTGCCAAAGAACGTCGACGTCGCCAAGGCGATGTTCACGCCCGCGTTCCCGTGGGAGGTGACGCACTTCGTCATCGCCGCGTACCTCGGGGCCGGCTTCGTCGTCGCCAGCGTGTACGCCGTCGGCATGCTGCGCGGGCGCAACGACCGGTACCACCGCCTGGGCTTCCTGATCCCGTTCACGATCGCCGCGATCCTCACCCCGGTCCAACTCGTCGTCGGCGACCAGATCACGCGGATGGTGATTCGCGAGCAGCCCGTGAAGTTCGCGGCTATCGAGGGCGTACAGCAGTCCGGGACCCACGAGCCGGAGGCGCTCTTCGGCTACCTCCCGGGCAACGGCCAGGACAACAACGCCAGCATCGAGTACGCGATCAAGATCCCGGATCTCGGATCGTTCCTCACGGGCGGCAGCGCCGACACCGAGATCAAGGGTCTCAACACGGTGAAGGCCGACGACCGGCCGCCCGTGAACATCGTGCACTGGTCATTCGACGTCATGGTCCTGACCGCATCCGCCCTCGCACTGCTCGCCGCCTGGTTCGGGTTCGTGTGGTGGCGGAAGCGACGCCTGCCCAAGACGCGCTGGTTCCTGCGTTGTGCCGCGGTCTCGGGCGTCGCCATTCTCGCGACCATCGAGGCGGGGTGGTTCGTCACCGAGGTCGGGCGTCAGCCTTGGATCGTCTACAACGTCCTGCGTACCAAGGACGCGGTCACGGACCACGGCGGCATCTGGATCACGTTCGGGATCATCGTCGCGTTGTACGTGCTCGTCGCGACCGGGCTGATCACCGCGCTCCGCGTGCTCGCACGACGTTGGCGCTCGCAGGACGAGGGCGCCGACTCGGACGTCCCGTACGGACCGCGGGGGCCCCTCCGCCTCGGTGACAAGGACGCCGGGGCGAGGGCGGGCGAGAAGGTCGGCGTCTGATGGCGGTCGCGGTCGCGTGCATCCTGTGGTTCGCCGTCATCATGTACTCGGTGCTCGGTGGCGCCGACTACGGCGCCGGCTTCTGGGACCTGCTCGCAGGCGGCACCAAGCGGGGCGAGCGGCCGCGCGGGCTCATCGACCACGCCATGGCACCGGTCTGGGAAGCCAACAACGTCTGGCTGATCTTCGCCGCCATCGTGTGCTGGACGGCGTTCAGCCAGGCGTTTGGGTCGATCATGAAGACGCTGTTCATCCCGATCATCCTCGCCGGGGTCGGGATCGTCGTCCGCGGCTCGGGGTTCGCGTTCCGCAAGATCGCCCAGAAGGCCGGCCGCAAGCGCGTGCTCACCGCTTCGTTCGGGATCTCGTCGATCGTCACTCCGTTCATGCTCGGCGCCGCCCTCGGCGGGATCGCGTCGGGCCGTGTGCCGCCCGGCAACGAGCAAGGCAGCCTGTGGGCGAGCTGGCTCAACTCCACGTCGATCGTCGTCGGGATCTTCGGCGTCCTGATCTCGGCGTTCATCGCGGCGACCTTCCTCGTCGCCGACGCGAACCGCTACTACGACGACGTGATGGCGTCGTATTTCCGCATTCGAGCCTTTCTGATCGGCCTGGCAGCCGGGATCGCGTCGCTCGTCGGGCTGTTCGTCCTACGCGACGACTCCCCCTACATCCATCACGGCCTCACGCACGAGGGGCTTCCGTTCGTGATCGCGTCCGCCGTCTTCGGGCTCGCAACGCTCGGCGCGCTGTGGCGGCAGTTCGGCGGGACCCGGGTCCGGCTGCTCGCCGTGGCGACGGTGGTCTCCGTGCTCCTCGGCTGGGGCGTCGCGCAGTACCCGTACATCCTCCCGACGACATTGACCATCGATCAGGCCGCCGCGCCGAGCTCGGTGCTGTTGTGGCTCCTCATCGCGTTCAGCATCGGCGTCGTGCTCGTCGGGCCCGCCCTCCTGCTGCTCTGGGTGCTCGATCAGCGCAGCCGCCTGGACGAGGGCACCGAGGACGGGGCGCAGGCGCGCCACCGGGTCGTCATCGTCGGCGGCGGCTTCGGCGGCCTGTTCGCCTCGAAGTCGCTGGCCATGGCGCCCGTCGACGTCACCCTGGTCGACCGGCACAACTACCACCTCTTCCAGCCGCTCTTGTACCAGGTGTCGACCGGAATCCTCTCCGAGGGTCAGATCGGGCCACCCCTGCGCGACGTGACGCGGAACGCGCGCAACTGCCGCGTGGAGCTCGCCGAGGTCACCGCCTTCGACCTCGACAACCGCGTCGTCTCCGCGCTCGACCCGATCGGCCGGCGCATGGAGATTCCGTACGACAGCCTCATCGTCGCCGCCGGCGGCCGGACCTCCTATTTCGGCAACGACCAGTTCTCGCGCTTCGCCCCGGGCATGAAGACGATCGACGACGCGCTCGAGCTGCGCCGCCGCATCTTCGGCGCCTTCGAGCTGGCCGAGACGGAGACGGATCCCGAGGAGAAGCGTCGCTGGCTCACGTTCGTCGTCGTGGGAGCGGGACCGACGGGATGTGAGCTCGCCGGCCAGATCCGCGAGCTCGCCGAGCGGTCGCTCGGCCACAACTTCCGGACCATCGACCCGTCCACCGCCAAGGTCATCCTGATCGACGGCGGCGAGAAGCCTCTGGCCAGCTTCGGCGAGAACCTCTCCGGCAAGGGCCGCAGGGAGCTGGAGCATATGGGCGTCGAGTTGCGCATGGGCCTGCTCGCCACCGACGTCGACCTCGACGGCATCGACGTCAAGAGCCGGGACGGCATCGATCGCATCCACGCGCACACCGTCATCTGGGCCGCAGGAGTGGCGGCGTCACCGCTGGCGAAGATGCTGGGAGACGCCTCGGGAGCGGAGGTCGACCGCGCCGGCCGGGTGGCCGTGCTGCCCGACTGCACGCTGCCCGGTCATCCGGAGGTCTTCGCCATCGGCGACATGATGAGCCTCGATCACCTCCCCGGCGTCGCCGAGGTCGCGATGCAGCAGGGCCTCTTCGCCGGCCGCACGATCCGCCGCCGGCTGCAGGGCGACGGCGACAAGACCGTGACGTTCAAGTACATCGACCTCGGGAGCATGGCGACGATCGGTCGGTTCCGCGCCGTCGTCGAGTTCAAGGGCATCCGGCTCAGCGGCTTCGCCGGTTGGGTGATGTGGCTGGCTGTGCATCTCGTGTTCCTGACCGGGTTCCGCAACCGGCTCGGCGCGTTGGTCCGATGGAGCGGCGCGTTGCTCGGCCGCCATCGCGAGGAACGCGCGTTCACGGTGCGCCGTGCCTCCACGGGCGACGACAGCTATGCCTCGGTGCTGCCCACCGACATCGACGACCAACGGAGCTGAGACTCGATGCCCGGTGACGCACTCGACGCGGCCGCCTTCCGTTCTCTCTATCGCCATCTCGAGCAAACGTCGGAGTGGGGCACGTCGGACCGGCGTGGAGCTCTCAACAACATCACGCCCGCCCGCGTCCTCGCTGCAGTCGCCGAGGTTCGATCGGGGAAGACGGTGTCGCTCGCCCGGCCGGTGGAGGATCGACCATCAGCCGACAACCCCGAGCCGTGCCGCCACGAGATGACCGGCGGCGTCGACGATCACTCTGATGGTGCAGGGCTCCATTTCGCGACGGATCGGTTCGCCATGAACGTGCACGGCGACGCCGACAGCCACATCGATGCTCTGTGTCACGTCATCTACAACAGCAGGCTCTATAACAATGTCAGCGTCGACACACTCACACCCACCGGCGCGTCGGCTCTCTCGATAGACGTGGCGCGTGACGGCATCGTCGGTCAAGGTGTTCTCCTCGACATACCGCTGGTACGAGGTGTGTCGTGGCTCGAGCCCGGTGATCATGTGACCGTCGACGACCTCGCCGCAGCCGAGAGCGCGGAGCACCTCCGCGTCGACCAAGGCGACCTCCTGTTCGTTCGGGTCGGGCATAGTCGGCGCCGGGCGGAAGTTGGCCCCTGGAACGCAGCCGACGCTCGCGTCGGCCTCCACCCGACGGCCATGGAGTTCCTCGCGGAGCGGCGTGTGTCCGTCCTCGGAAGTGACGGAAACAGCGACACCGCGCCGAGCACGACGGAGGGCGTGGGCTTTCCGGTGCACGTGCTCGCCATCAACGCAATGGGGCTCCACCTGCTCGACTACCTGCGGTTCGAGGACCTCGCCGAGCTCTGCCAACAGGACAATCGCTGGTCGTTTCTATGCGTGATCGCCCCCCTCCGGTTGCCGGCTGCGACGGGTTCACCTGTCAACCCGATCGCGATCCTGTAGCAGCTACGAGTCGAGCTTCACCGAGCGTCGGTCCGCCAGCCGGAACGGCCCCAGATCCGTCGCTGCACCCGCAAGCCGATGGCGCCGACGACGATCAGGATGACGACGTTCAACAGCAGCTGAAAGAGCGCACCCCGGGCCTCCGTCCACGCCCCGAACGAGATCGACAGGCCCAGATCCGCAGCCGCCGGGATGGTGGTGACCGAGATGAACACGCCGATCAATGCGTTTGCCCTCGCCTCGGTCAGCGATACGACACCCACGATCCCTGCCAAGACGGCGACGACGACGGAGAACACGTTCGGCGAGTTGATGAGGTCTGACACGGGGCGGATGCCGAGTGCGAACGCTCTCGGCTCGAGATCGAACGCGCGAATCACCAGGCCGAACAGCAGCGTGGCGACGATCGCGAACAGGAAGCCGAAGAACAGCGCGCGCAGGCCGAGGCGAACCACGTGGGCGTCCGCGGTGTCGACGCCGAAGGCCACGTTGATCATGGCGCCGTACTCCGGACCCACGACCATGGCGCCGACGATGAGGATCTGCGAATTGGTGAGGATCCCGACCGCCCCGATGAGTCCGGCGATGACCATGAGCACGAACCAGCTCGCGGGGTACACGCCGCGGGCTTGGATCCGGGCCTCGGCTTCCTCCCAGATGGGCGACGAGCTCGCCTTGCGTGGCTCTTGACGTTCCGCACTCACGGCGAGCTCGGAGATCGAGGCGGCGACGTCCTCGATCACGATCGAGCCCCGCCGGGCGAGGTCGAGGTCGCGGAGCTCGTCGAGCACCTGATTGGCCTCGGCGGCGATGACGTCGAACTGGAGCGAGTCGCCGTCCGGATTACGCGCCACTCCTTCGAGCACCACCAGGTTCACGACACCGTGATTGGCGCCGAGCGACTCCACCAGTCGCGGGGTCACGTCGGTCGGGCTGACGGCACGGATGTGGATCAACGGTCAGAACCTCGTGTGTGGCCGCTCACATCCTCACACGGTCGTGATCGGACATCGTGACAATGTCAACGAGAAGCCGACAGGAAGGGCGTCGCGGTTCAGCCGCGCTCGCCGCCGAGGGGCGACGGCGGATCCGGGTCGAGCCCGTGGCGCAGCCGGTAACGGCGCTCGTCGTAATTGGCTGTCTCGTAACCGATCATCGCCCAGAGCAGCACGTTGACGCCCGCGAGCGTCGCCAGCGAGGGGATCGTCGTCGCTATCGGGATCAGCGCGAGGAGCAGCACGGCGAGCAACAGGCGCTGCCTGTTGAGCGTGTGCGCGTTCCGGAGCCGCAATGCGACGTGGGCAAGCAGGTAGACCGCCACCCCGCCGAGGAGTGCGAACGCGTGCACGGCGTCCAGCGCATCGCCGATGTGCGCGAGCGTCTCCTCCAGACCGAGTGCGGCGAGGACGATACCGGCCACCATCGGAAAGTGCAGGTAGGAATAGGAGTCACGGGCGAGCATGTTGCGCTCGCGCCCTTCTGTCGCCAGGGTCAGGCGTCGTGCGTTCACGAGGGCGACGACGTCGAAGTAGGTCCACCACAGCGCGGCAGCGAGGCCGATCCCGAGCACCGCGGCCGTGATCACGCCGGCGGTGAGATCGACCTGGGCCCCGACACCCAGAGCGATGATCGACTCTCCGAGCGCCAGGATGATGACCAGGCTGTGGCGCTCGGCGAAGTGCCCCGGAACCAACTTCCATCCTCGCATGCCGAACAGCGCCGGGCCGCCCCAGTCGACGAGGATCGCGATCCCCCACAGCGCCTCCTGCGCACCGCCGGCGAGGAACGAAGCGCCGATCAGCAGCCCGATCCCGATCGCAGAGCTGATCGCGAGACCGACGACCGAGCGGCGGAGCCCGGGGTCGTCGCGACTGGCGATCAGGAAGAGCGCGATCTGCCCGGCACGCACCATCCCGTACGCGATCGCGAACAGCAGCGCGCGGTCGCCGAACGCCTCGGGAACGCAGAGCGCGGCGACGATCAGGCCCGCCATCGCGGCGAACATCACGAGCCGGACCGCTCCCTCCTCGGGCTCGATCACGCTCGTCAGCCACGCATAGCCGACCCACGCCCACCACAGCATGGCCAGCACCAGCATCCCTCGCCCGATTCCCTCCCAGGTCGGTTGGTGGGCCATGAGCGCCGTGCACTGCGTGAAGGCGAGAACGAACACGAGGTCGAAGAACAGCTCGAGCGGCTTGACGACCTCGCCCTCACGCAGCTCGGCGCTGATCCGGTGGGTGCCCGAACGGGAGGTTCGCCGGGACGTTCGCCGGGACGTCACGTGTCGTCATCTCCGTCGCCGGCGCGGCCGTGCTTCCAGTAGCCGCGCACCGAGGTCTGTGCGCGCGACAGGCCACGGTCGTCGAAGAGATGGCGGCGGATGCGCTGCACGGCGGCGGCTTCGCCGGCCGCCCACACGCGTGCGCCGTCCGGAAGCTCCACGTCGCGCACGGCGGCCCCGAGCGCGTCGCCGGGAGACGCGCCGGACGGAAGGTCGCACCACTCGACGGTCGCGCCGGGATGCGCCGGCAACGCGAGCCGGCCGTCAGCGTGGGCGACCTCGATGTGCACCTGCACCGGCGTCTCGCCGGGGATCGCGTCGAGGACCTGGGTGATGGCGGGGATGGCGGTCTCGTCCCCCGCGACGAGGTACGCAGGCGCGTCGCGGTCGACGGTATAGCCGCGGCCCGGACCGGAGATCGCCGCCGGTTGGCCCGGCTCGGCCGACACCGCCCAGTCGGACGCGACACCACCGCCGTGGACGACGATCCCGACGTCGAGCTCCAGGGCCTCGGAGTCGACACGCCAGGGCGTCACGGTGCGGATCGTCGGGCGTCGCCCGTCAGGCAGGAGGAACTCGTTGCCGTTCCAGCTCGGGACCACGAGACCAGCCCCTCCGGGAGTCGGAAGGAGCACGCGGACGCTCGCCGCCGGTTGCTCCATCGTGAATCCGGCCAGCTCGGCGCCGCCGAGGGTGACACGCACCATGCGCGGAGTCAGGCGCTCGACGCGGTGCACCTCGAGGTGGCGAAACGCTGGTGGTTCGCGGCGGAGCCGCCTCGTCGCCGTCACCGATATTCGAACGCCGCCGCGTGCGGCGCCTGCATCTCCGATCGGAACCGGTCGAACGACCACGGCCAGGTCGCCGGGATGCCACGGTCGTCGAGGTACCAGCTGCGACAACCCGTGACCCAGACCGTCTTCTCGACGGCTTGCTCCCTCGCTGTTTCGTGCTGCTCCATCGCGTCGCGAGTCGCGCTGACCTCGCGGCGTTCGCCCGACCGGAGCGGCGCCAAGAGCTGCATGATGTAGCCGAACTGCAGCTCGGCGACCTCGATCAGCGAGAAGTTGCCGACGGGGCCATTCGGCCCGTTGAGCATGAAGAAGTTCGGGAAGCCGGGGATCGAGACCGACATGTACGCGCTCGGCCGAGCCGACCACGCCTGCGCCAGCGACTCGCCGTCCCGCCCGATCACGGTCATCGGCCGCATGAACGCGTCGGTCTTGAAGCCGGTGGCGAGGACCAGCACGTCGAGCTCGTGGAGCCGGCCGTCTCGAGTCCGCACGCCGCCCGCCTCGACGCGCTCGATGGCTTCGGTGACGAGCTCGGCGTTCGGTCGCTGGATGGCGTCGTAGAAGTCGGGCGAGATGATCAACCGCTTGCACGCCGCCTGGTAGTCGGGCCGCAGCGCCTCACGGAGCGCGGGGTCGCGCACGTTGCTCTCGAGGTTCTCCCGGCACATGCCGGCGATCATCTGCATCTCCGGCGAGTCGGCGTCGACGATCGCGTTGGCGAAGGTGTCGAACACCCGCGTGAGGTTCGCCCGCAGCTCGGCCAGCCGCTCCGGGTTCGCCCGGAACTCGGTCTTCTCGTCGTCGTTGTAGGGAGGGTTGTCCTGCGGCATGATCCATTGGGCCGTCCGCTGGAAGAGCGACAGCTTCTCGGTCCGGCTGACCAGCGCCGAGACCATCTGCACCGCCGTCGAGCCCGTGCCGACGATGCCGACCCGCGCCCCGTCCATGCGCACGTCGTGGTCCCAGCGCGCGCTGTGGAACGCCGCGCCCTCGAAATCGTCGAGGCCGTCGAAGTGGGGGAGCTTGGGATGGTGCAGCACGCCGGTGGCCGCGATCACGACGTGGACGTCGTCGCGGTGCCCGCTCTCCGTCTCGACGCGCCACATGCCGTCGTCGAACCGGCAGCTCGTGACCGCGTCGCCGAACCGGATCTGCCGTTCGATGTCGTGCTCGTGCGCGACCCGTTCGAAATACGCCTGGATCTCATCGCCCGGCGAGAACCTGTGGCTCCATTCGGGCGTGGGCGCGAAAGAATAGGAATAGAGGTGCGACGGGACGTCGCACGAGAGCCCCGGATACGTGTTCTCCCGCCACGTCCCGCCGACACGGTCCGCCTTCTCGTAGACAGTGAAGTCTGTGAGGCCGGCGTCCCGCAGCTTGATCGCGCTGAGGATTCCCGCCATGCCGGCGCCGATGATCGCGAATCGCAGTGCGCGGCTGTCGTCGACCAAACCCTGTGCTCCTTCTCTCTGGTCCCTCGGGCCTTTTCAGATCCGGCCCGTTCGTGATTCGACCCCATCCGGGGTACCTGATTTCATGCTGACACATGAGCACTGTCGACATCCGCAGAGCCGAGACACGTCCGCACACGAAGATCGATTGGCTCGACAGCCGGCACAGCTTCAGCTTCGGCCGCCACTACGACCCCGCCAACACGCATCACGGTCTACTGCTCGTGAGCAACGACGATCGCGTGGCGCCCGCCCGCGGGTTCCCGCCCCACTTCCACCGGGACATGGAGATCGTCACGTGGGTGCTCGCCGGACGGCTCGAGCACCGCGACTCCGAGGGCAATCACGGCGAGCTGTACCCGGGTCTCGCGCAGCGGATGAGCGCCGGCACCGGCATCGAGCATTCCGAGATGAACCCCTCGCCCGCGGAGCAGGTGCACTTCGTCCAGATGTGGGTCCCGCCCGACACGGAAGGCGTCGCTCCCGGCTACGAGCAACGCGACGTGAACCGCGAGCTCGAGAAGCGCGGCCTGCGTCCCATCGCCTCGGGCCAGGGGCACGAGGGCGCGATCTCGATCCACCAAAAAGACGCCGTGCTCTGGGGCGCGCGCCTCCAGCCGGGTGAGGCGACGACCGTGCCGGACGGCGGGCACGTGCACGTGTTCGTCGCGGCGGGCGATGTCGACCTCGAGGATGCGGGCGAGCTCGCCGAGGGTGACGCGGCCCGACTCACGAGCGCCGGTGCCCGCACGCTGACCGCCGGACCCGGCGGCGCCGAGGTCTTGGTCTGGGTGACCTCGTAGATGCGTGAGAGAATCGCGCCATGACCGAATTCCGCGCGCGCGTCGACGCGGTCGTGGTCGGCGCCGGTTTCGCCGGTCTGTACGCGCACCACCGGCTGCGGGCGCTCGGGCTGAGCATCCAGGGCTACGAGGGCGCCGCCGACGTCGGCGGGACGTGGTGGTGGAACCGCTATCCGGGGGCGCGCTGCGACGTCGAGTCGATGGACTACTCCTACTCGTTCTCGCCCGAGCTCGAGCAGGAGTGGACGTGGTCGGAGCGCTACGCCACCCAGCCCGAGATCCTGCGGTACGTGAACCACGTCGCCGACCGATTCGACCTGCGTCGCGACATCCAGTTCGAGACCCGGGTGACGGCGGCCACGTGGGACGAGGGTGCACAACGGTGGGACATCGTCACCGACCGGGGCGACCGGGTATCGGCGCAGTTCTGCATCATGGCAACGGGCTGCCTGTCGGAGGCGAAGCAACCCGAGATCGACGGCATCGACACCTTCGAAGGCGAGATCTTCCACACCGGCCGGTGGCCGCACGAGGGTGTCGACTTCAGCGGGTTGCGGGTCGGCGTCATCGGCACGGGCTCGTCGGGGATCCAGTCCATTCCCGTCATCGCCCAAGAGGCCGCGCGCGTCACGGTGTTCCAGCGGACACCGAACTTCACGATGCCGGCGAAGAACGCTCCGCTCGATCCGGAGGCGGTCCGGGCGCGCAAGGCGCGCGCTCGGGAGCACCGCCAGGCGATGCGAGAATCGCGCGCCGGCGTGGTCGTGCCGATGCCCGAGGACTCGGCCCTGCGCGTCGACGACGAGGCGCGCGACGCACAGTTCGAGAGAGCCTGGGACTCGGGGACGCTGTACGGGATGGTCGCGGCATTCAACGACCTTCTGATCGACCGCGACGCCAACGACACCGCGGCTGAATACGTGCGGGCCCGCATCCGCGACGTGGTGGAGGATCCCGATGTGGCCGAGCGGTTGTCACCCCGGAACCACCCGTTCGGGACGAAGCGACCGTGCCTCGACACCAACTACTACGCAACGTACAACCGCGACAACGTCACGCTCGTCGACGTCCGCTCGACGCCGATCACCGAGATCACCCCGGCCGGCATCCGGACCGCGACCGAGGAGTTCGCCGTCGACGTGATCGTGTTCGCCACCGGCTTCGACGCCATGACCGGACCTCTGCTCCGCCCCGACATCACCGGTGCGGAAGACGTGAAGCTCCGCGACAAGTGGGCCGCCGGGCCACGCACGTACCTCGGGATCGCGACCGCCGGGTTCCCGAACCTGTTCACCATCACCGGGCCGGGCAGCCCTTCCGTGCTCGTCAACATGCTCGTAGCGATCGAGCAACATGTCGACTGGGTCGCCGACTGCATCGCCTACTTGCGCGCCCGAGGCCTCGCGTCGATCGACGCCACTGTCGAGGCTGAGGACGCCTGGGTCGACCACGTCAACGCGGTCGCGAACCTGACGCTGTTCCCGTCGGCCAACTCCTGGTACATGGGCGCCAACGTACCCGGGAAGCCGCGCGTGTTCATGCCGTACATCGGCGGTCTCCCCCGGTACACAGAGACGTGCGACGCCGTCGCCCAGGACGACTACCGGGGGTTCACCCTCACTCCCGCGAGCGCACCGGAGCCGGAGCCTTCGCGCTCGTAGCTACTCGAACGCCTCCGTGGAACGCTGCGTCAAGAGAGTCGCGGGCCACTTGCCGGAGTACACGGCATCATGGCTCCAGTCCGGCTGTTTGGCGCGCTGACGCTCGTCCAGCACCGCGCGGCCGTCCTCGATGTCGACGATGGCGGCGATCAGCTCGGGCTCGACCGGCCGGGCCGCGGCGTGGGTATGGGCGCGCGCTTCGTCGGGGAACAGTTGCCGGATGTTCCCCACGACGAGCTGATGCTGGATGGCGAGATTGCACCGGGCGCTGTCGGCGACGGTACCAATGCGCTTGTCGAGCTCGACGAGGTCGGCTTCGTTCGCCGTGTCCTTGCACATCTTCTCGAGGATTCCGGCGAGCTCCAGTCCGTCCTGCTTGCACGGGACACACTGACCGCACGACTCGACACCCAGGAAGCGGGAGACGCCGGCGGCGACGGCCACGAAATCGGTCGTGTCGTCGAACACGATGAAACCGCCGGTCCCCAGCCCGGTGCCGATCGCCTGCATCCCCTCGTAGCTCACCGGGGCGTCGAACTGCTCGGCGAGGATCAAGGAGTTGGCGACACCCGACATCGCCGCGACGTGGCGGCGTTCGGGGAGGGCACCGCCGCCGATCTCGTCGATGACGTTCCGCAGCGGCGTTCCCATCGCGATCTCGGCGACACCGTGGCGCGCGGTGCGCCCGCTCACCGTGCATACGATCGTCCCCGGAGAGTCAGCCGTGCCGACGGCGCGGAACCACTCCGCGCCCTCGGCGAGGATGCCCGGCACGTTCGCCAGCGTCTCCACGTTGTTCGCAAGGGTCGGCGGCGCGTCGGTGAGCTCGCCCGGCGCCGCCATCTCGACCTTCGCCGCCGACGGAGCCGGGTCGGCGCCGAACTCCTCGGCGCCGTGGCGATACGGCGGCGAGACGCGCGGGAAGGGGCCACGCCCGTCGATCGATTCCAGGAGCCCGGTCTCCTCGCCGTACAGGTACTCGGGCGGTCCCTCGAAGACCCTGAGCTCGACGTCCGTGGCCCATCGGGCCCCGTGGATCTCGTCGATGGCGCGGCGCAGGCGCTCTGCCTCGCGGGTGAACGTCTCCTTGATCGCCACGATCACCGTGTCTGCGCTGAGCGCGAAGGCGGCGATGAGCGCACCCTCGAGCACCCGGTACGGGTCGGCCCGCATGATCGACCGGTCTTTGAACGAGCCGGGCTCGCCTTCCGCCCCGTTCACGACGACCGTGGTCGGTTCGACCGGCGAGACGTTGCCGGAGACCGCCGCCCACTTCCGCCCGGTCGGGAACCCGGCTCCACCCCGGCCGCGCAGCCCCGAGGCGGTGATCTCGTCGATGACCCCGTCCGGCCCGAGCCGTGCCGCGGCTTCCAGCCCCCGGCCCCCGCCGGCCTGCTCGTACTCCCCCAGCCCGAGCACCGGCCGGGGAGGGAGCACGCGCGGGGTCACAGCCATGCGGCCATTCTTGCCCGGTTCGGGTCGCTTTCATCCAATCGTGTTCGAGAAGAAGTGCAGCGGACGACTCACCCGTTTGCTCGTCCGTTTCGTCGGGATGCGGCTCATACGCGCCGTACGAAGTAGATGACCAAGAGAACCAGGAGAACGAACACCAGCGTTCCGATACCGATGTACATGGGACCTCCTTTCTGGTCGTCCCTCCTTTCCCGACCGACACGACTTCGAAACAACGTTGCGCGATTCGCGCCGTCGCGGGATTGGCGCCTGACACGGCGGGGTAACGAGTGAGCAGTCGTGTCACCGTCGGGGGGGAGAAAGTGATGCCGGATGTCATTGATCTCTTGAAACGGGACCATCGTGAGGTCGAACAGCTCTTTGGCGCGTTCGAACGAGACCCGCAACCGTCGATCGCCGAAGAGCTCTGCGCGCAGCTCGAGCTGCACACCACCGCCGAAGAGCATTTCGTCTACCCCGCGCTGCGCGAACGCGTGAGCGATGGCAAGAAGCTCGCCGAAGAGGCCGAGCACGAGCACGCAGAAGCAAGGCAGGTCATCGGACGCGTGAAGCGCACCAGCGATCCGGAACATCTCGCCGAGGTCGTCGCCGAGCTGCAAACGGCGATCGAGCACCACGTCGAGGAAGAGGAGCGGACGGTGTTCCCGAAGATGGAGTCCGACCTCGGCAAGATCGAGCTCGAGGCGATCGGCGCGAATGTTCAGGAGTTCAAGGGATCGGCGTGAACGATCAGATGGCGGCGCGCGCCGGGAGCGACTGGCCCGCGCGCGTGTTCTGCGGTGGCCCGACAAAGTCTCGAACGACGCGCTCGAGATGGGTCGCCAGATCGTGCAGGTCGGCGGTCGACCAGGACGAAAGCGCCTCGGCGATGATCTCGTCGGCCGCCGACCGGTACGCCTCCGACGCGCGTCGCCCCTTCGCCGTGAGCGCGACGATGCCCGCGCGCCCGTCGCTCGGGTCCGCCTTCCGCCGAACGTGTCCGCTTGCGGCGAGCTCCCCCACTTCTCGGCTGACGAGCGGCGCCTCGAGACCGGTGAGCCGCGACAACTCGGAAAGGCGCACGGCGTCGGAGCTTCGTAACGCGGCGAGGATCGTGACTGCAGGTTGCGAGAGGTGGACGCCCGAGCGCTCCGATCGGAGACGCGCGCCTTCACGACCGGTCGCCATGCGTGCGATGCGCGCCAGCGCCTGATCGACCCGCCGGAGATCGTCACGCCTCGTCATCGGAACTCCGGGTTCAGCTCGGAGCTCACGATCCACATCGCGAAGTACTGCGCCGCGCCGCCGTACGCGTGGCCGAGCGCGACCTGGGCGCCGTCGACCTGGTAGGCGCCGGCGGTGCCGCGCACCTGATTGGCCGCCTCGAGGCAACGAATGAGACCGGACGCGCCGATCGGATTCGACGAGAGCACACCGCCCGACGGGTTCACGGGAAAGCCGCCGGTGAGCTCCGTCTCCCCCGCGTCGGTCAGCTTCCAGCCCTCCCCTTCGGGGGTGATGAGGTGCCCTTCGAGCCACATGGGCTCGTACCACGAGAACGGGACGTAGAGCTCGGCGCAGTCGATCTGGCGCAGCGGATCGGTGATACCGGCCTTCGCGTAGAGCGCCTCGGCGCAGTCGACGCCCGCGACCGGCCTCACGGTGTCCCGGCCCGGGAACGAGCTGAACTCAGTTCGTTTGGCGTGGGCCACGACCCACGCCGGCGGGCGCGGGCTACGGCGGGCGACATCCTCGCTGGCGAGCACGACGGCCGCGGCGCCGTCCGATGACGGGCATGACTCGAGGAAGTGCAGGGGGTCCCACAGCATCGGGGACTCCTTCACCTTCTCGATCGAGATGTCGTCGATCCTCAGGTGCGCGTGGGGGTTCTTCAGCGCGTTGAGCCGGTCCTTGACCGCGATCTTCCAGCCGATGTGCTCGGGCGCGCCCGACCGCGAGATGTAGCTGCGGATCCACGGCGCGAACGTGCCCCCCGCGCCCTGGCCGCCGGATCGACCGCCCGACAGCGCCCACGTGGCGTTGCCCTCGGACTGCTTCTCATAGCAGACGACGAGAACGCGCTCGTACCGGCCCGACTCGACCAGCGTCGCGCCGGTGATCGCCGTGGACGCGCCGACCGATCCGGCGGTGTGCACGCGGTGGATGGGCTTCCCGACAGCGCCGAGCGCGTCGGCCAGCGACAGCTCCGGCATCATCACCGCCTCGAGCGCATCGGGCGCCTTGCCGATCACGATGGCGTCCATGTCGGCGAAGGTCATGTCCGCGTCCTCGAGCGCTTCGAGCGCTGCCCACCGCACGAGCCCGTCCAGGGTCACGTCGAGCTGACGGCGGTAGTCGGTCTGGCCGATGCCGACGACCGCGCTCGGCCGCGCCATCACACGCCTCCGTCCATGACGCACACGAGGTTCTGTTGCAGGCACGGTCCGCTCGACGCGTGCGCGACACCGCGGCTCGCCGACCCCGCCTGGATCCGGTTCGCGACCTCGATGACGCGGATCAGGCCGGTGGCCATGACGGGGTGCCCGGCCAGCGGACCGCCGGAGGGATTGACGGTCGTGCCGTCGCCGAGACCGAGCGCGTCCCGCAGGATCAGCTCCTCGGGGCTGTAGTTGGCCATCAGCTCGGCGACGTCGACCGGCGCGTCGGCCAACCCAACCTGCTCGGCCGCGAGCTCGGTGGACACCGACCGCGTCAGGTCCCGCAGACCCGGATGGTGCGACTCGATGCGGTGGTCGATCCCTCGGATCCATGCCGGGTTGTCCGAGAGGTCACGGGCTCGGTCACCGGCGGCGATGATCACGGCCGCGGCGCCGTCGGAGATCGGGGGAAGGTCGTGCTTCCGGAGCGGCGCGGAGAAGTACGGCTCGGTGAGCAGCTGGTCGACGGTCGCGTCCGTCGCCAGCTGCGCGTGCGGGTTCTGCTGCGCGTCCCGTCGGCTGCGGCTGACCACCTCGGCGAAGTCCCGCTCGCTCGCGGTACCCGCGTCGAGGAGAGCGCGCGCCTGGATGCCGGCGAGCGAGACAGTGTCCATCCCGAGCGGAGACATCACGTACGGGTCGGTCTGGAGCGCGAACACCTCGCGGGGCCGCCCCGGCGAGGACTTCCCCGACCCGATGACGAGCGCGACGTCGATGTCGCCGAGCTGCAGCCGCAACCACGCTTCGGAGAGTGCCCACGCCCCGTCCATCTCGACGTGGCTCTCGTAGACCGGCGGCCACGCCCCTACGCCGTCGATGTTCATGACGAACGCGAAGGGCATCCCGGACAGATAGTCGCAGCTCCCGGCGATCGTGAACTGGACATCGTTTCGATCCAACCCCGTGCTCTGCAACACGTCGTTGACGCAACGCATGATGAGCTTGGGCTCGGAATCGTCGAACCGCCGGTACGAGCTCGTCTGCGACGTCGCCACGACGGCGACGTCGCGGAGCGCGGGCGTCAAAACGCGAACTCCTGCAGCGGTCGGGGGTCGACGTCGGGCTCCCCCGTCGGCTCCCAACGCTCGATGACGCCCTCCCACGAGCCGCCGTACCGGTTCCCGAGGTCGCTGACGTCACGCTCGGCCGGCGGCTTCCAGACGGCACGGACGCGCATCCCCACCCGGAACTGGTCGAACGGGATGTCGCGGATGTCGACGCCGGTGATCGGCTGGTCGGCGCCGTCGAGGAGGATCGACGCCCGGATGTACGGGTCGGTCTCCTTCTGGCCGTAGTACTGCACCGGGGTGATGACCGTGAACGAGCTCACCGCGCCTCGGTCGGCGACCTCGACGTCGTCGGCTTCATTCATCTCGACGCGCTCGAGGTTGTCGTAGCCGTTGCTCGGGACGTACACCTTGCCGCTCGCGGGCGAGCGCTGACCGACCATGCGCCCCTCGAGCAGTCCGCGTGCGAAACGGGCCCGGTGCGGGTAGAGGGGTTCGCTGATCCGCAGCGACACGAGATGCTCGGTGATCGTGACGGGCTCGTCGCCGGCGGTGATGTCCTGGGCATGCGCATCGGATTCGGGCACGAAGTACACGTCGGTGATCGCACCGTCTCGCTCGTCGCGGTACTGGGCGGCGACGCGCATGCCCGTCGACATCGCGTCCATCGACCCCGCGTCGACGGCGTGGGCAATCGGTGTGTCGGCGCCGTCGAGCTGGATCAGCGCGAACGCGAACGCGTGATCGAACGGGTGCTTCAGCGTGGGATGGGCGACCCAGGTCCACGACCGGACCGTGCCGCCCGGCCCGACCTCGACGAACTCGGGCTCGAGCGGCTCACTCGTATCGGGGTCGTACTCGAGCGGCGGGCACAGCACCCGGTCTCCGCACCGGTTGCCGAGAATGCGACCGTCGCGCAGGCCGGTGAGGAACGGGCCGATGACCGGACCCGTCGTCCGCGTGTAGGGATACTCGAGCGTCATCTCGACGTTCGGCAGCTCGGTCGCGCTCACGTTTCGATCAGCTCGTTGAGCCGCTGTGTGGTCTCGATCCACTCCTCGACCATCTCGAAGATGACGTCCTTCGTCGGCCGGACCGTGTTCAGCCGGCCGACGATCTGACCGACCGGGAAGCCCGACAGCTCCTTGCGTTGGACCCGCGAGACGCGACGGGCCGCGTAGTTGTAGATGATCCCCTGCAATGGCATCGGCAACGGGCCGGGCGAGTCTTCGCTCTCCCATGCCTCGGTCCAGGCCGTGCGCAGCTGGCGGGCCGGCTTGCCCGTCATCACGCGCGACCGAACGGTGTCGCGGGAGGTGGCGGCGAGCATGTTCTCCAGCGCCGCCGGGTTGGTGTCGGCCTCGGCCACGGTCAGCCACATCGAGCCTGTCCAGACCCCCTGCGCGCCGAGCGCGAGGGCGGCTGCCATCTGACGCCCGGTGGCGATACCTCCGGCGGCGAGCACCGGGACCTCGGCGCCGACCGCGTCGACGACCTCGGGCACGAGGATCATCGTGGCGATCTCGCCGCAGTGGCCGCCCGCCTCCGTGCCCTGGGCCACGATGACGTCGACGCCCTGCGCGACCTGCCGCTCGGCGTGCTGCTTCGCCCCGACGAGTGCCCCGACGAGCACGCCGGCGTCGTGCGCGGTCTGGATCACGTCGGGCGGAGGCGGCCCGAGCGCGTTCACGAGCATCTTGGCGCCGTGCTTCAGCGACACCTCGACCTGGCCGGGCCCCTCCTCGTCGACACCGAGCCCCGCCGCCTTCACCGGCCGGCCCTCGAGATCCTCGGGCAGCGGCGGCACGTTGTATTCGGCGAGCACCTTGTCGGCGAAGTCCCAGTGCTCCTGAGGGATCATCGCCTCGAGGTTCGTGAGCTCGGCCTCGTTCCCGCCTCCCTTCCCGACGTAGTTCATCGGCATGACGATGTCCGTGCCGTACGGCTTGCCGTCGACGTGCTCGTCGATCCAGTTGAGCTCGATGTCGAGCTCGTCAGGCGTGTACGCCAGCGCGCCCAGCACCCCGAAGCCACCGGCACGGCTCACCGCCGCGACGACGTCGCGGCAATGCGAGAACGCGAAGATCGGGAACTCAATCCCGAGTTCCTCGGAGATCGGCGTGTTCATGCCGCCTGACCGTACCGACGCTTGTTTGACTCGGTCAACTATTCGCCAAGGAGCGCTAGGTCTGCTGTATGGGGAGGACGACCAGGAACCGCGTGTCACCCGGCGTCGACTCCACCCTGATCTCGCCGCCGTGGCGGCCGACGACGATCTGCCAGGCGATGTCGAGACCGAGGCCGGTCCCCCTTCCCACTTCTTTGGTGGTGAAGAACGGCTCGAAGACGCGGGTGCGAACTTCGTCGGGCACCCCGGGACCGGTGTCGCCGATCTCGACCATGACGCGATCGTCGCCAAGGGCGCTGGTTCGCACCGTCAGCGTGCCCCGCCCATCCATCGCGTCCGCCGCGTTGTCGATGAGGTTCGTCCAGACCTGGTTCAGCTCACCGGGGAACGCGGCGATCTTCGGGAGCGTGCGGTCGTAGTCACGGACGATCTCGATGTTCTCGCCGAGCTTGTGAGCGAGCATCGTCAAGGTGGCGTCGAGCCCCTCATGGATGTCGAACGTCTGGAGCGGTGCCCGGTCCATCTGTGTGTATTGCTTGGCTGAAGCCAGCAACCCGGAGATGCGTCCGGCGGCGTCGGTGATCTCGTCGAGCATGCTGTCGGACTCCAGTGCGCGGACCGGATACGACAGGCCGACCTCGAGGTGCTCCGGCGGAAGCACCTCCGCGAATCTCTCGAGCCAATCCAGGTCCATCCCGGCGGCGACCAACGTGGGTGCCATGTCCCACGCGTCGCTGATCCCGTGATCCTCCAGCCAGTCGGCGAGCTCGTCCTCGCGATCCGACGCCTCCAGGGGCGAGAGGGCCGAGGCGTCCCGCCGGCGCTCGAGCGCGCGTCCGGCGAGGTCGGCGATCGCTTCGAGCTGGTCGGCCGGGAGCTGACTCCGAACCATCAGCGCGACCTTCTCGCGCATCTCGGCGAGCATCTCGCGCAGCCGATCGGTCGCTCGCATCACCGCCGTCACCGGGTTGTTGAGCTCATGGGTGAGCCCGGCGGTCACCGAGCCGAGTGCGACCAGCCGCTCGTGCCGGGCGACGGTGTCCCGGGCGGCGTAGCCCTGGACCTGGCTTCCCTCGAGCAGGTGGGCGGCCATCGGGAACCACTCCCTCACCGCATGGCCCCAGTCGGCGGCGGGCAGCTCGAACAACCGGCACTCGGTGATCGCCCGCGCCGTCCCCCCGTACAGCTGCGGGACACCGCGCTCGCTCAAGTAGGCGTCGAAGGCACCCGTATAGGAGCCGCGATAGTCGGAGCGGATCAGCTCGATCTCGCCGCCGTGCACCCGGCTCAGCATGGCGAGCGTGCCCGACAGCAACACGAAGAAGCAGGAGGCAGGTGCCCCTTCCGCGTGGATTGTGCCACCGGCCGGATACTCGACGACGCGACCGCGCTCGGCGAGCCACGCAAGCTGGTCGTCGCTCAGCTGCTCGAACAGGAACAACGTCCGCAGCTCCTCCGGCGCCAGGCGTTCGGGCTCGCTCATCGGTGCTCCAGGTACGTGTGAAGCAGCTGGATCGCCATGGCGCCCTCGCCGACCGCCGAGGCGACCCGCTTGATCGAGTTGGCGCGCACGTCACCCGCCGCGAACACGCCGGACGCGCTGGCCTCGAGGTAATACGGGTCGCGGTCGAGGTCCCAGCCGCGCGGACGTTGCCGGCCGAGCACGAGGTCGGGGCCGGTCAGCACGAACCCGCGCGGGTCGCGTTCGATCACACCCTCGAGCCACTCCGTCCGGGGTTCGGCTCCGATGAACGCGAAGAGGTAGCCGGCGCTCACCGTCTCCCGGGTTCCGGCACTGGTGTTGCACAACGTGAGCTCCTCGAGGTGATCGTCGCCGTGCACCCCGATCACCTGGGTCGTGAGACGCACCTCGATGTTGGGGATCTCTTCGATCTGGCGCATCAGGTAGTACGACATCGAGCGCGCGAGATCGTCCGACCGCACCAGCAGCGTGACGCGCCGAGCGTGGCGAGACAGGAACACCGCCGCTTGGCCGGCCGAGTTGGCCGCGCCGACCACGTAGACGTCTTCGCCGAAGCACGCGGGCGCTTCTGTCGCGGCAGAGCCGTAGAAGATGCCGCGGCCCGTCAGCGCGTCCGCGCCCGCGACCTCGAGCTTGCGGTACGAGATCCCCGTGGCGAGCAGCACTCCATGGGCGACCACCTCGCCGCCGTCGGCGAACCGGACCGCCCTCGACGACGCCCGGACGTCGAGCCCGACGACGTCGCGAGTGGTGAGGATCTCGGCGCCGAACTTGTGAGCCTGCCGCCGCGCCCGGTCGGTGAGCTGCGCGCCCGTGACCCCGTCGGGGAAGCCGAGGTAGTTCTCGATCCGCGCGCTCTGGCCCGCCTGCCCGCCGGTGGCCTGGCGCTCGACCAGCACGGTACGGAGACCCTCCGACGCCGCGTACACCGCCGCGCCGAGGCCTGCCGGTCCGCCGCCGACGATCACGACGTCGTAGAAGTCGGTGGTCGGCGTCGTCGTCAGTCCCACCTTCGCCGCCAGGTCGCTCATGGTCGGCTCGACCAGGTAGTCGCCGTCAGCCGTCACCACCAGCGGGATGCTGGTCACGTCCACCCCGGCCGCCGAGAGCAGGCGCTGGCCCTCGGGCTCGTCGCTCGAAAGCCAGCGGTACGGCACGGCGTTACGCGCCAGGAAGTCACGCACCTCGAACGATCGGGCCGACCAGCGGTGCCCCACGACCTGCGTCTGCGTGGCGGGCAGCTCGTCACTGTTGCGCCACATGTCGATGAGTGAGTCGACGACCGGGTACAGCTTCTCCTCGGGTGGGTCCCACGGCTTCAAGAGGTAGTGGTCGAGGTCGACGACGTTGATCGCTTCGATGGCGGCGTCGGTATCGGCGTACGCCGTGAGCAGCGCTCGGCGGGCGTGCGGGAACAGGTCCATGGCCTCTTCGAGGAACTCGAGGCCGCTCATGTCGGGCATGCGGTGGTCGGCGAGCAGCACTGCGACCGGATCGCCCCGCAACTTCAGCTCCCGCAGCGTCTCGAGCGCCTGCGGGCCCGACTCCGTGCGCACCACCCGGTAGGCCTCGCCGTACTGCCGGCGGAGGTCGCGGGCCACGGCACGCGAGACGCCGGGGTCGTCGTCGACGGTCAGCAGGACCGGCTTCCGGTCGGTGTCGGTGGCCATGCGGCTCCGACGGTATCGCCCCGGGCGGGGCGTTCAGACCGGGTTCGGCGGCCGATCCTCGATGATTTCCCGGCGGGGTTCCGGTCAACACTGTCTACGGGCGTCGCCAGGCACACCCGCTGACGCTGGAGGAGCGATGAGCCTTCCCAAGATCGTCACACGCGAGCAGTGGCTCGCTGTCCGCACGGAGCTGCTCGCCAAGGAGAAGGACCTGACGAGGCGTAGGGATGCGCTCAATATCGAGCGGCGCAACCTGCCGATGGTCGAGATCGAGAAGGACTACGTCTTCGACGGCCCGAACGGCGCCGTGCGCCTCATCGACATGTTCGACGGCCGGGCGCAGCTGATCGTGTACCACTTCATGTTCGACCCGGAATGGGAGGACGGGTGTCCGAGCTGCACTGCCGGCACCGACGAGCTGTCGCCTGGCTTCTTCGAGCACCTTCACGTCCGCGACACGAGCTACGCGATGGTGTCGCGCGCGCCGCTGGCGAAGCTCGAGCGGTGGAAGGCCGAGAACGGTTGGGACATCCCCTGGTACTCGTCGTTCGGAACCGACTTCAACTACGACTTCGGCGTCACGATCGACGAGTCGGTCGTCCCGGGTGAGTACAACTTCCGCACGCGGGCCGAATACGAGGCCATGGGCGCGAACTTCTTCCAGTCGGAGCAGCCCTTCGAGGTGCCGGGCCGGAGCTGCTTCCTCCAGACCGACGGACGGGTGTTCCACACCTACTCGCAGTACGCCCGCGGCCTCGAGTCCACCGGCGGCTCCTACTACTTCCTCGACCTCACCGCCCTGGGCCGGCAGGAAGAGTGGGAGGAGCCCAAGGGCCGCAGCGAGTCCGCACGGTCCGCGACGCCCGACTTCTCGTCCTGAGCACCGTCGACGCGACGATGGCCAGATGATCTTCGTCGCGCTTCTCCGCGCCATCAACCTCGGCCGCGTCAACCGCGTCCCGATGGGCGACCTCCGCGTCGCGCTCACCGACGCCGGGTTCACAGACGTGGTCACTCACCTGCAGAGCGGCAACGTCGTACTCGGAAGCACGAAGCGCTCGGCGGCAGCCGTGGCCACCGCCGTCGAGCGTCTCGTCGAGAGGGAATTCGGGGTCGACACCGACATCGTGGTGCGAACTGCAGGTGAGTTCGCCAAGGTTGCGAGCAAGCATCCGCTCGCGCGCCGCGGCAAAGACTCTGCCGTACTGCATGTCGCCTTCCTGAAGACGCGCCCGGCAGCGGCCGCGAAGCGCGCTTTCGCCGAGCGCACGTTCGGCGACGACGAGTTCGTGATCCGGAACACCGAGGTCTACCTGCGGTATCCGCAGGGGGTCGCCGCGTCGAAGATGAACGCCGCCCTCTTCCAGGGGGGCCTCGGCACGCCGGCAACGGTCCGGACATGGAAGGTGGTGACGCGCCTCAACGAGCTCGCCGCCGCGGGACGTCGATCATGACAAACGCGAACCGCGACCAGATCGAGTACTGGAACTCCGACGAAGCGCGGCGCTGGGTCGACCAGCAGTGGCGATACGACGCGATGCTCGAGCCCTACGCGAGGCGGCTGCTCGGCGCGGCCGAGATCGCTCCCCACGAACGCGTGCTCGACGTGGGGTGCGGGACCGGGACCACGACGCTCGCGGCGGCGGTGGGAGCGCGGGATGTTCTCGGCATCGATATCGCCGAATCGATGATCGCCCGCGCACGCGATCAGGCACGTGAGCGAGGGCTTCAGAACGCCCGGTTCGAGGTCGCCGACGCGCAGACTGCGACTTTCGAGGCCGATTACGACGTCGTCATCAGCAGGTTCGGGGTCATGTTTTTCGACGACCCCGTGGCTGCATTCGCGAACCTGCGAACCGCGCTGCGCCGCAACGGCAGGACCGTGTTCGTCTGTTGGCAGAACATCGCCGGC
>DASYFC010000048.1:0-9911 GCA_036498645.1 Acidimicrobiia bacterium | reverse complement strand
TTCTCGAGCGTGGTGCTGAAACCGCCGACGTGCTTCCGCAGCGCGTCGGCGATCTGGTCGGCGTTGATGGACAACTCAGCCATTACAAGCGTTCCTTCAGTTGATCCAGCCGATGGCGGACGGAACCGTCGATCACGGTGTCGCCGATGCGGGCCACGACGCCGCCGAGCACGTTCGGGTCGACGACCACCTTGACCTCGACCTCCTTGCCGGTGGCGTGGCTCAGCGCCTGCGCCAACCGGTCACGAAGCTGGTCGTCGAGCGGCACGGCGGCGCGGACCTCGGCGACCTCGTGCTGTCTCTGCTCGGCCGACAGCTCGAGGAATCGATCGACGATCGCCGGCAACTCGCCGGCGCGGTCTGCGCCGACCACCATCGACACCAGGCCCACGCTGACCGGCAGCGCGGTACCACCCATGAGCTCCTCGACGATCGCGATTCGCCGTTCGGCCGGGATTGTCTTGTCGCCCAGCGCCATCCGGAGATCGTCGTTGGCGTCGAGCGCGCGAGCGAACCGGAAGAGGTCGTCCTCGATCGCGCCGCCCTGCTTCTCGGCCCGCGCGACCTCGAAGAACGCCTGGGAGTACGCCTCGACGCGATCCGTCTCCGCCATGCCCGTTACCGGCTCCCGTTCCCGTTCCCGACCTGGCCGATGTAGCTCTCGACCAGCGCGAGCTGGGTATCGCGATCCAGGTTGCGCTCGACGATCTTCTCCGCGAGCTCGATCGACAGCTCCGCCACCCGTCCTTGGAGGTCGGCTTGTGCCCGGTCGGTCGCAAGCCCGATGTCCTCCTGGGCCCGCGCGCGTGTCTCGGCCGCATCCGCCTCCGCTTGCGCCTGGATCTGGCGCTTCACCTCATCGGCAGACTGGCGAGCCTCCTCGATTATCCGCGCCGCCTCGCTGCGGGCGTCGGCGACCTGGCGCCGGTAGTTCGCCAGCTCCCCCTCGGCCTCCGTGCGCGCCTGCTCGGCCCGCTCCAGGTCGTCCCGGATGCGGTCCTCACGCTGCTTCATCATGTTCCGCACCGGTGGGAGCGCGTACTTCCACATGATGAGGAGCAGGACGACGAAGGCGGCTCCACCCCAGATGATCTCGTTCGACGCCGGGAGGATCAGGCTCGGGGCCTTCTGGCAGTCGTCGATACTGCCGCCGCCCTCGAGCGTCTTGACGCAATCCTCTTCAGCCGTGCCCTTGGGCTTGGCCTGGGCGACCGCGGGCGTCGCGATCACGCCGAGCACGGCCACGGCCATGGCGGCGATCAACAATCGGATCCGCATGGACAACTCCTAGCCGCTGATGATGAACGCCAACACGAACCCGAAGAGCGCCAGCGCCTCCGTGAACGCGATGCCGAGGAACATCGTGGTCCGGACGGTGCCCGCCGATTCCGGCTGTCGCGCCATGGCGGTGATGGCGTTTCCGACCACGAGGCCGATACCGATGCCGGGACCGATCGCGGCGCCGCCGTACACGATCCCGCGACCGATGGCGGTGAGGCCCTTGGCGAGCTCGCCGGCCTGTTGTGCTGCAAGCAGAAAGTCGTGCAACGAACTTCTCCTCCGTTGGGGGCTCTAATGCTCCGGGTGCATGGCGAGACCGATATAGACGCCGGTCAGGATGGTGAAGATGAACGCCTGGAGGGCCGAGACCAGGATCTCGAAGGCGGTGAGCGCAACGAGCAGGGCGAACGGGAACGCGGCCCCGATCTTGAAGTAGACGGCCGCGCCGAAGATGGCCGACGAGAGGATGGCGAACGTCACCAGGATGAGGTGCCCGGCGAGCATGTTGGCGAACAACCGGATGGCGAGCGAGAACGGCCGCACGAGGAACACCGAGATGAACTCGATGAACACCAGCAGCGGCAGGATCGGCTTCGGGACATCGGGTGGGACAACCGAGCTCTTGACGTAGTGACCGAAGCCCTGCTTCGAGATCCCGACGATGTTGAACATGAACCAGACGAGGATGGCAAGGAAGACGGGCACCGCGATGCGGGCATTCCCGGGGAACTGCACGAGCGGAATGATCTCGAAGATGTTGATGAAGAAGATGAAGAAGAACATCGTCGTGAGGAAGGGCAGGTAGCCCATCCCCTCCGGGCCGATGGTCTGCAGGATGATCCCCTCGCGGACGAAGTCGATGCTCGACTCGGCCATGTTCTGCACGCCCCGGGGAACGAGCTCGTGGCGGCGCGCGGCGTAGAAGAAGAAGCCCAGCGTGATGAGTACCGCAGCGAAGTAGATGAGGACGGTCTTGTTGATGGCGAACGGAGTGCCATCGAAGAAGATGTCCGGCCATCGCGTCACATGGGTGATCGGCGGGAAGTCGATGCCGAGCAGCGTCACTGCGCGTCGCCCTTTCGTGCGCTCGTCGTCAGCTGATCACGCCGCAGACCGGGTGCGGCGAGCGAGAAGCTGACGGATCGTAGCTCCCAGAACAACAAACCGAGGTGGGTGACGAAGAGCGTCAGACCGAGCACGAGCACGTCCACCCAACCGAACAACGCCCGCGCCACGACGATCACGAGCACGATCGACAACATGCGGAACAGGAACCCACCGAGCGCGACCGCCATGAGCGCGTTCCCCGACCGGCGCGCACCCCACTCGAGCGAGACCGCGGCGGCGAAGAAGTTGAGCACGCACACGCCCAGCCCGAGAGCGGCGCTCGCAGCGCCGTCGACGCCCCCGAACAGCCCGGCCACGAGGACGACGGCCGGTGCGACGAGCAGCCCGTGGCGGGCGAGGTCGAGGGCGATCCGCTTCTCTACCGGGGGCGGCGCGTCCACGGCTTGCCCTCCTCCTCGCGTTCGACCTTGGCCTTGTAGTGGTAGGCGGTGCGGAGGCACACGCCGACGAAACCGAGCGCCGCGAGCGCCACGAGCACGAAGGGCCGCGTTCCCAGCCGGTCGTCGAGCCACCAGCCGAAGGCCGCGAACAACACCGGGATGGCGGCGAACTCGAACGCCTGGGCGAGTGCCTCGCCGAAGCCGCGGTTGAGGTCCCGCCGGGCCGCCCAGCGCGCCTCCCGCTGCCCCTCCGCGCCCGGTTGTGCTGTCACCGCCACTCGCCCCCAAGGCCCCCACTCGAGCTTGTGAATGTAATCACAATGTAGCTGGCGCCCCGGAGGGCGTCAAATCTGGAGTCTCGTCCGAAGCGCGCCGCCGAGGCCAACGCCCGTGAGGGCGGTCGGCGATGATGATGGCGTCCAGTCCTCGGGCGAACGGCCGCTGGTGACCGCAACACTCGTCCAACACCCCACGCAGCAGCCCGAGTCGGCCCGACTCACCCGCCTCCTCGGCCTCGGGGTCGTGGTCCTCGTGATCGCCGCGATCACCTCAGCGTTGGTGGCGACCCGACACGGTCCGGATCTGGGCCCGGACTCGGTGACGTATGTGTCGGCGGCGCGGAACCTCGTTCACGGTCGAGGGTTCACGGACTTCACTGGCGAGCCGTTGACCGTGTTCGCGCCCGGATATCCCGCGATCCTGTCGATCGGTCACGTCGTCGGCGTCGGCGCGGAGTCGGTCGGCCGATTCGCCAACGCCCTGGTCGTCGGGGCGATCGCGTTGGTTTCGTTCTTCCTGCTGCGCCGACACGTGGTTTCGCCGTGGGTGACTTTCGGGGCCGCGGCAGCGGCCGCCCTCTCGAGCGAGCTGCTCCGTATTGCTGCATACGTCGCGACCGACCCGCTGTTCGTCCTGTTGACACTGGTCTTCATCATCCTCATGGAGGACATCCGGACCAAGCCGAAGCAGAGGGCGCTCTTGATCGTGCTCGCCGGCCTCGTGGCGTCCGGCGCCTTTCTCGTGCGGTACGCGGCAGTCCCGCTCTTCGTCTCGGGCGTGATCGTCCTTGCCGCCTATTCCGCGAAGGAGGGCTGGGGCGCCATCGCGCGTCGCACGATCTCGTTCGCGGCGATCAGCTCGATCGTTCCCGGACTCTGGCTCCTTCGGAATGCCACGTCAGGCGCATCCGACGTGCTGGGCGTGCGGGTGCAAACCGATGACACTCCGCTGACGCTGGCGCGACTCCTGGGAGAGGCAGCAAAGGACCTGGTGTTCTCCTACCGGATGCCGATCGTCGCCGCGCTGGGCGCTGTCGTGGCAGGACTGGCCCTCGCCGCCTTGCTGGCATGGCGCTCACGAAGCGACCTGCGGCCGCGTCTCTCGCGCGGCGCCGTCGCAATGCTTCCGATCCTGACACTCATCGTCGTCAGCACCTTGTTCGTTGTGATCACGCACAAGACGACTGGGAGCGATCTCAACGCGAGGATGCTGCTGCCGGTCTGGGTTCCAACGATCGTTCTCGGCGCCTGGTTGCTCGACAATCTGTTGATTGCCGGACGCAAGGCGGGACACGAACGGCTCGTTCGACTCCTGAGTGTCGTAGTGATCGCCTTTCTCGGGGGGTCGATGGTCTTGTTCCTCCAACAGGTCGCGAAGGGAACAAGCAACCCTTTCCACTATTCGAACGGAAACGTTTCGGAGCTCCGGACGGCGGTCAAGCGCCTCCCGGCATCAACGCGGATTCTCAGCAACGATCCTTGGCGCGTATACATCGCGACCGGCAGACAACCGGTGATCCTCGCGTCGACGGAGATCCGACCGAGCTTCAGCCACCGGCCGATCAGCGTGCACGACTTGTCGGCCGCGCTCTGCACCGGGTCGGCCGTGCTCCTCTGGTTCGACGACAGCCCCGCCACGGCGCACCGCACTGTTGCGCAAGCACTTCGAGGTCGCACCCAGATCGCGCTCACCGATCCTCGGCGAGTGGACGGAGCGACGCTGTACAGGGTCGAACGGCGCGAGAACCTGCCGGCCTGCAGCTGAGTCAGCGGCCCGTGCGCTCTTCCTGTCGGTGTTGCTCGCGACGGGCGACGAGGTCCACGACGTCGTCGCCCGTCCCGGTGGCGTCGGCCGCCTCGACTTCTTTCAGGTCCCGCGCCGAGCGGACGCCCGGATGGAACACGACGTAGAGCGCGAGGCCCAGGGCTGCGATCCCGAGCGGGACGATGGCATTCCCCTGGTTCGTGTACGTGGGGAGGAGGACGAGCGCCGACAGCAACGCCGTCCACAGCCAGAGGATGGTGACGGTTCTGCGGGTGGTGTGGCCGAGCCGCATGAGCCGGTGGTGCAGGTGGTCCTTGTCGGCGACGTGGAAGGCGGTGCGCCGGTAGACGCGCCGGAAGAAGGAGAAGGCAGTGTCGATGATCGGGATGCCGAGGATCACGATCGGGATGAACAACGGCGCGAAGAAGAAGTAGGTCTGCCCGCTGAACTGGTCGGCCGTGCGACCGCCGACGGTGATCGTCGTCGTCGCCATGAGTAACCCGAGGAAGAGCGCGCCGGCATCGCCCATGATGATCTTCGCCGGGTTGAGGTTGTGCGGCAGGAAGCCGACGCACACGCCGACGGCGATGATCGCGACGAGCGGCGCGATGTTCGATCCTTCGAGCAGGCCGGCTTTGAACAGCCGGTCCGCGTACAGGAAGAACGCAAAACCCGCGATGGCGACGATGCCGGCGGCGAGACCGTCGAGGCCGTCGATGAGGTTGATGGCGTTGGCCATCACGACCACCGTGAGCACGGTGACGAGGGGCGCGAGGTCGGACGAGAGGACCACGTAGTCGTAGCGCGCGAACGGGACGCGGAAGTAGAGCATCGTCACCCCGAGCAGCGACAGCACGCTGCCCGAGAGGACCATTCCCGCCACCTTCGCCGGCGGTGACACGCCGCCCTTCCGTTCCCATAGGTCGTCGACCGAGCCGACGACGAACATGATCCCGGCCGCGAGCATGAGACCGAGCGGCTCGGTGGCGCCATTGAACATCTCCGAGAACTGCGGGATCTGCGACGCCACCGCCATCGCGACGAGGAACCCGCCGAACATCCCCGCGCCGCCCAGCGTCGGCGTGGCGCGTTCGTGGACGCTACGGCCCTGCGGGACGGACACCGCGCCGATGTGCACGGCGACGCGCCGCACCACGAACGTCAGGAGGAACGTGGTGACGGCTGCGACGGCGAGGACGATCGAGTAGCCCGCCACGCGTCAGGCCCGTTCCCGCCTCATGTGCCGGCGAGCTCGGGATACGGCGTGTACTTGGAGCACAGGCTGGCGGCGGCGTCGCGCACGTCGCCGGCCACGGTGTCGTCGTCGGCCTTGCGCAGCACGGTCGCGATGAGGCTCGCGATCTCGGCCATCTCGGGCTCGCCCATCCCGGCCGTAGTGACGGCGGCGGTGCCGAGGCGCAGCCCGCTCGTCACGAACGGCTTCTCCGGGTCGTTCGGGATCGCGTTCTTGTTGACGGTGATGCCGGCGCGGTCCAGCGCCTCTTGGGCCCGCTTGCCCGTCACGCCGAAGGGTCGGAGGTCGACGAGCATCAGGTGGTTGTCGGTCCCGCCCGACACGATCCGGAAGCCCTCGGCGTCGAGGCCCCCGGCCAGCGCCTGAGCGTTGCGCACGATCCCGGCTGCGTACGCACGGAACCCGGGCTGGGCGGCCTCGTGGAACGCCACCGCCTTGGCCGCGATCACGTGCATGAGCGGACCACCCTGCAGACCCGGGAACACCGCCTTGTCGATCGCGGCCGCGTATTCCTCGCGACACAGGATGCAACCGGCGCGGGGGCCACGCAGTGTCTTGTGCGTGGTCAGCGTGATGATGTCGGCGTACGGCGCCGGCGACGGGTGCGCGCCGCCGACGATGAGGCCGGCGATGTGCGCCGCGTCGACCAGGAACAACGCGCCGACCTCGTCGGCGATCTGACGGAAGGCCGCGAAGTCGATGATCCGCGGGTACGCGGTCGCGCCGGCGACGATCATCTTCGGGCTCTCGCGCACGGCGAGGTCGCGGATCCGGTCGTAGTCGAGCGTCTCGGTCTCGTCGTCGACGCCGTAGGCGACGAAGTCGTAGAGCCGACCGCTGAAGTTGACCGGCGAGCCGTGCGTGAGGTGACCGCCCTGGTCGAGGCGCATGCCCATCACCTTGTCGCCGGGCTCCAGCACTGCCATATAGGCGGCCATGTTGGCGCTGGCGCCCGAATGCGGTTGGACGTTCGCGTGGTCGGTCCCGAACAGCGCGCAGGCGCGATCTCGCGCGAGCTCCTCGGCGTCGTCGACCACGTAGTTACCGCCGTAATAGCGCTTCCCCGGATAACCCTCCGAGTACTTGTTCGTGAGCACGGATCCCTGCGCGGCGAGGACCGCGAGCGAGGTGAAGTTCTCCGACGCGATGAGCTGGATCGTGGTGTTCTGTCGCTCGATCTCTCGCCGGACGATCTCGGCCAGCTCGGGATCGGCGGCCGCCAGGGCAGTGAACGGGTCCGTCATCTACTCCCCTTGTTCGATCTCGGCGATCTGCTTGATGCGCCGCTCGTGCCTTCCGCCTTCGAAGTCCGTCGCCAGCCAGAGGCGCAGGATCTCGTCGGCGAGGCCGTCGGCGACGATGCGCCCGCCCATGGCGAGCACGTTGGCGTCGTTGTGGCTCCGGGAGAGCCGGGCCGTGAACAGATCGTTGCACAGGGCGGCCCGGACGCCCCGGACCTTGTTGGCCGCGATCTGCTCTCCCTGGCCGCTGCCGCCGAGCACGATGCCCCGATCGGCCCGACCGGCGGCGACCGCCCGGCCGACGTCGGCGCAGATGGGCGGGTAGTCCACCGGCTCCTCGGAGTGGGTGCCGATGTCGTCGACCGTGTGCCCGTCCGCCTTCATGACCTGCTCGAGGTGCTCCTTGAGGCGGTAGCCGGCGTGGTCGGAGCCGATGACGATGTGCACGGACGCCTCCCAAAGCCGGCGCGGGGTGCCAACCGCCAGATGAGCCTACCGGCCGTCTCGTCGCGACCGGCGCCGGTACAGTGTCGGCGTGAGTCAAGTTCAGGGCAGGGCGTTCGAGCAGCTCGTCGGGCCCGACCAACCCCTGACCAACTGGACGGCGAGCCAGGCCGCGTCGCTCACGTCGAGCGTCGTTCAGACCTCGCACCGACTGGCGGAGCTCGACCTCTTCTCGGACGCCTCGCTCGCGGCCGTCCTCGATCGTCTCCCCCGCCAGCGGCTCCAGGTGTTCACGATGGGCACGGATCCGAACCGGCCCGCCGACTGGACTCCCGTGGAGGTCGGTGACGCGTCGGGCGCCGACATCCTGGCCGCCGTGCGTGAAGGCCGGCTCTTCGTGAACGCGCGTCTCATCGATCGCGACGATCGCGAGTTCGAGATGCTCAGGGACGGGCTGTTCGACGAGATCGCGCGGTTCCGCCAGGACCTCGTCCCCGGGTCGCCCAGCCTCACGTTGCTGATCACGTCGCCCAAGGCCGTCGTCTACTACCACCTCGATTCGGGCCCGAACATGCTCTGGCACGTGCGAGGGGAGAAGCGCGTGTTCGTCTATCCGGCGACGAACGACTTCTTCGTCGAACGTGCCGATCTGGAGGATGTCTTCGCCGGGGTGCGGGAGGAGTTCCTCCCCTACCGGCCCGACTTCGACGACGCCGCGTTGAAGTTCGACCTCGAGCCCGGCGAGCTCATCGCGTGGCCGCAGAACGCCCCGCACCGGATCACGAACAGCGATTCCATGAACATCTCGCTGAGCGGCGAGTTCGACACCCGGAACAGCTTCCGCCGGCACCTCGTGTACACCGCGAACCGTTTCTTCTCTCGCCGGCTTCATCTGCCGATGCACTCCACGCGCGAGACGGGGGTCGCCTCGGCGACGAAACGCCTCTCCTACCGAGCATGTCGTAAGGCCGGGCTCGACAGCACACAGCTCACGCACGACTACGTGACCCGCCTCCAACTCGATCCCGCGTCACCGGGCAGGCTCGTCACCCTCCCGCAGCCGGTGCGGGCTGCGTTCTCAGTCGGCTGACGCGGGCTCGCGGCGGCGGCCGCCGGCCCCGGCGGCGCGGATTCGGAGCCGGCGGAGCGCATCTGCCGCCGGCCACAATGCCGTCAACGCGCCGTGCACGGCGCGCCCGGTCGGGCCGTGGCCCCAATGAACCCGGACGACCGGCTCGCGTTCGTCGGCCCACAGGAGCTTGGGCGCCGGGTCCCCGTAACACAGGTCGACCTTGCGGAACCCCTCGGCGCATGCGCGCTCGACGGCCTTCGCCTTGATGACCGTCCCCGAGTTCGCAAAGCGCGGGTCGGGGTTCCGGCCCATCTGGAAGAAGTAACAGGTGCCCCACCGCTCGATCGTGACCAGTGACGCGATCACCTCGCCGGCGGCGTCGACCTCGTGGAAGCGAACCTCGCCGCGCGCGGCGCCGGAACGCGCTGCCGCCTCGAACTGACGGAAGTACGCCCGGAACAACGACCGACGTTCCCACCGCTCGTCATGCAGCTGCTCGAGCGTCGCGATCGCGCGCTCGGTCTCACCGGTGTCGACGACGCGGTACCGCGCGCCGAGCTCATCGAACCGCCGGCCGACGCGCCGGATCTCCTGCCGGAACTTCTTGCGTCGGGACGCGAGGTAGTCCTCGAACGTCGGCGGCACGTCGAACCACGGGGCCGTCTCGAGCATCTCGACACGAGCTGCCCGGGGCGCGCACGAGGCCAGCGCGCTGTCGGGCCGGACGCCGCTCAGGTCCACGATCCGGTTCCCGGCGCGCTGCAACCACGCGCCGACGACGCCGGCGACGGCGTCGCCTCGGCCGGGCGCCGCGACGAGATCGAGACCGTGCTCGCTGCCCGCCGTCGCCAGCCGGTAGCGCCGGACGCCCCGGCGCCGCTCCTCGACGAAGGGTGCGCCGCCGAGGAGCTCGTCGCCGTCGAACGCGAGCACGAAGGTGGGCGAACCGACGGCCACCGCCTCCAGCCACCACGAGCACAGGAAGGGCGACGGGCTCGGACTGGCGTCGACAAAGGCGTCCCAGGTCGGAGCCAGTTCGGCCAGTGAGCCGCGGACTTCTGTCCTCA
>DASYFC010000047.1:0-17388 GCA_036498645.1 Acidimicrobiia bacterium | reverse complement strand
GGCCTGCGCTATATGTGCGCCAGGACTGTGTGAAGCAGCGAGACGAACCTGTGCGCTCGAGAGATCGACGCCGACGACCTCGAGATCGGCGTCCACGAGCTGCGTCGTCACCGGCACGCCCGCGCCGCAGCCGGCGTCGAGCACCGCATCGCCCGAGCTCAGACGCCCGACGAGCTCGGGAAGCAGCGCGAGGTCCCCTCCGGTGACGCGCGCGGCGAGATATCGGTCTGCGATCTCGTCGTAACCGCGGCGGACGACCTCGTGACGGGCGTCATCCATCGCCCAAGTATCTCTGAGGAGCCGGGCCCTTACGGAGTGACTTCGTCGGAAGGCGCCTCGACCGGATCGGCTGGATCAACCGGATCGAACGGGTCGACCGCGTCGACGACGTCGGACGCGGGCGACGTCAAGCGGTCGTCGGCGTGCCATTCGCGCAGCTCTTCGCCGTGCTTCGCGGCACGAGCCTGAGCCTCTTCGAGTGCCTCCCGATATTCGGACTCGAGCTGGTCGCACAGCTGCTGCGTGTCCTGCAGCTCGCGGCGGTAGCAGGACTGGACGGCATCTTGGTATTCGGTTTCCCAGCGCTCCCGGCGTTGCTGCGCTTCGTCCTCGGTTCCCCGCACGGCCTCCTCCACGGTGCGGTGATCCTCGGCCTCCCACCGTTGGCGCCGCTCGTTCGCCTCGCTCGCCACCCGGTCGGCGATCTCGCGATGGGACCTCTCGGCTTGGGCGGTGCGCTCGGCTCGCTCCTGCTCTTCGCGTGCGCGCTGCTCGTCCGCCTCGGCCGTGGCACGCTCCGTCGCCTCTTGGCCGACGCGCTGGTCCTCGGCCTCCCACCAGGAGCGCAGCGCCTCCGCTTCCCGGCCGGCCCGCGCGAGCGCTTCGCGCGTGGCGCGCTCGTCCTCGCTCTTCCACCACTCGCGCAGCTCGAGGGCTTCCCGGGCGGCGCGCTCCTCGGCTTCTCGGTACACGCGCTCTTCCTCGGAGATCCAGCGTTCGCGTAGCTCTCGGAGCTCACGCGCTGCGCCTTCCTGGAATTCACGGAGATATCGCTCGTCGTCCGCGGCCCAACGCTCGCGCCGTTCGTAGATGTCTCGCGCCTGTTGACGGCGGGACTGCTGGTCCTGCTGCTCGGCCTCGTCCTCCAACCGACTCCGGAGCTCCTCGGCTTCCTGAGCGACGCGCACTTGCGCTTCCTTCTGCGCGCGCTCGTACTCGGACTCCCAGCGGCGACGGAGCTCGTCGGTCTCCTGGGCGACCCGCTCCCGGGCCTGGACCTCGGCGTGCTCGTACTCGGCTTCCCACCGACGGCGCAACGCATCGGCCGCTTCGGCCCTCCCTGCGCGCGCGTCGTTCAGAGCCTGTGCCTCCTCTTCGTCCCAGCGCTTCCGGCGGGCCTGGAGGGCGGGCTCACGTCGCTTCCGCCGTTCGCGCTGCGCCTGCTCGTCGTCCTTCGCCCAGCGTTCGCGGAGCTTGGCGATCTCCCGCCGGCCGGCCTTCTCGTCGGTGCGGTATTTGGCCGGTACCCACTGGGCTTCCTGCGCGCGCACATCCTCCAGGCCCTTGCGGCGAACCGCTTCGGCTTCCGTCTCGACACGCTCGTACTCCGCTTCCCACTGCTGGCGGCGCTCCTTCACCGCGCGTTCGCGGCGCTCCTGCGCTTCGCTCTCGGCCCGCTCGAGCTCGGTCTCGAAGCGCTGCCGCCGAGCCTTGGAGGCTTGCAGCGCACGCTCGTCCGCCTCCCGCTTGGACTTTGCGAACTCGACCTCCCAGCGCTCCCGAGTGAGGTGGGCTTCCTGCTCTACAGCGAGTTGCGCCTCGCGCAACGCCCGCTCACAGTCGGCGTCGAGACGCGCCCGCCGCTGGACGGCATCCTGCTCGGCGCGCTCCAACGCTTGATGCTCGGCGCGCTCGAACTCGGCCTCCCAGCGCTCGAGGCGCCGTTGGGTCTCACGCTCCAGCCGCGCCCTCGCCTCACCCATCGCGTGGTCGTACGCGCGCCGCCACCGCGTTCGCCGTTCTTCGGCCTCCCGCAGAGCGCGCTCGTGCTCGGCCTGCCAGCGCGCCCTGCGCTGATCACCTTCGGCGACGGCCCGCTGCCGCACCTCCTCCTCGGCGCGGGCGTACTCGGCTTCCCAGTGTTCCCGGCGCTGCTCGGCCTCCCGCATCGCGCGCGATCGCGCGTCGAGCTCCGCGCGTTCGTATTCGGTGCGCCACCGCGCCCGCCGCTCTTCGGCTTCTCGCGCCAGGCGCTCGTCCTCGGCCTGCCATCGGTCGTGGCGTTCTCTCGCCTCGCGGACGGCGCGTTCCGAGGCCGCCTGCTCGGCGCGCTCGTATTCGCCGTTCCAGCGCGTCCGCCGTTCGTCAGCCTCGCGGGCGCGGTTCTCCTCGTTGCTCTTCGACTCGGCCCGTTCGAGCGTCTCCAGGTCGGCCAGCCAGCGATCCGCGTCTTCCTCCGGTGACCCGCCATTCGCTTCCGGCGCCGCGCCGTTTCCCGACGGCGCGCCGCTCGTGACCGAGTCGGGGTCTTCGGTGATCGCCACCGGCGATTCCTGCTCGCTTACCGGGTCCTCCGCCTTTTCCACAGGTGTCTGGTACTACTCAACCCCGACAGCCGTCAATGTCGGCGCAGATAACCGGTCCGACATGGCGGGTTCGAAGGCCCCCGGGGCTGCCTTACCAGCCGGTCTCGGCGAGAAAGGCGCGCACCAGGTCGACGGTGGTCTCCGGATTGTCGCCGGCGGCGTGGTGACCGGCGCTCCCGACGGTCGCCAGGCGAGCGTCCGGGATGAGCGATGCGATCTCCTCCGCCCCCTCGTTGGAGAGGACGTCGCTCGCCGCGCCCCGCAACACGAGCACGGGGCACGTGAGGCTCGCGGCTTCGCGGTCCATCCCCGCGACGAGCTCACGCCAGCCCCCCGGCGGCGCCTCCGCACCCCGGAGCCGGCGGGCGAACATGTGCTTCCAGACCCAGCGCCCGTCCGGCAGCTCGCGGAGGTTGCGGCGCAGGTTGTCCGCGTTCACCTGGCGGCGATGCGGGAGGTACTCGGCCACTTCGACCGCCGCTTCTTCGGGTGACGCGAACGACTCGTGCTTCGTCATGAAGTCGATGATGCGGTTGACGCCTTCGTCTTCGAGGCGATGGCCGATGTCGATGAGCGCAATCGCGGCGACGCGACCCGGCTGGTCGGCGGCGAGCGTGAGGCTGATGATCCCGCCCAGCGACGCGCCGACGAACGCGGCCCGTTCGATCCCGAACTCGTCCAGGAGCGGCGGGATCGTGGCCGCCAGTGAACGGCGGTCCATCTCGCCGACGGGGTCGGTGTCGCCGTGACCGGGAAGGTCGGGCGCGAACACGTGGTGCGTCGGAGCGAGCGCGGCGCCGAGCTCCTCCCACATGTAGGCGGTCTGTCCACCGCCGTGCAGGCACACGACGGGTGAGGCAGCACCGCGTCCCCACTCGAGGTAGTGAACCTGACGCTCGTCGACGATCGTGAAGCCGCTGCGCCCGCCCGTGGGGACGTCGTGGCGAGGCGCGAGGAACTCGAACTCGGCGTCGGCGGGGGTCACGCGCCGTTGCCGCGCCCGAGGAGCCATGCCGCGTTGTCGCGGTACAGGCCCGGCGCGATGGCGGGATCCGACGTGGTGTCGTCGAGTGCGCGGTAATCCTCGAGGGGGTGCGCCGTCCCTTCGGAGTGGGGGAAGTCGCTGCAGCACATGAACAGGTCGCCCACCCGCTCGATGAGCCGTTCCGGGCGCTCGTACGCGAACGCCGCCACGCGCACCTGCCGGCGCACGTACTCGCTCGGCGCCAACGGCATGTCGGCGACCGCCTTGCCGTGGAGCCGGGTCACGAAGCGCACGCCGCCGTCGAGGTACATGAGGAACATGGGCAGCCACACAGCCGACAACTCGATGACGCCGAGGCGGAGCTCGGGCCGTCGCTCGAGCACTCCGTTCACGACCAGGTCGGAGATCGCCAGCGCGGCGGGCACCCACAGGAACACCGACGACAGCACCGGGTTCGTGGGCTCCGGGTCGCTGGCGTACCAGGCCTCGTCGAACGGCCGCTGCTGGTTCGCGACGTGGAACACGGGCGCCACGTCGTGCTCGATGAACGACGCCCAGGCGCGGTCGAGGTCAGGATGCGAGAGCGGGCGGCCGTCGACGAGCGCAGGCGCGATCATCGCCAGACGGATTCCACCGGCGGCCAGCGACGCGAGCTGGCGATCGAGCCAGTCGAGGTCGCGCAGGGTCAAGTGCGCGACCGGATGGAGCCGGCCCCCGCCGTCGGCGGCCACCTCGACGGCCCACCGGTTCCACGCGCCCATGTTGGTCTTCGTCGCCTCGAGGTCGTTGACGAGGTTGTGCTCCCAGACCAGGCCGTAGTTCGGGAACAGGAACGACTCGTCGAGCCCGAGCCGGTCGAGCTCGGCCAGGCGCGCCGCCGGTTGCCAGTACGCCGCGGGCAGGGCCTGGTCGTAGGGTCGCGCCGGCGGGTGCCCGGCGAGAGCCTGCTGGAGCCGGGCGCCGACCTCGTCGGTCTCCCCCGGCACGGTGACGTCGGCGAGCACCATGCGGCGGCCCTGCCACTCGAGCCACGCGTTGCCGGCCGCGTCGTCGACGATCTGCAGCGCCTGGTCGCGGCGGCTCGGGTCGGCGTAGTCGGCCCAGAGCGTCCGCGACTCGAACAGGTGCTGGTCGCAGTCGATGACGCCCGTCGCGCTCACGCGGCGGCAGGATACCCGTCGCGGCTCGGAGCTGACACCGGCGTCAGTTCACTGCGCGAGACTGCGATCGTGGATGTCCTGCACGGGCTCACGTTCGCCGACGTGCTGCGCGAGCTGCGACGGAGCCGGCCGGAGCAAGTGGCTGTGGTGGACGCCGACTTCGGTCGCGACGTCCGCCTCACCTACCCGGAGCTCGACGACCGCTCGAACCGGCTCGCCAATGCGCTCGCAGCTGCCGGCGTCGGTCACGGCGACCGAATCCTGTGGCTCGGGCAGAACTCGTTCCGGGTGGTGGAGGCGCTGGCGGCAGCGGCGAAGATCGGAGCGATGTTCTGCCCCGCGAACTGGCGGCAGAGCGCCGACGAGCTCGCATTCGTCCTCGACGACATCGACGCCAAGGTCGTCGTCTGGCAGGGCGAGGAGATCGGTGACACGGTGCGCGCCGCCCGCGAGCTCGCGGGCTCGTCGGCACTGTGGCTCCAGCACGACGCCGAGGGCGACGGGAGCTACGAGGCGTTCCTGACCGGAGGATCGGACGCCGATCCCGGCCGCGACGTCGACCCGTCCTCCGCCCTCCTGCTCATCTACACCGCCGCGTTCACCGGACGTCCCAACGGCGCCATGCTGAGCCACACGGCGCTCATCACGCAGGGCATCGTGATGGCACGCCTGTCCGACATTGAAGTGGACTACGTGTACCTGAACTGCGGACCGTTGTTCCACATCGCGACCTTCATGACCACGCTGGCGACGTTCGTCGCCGCCGGAACGAACGTGTTCACACGGCGCATCGACGCCGACGAGCTCTGCCGGCTCATCGAGACGGAGCGGTGCACGGGCGCGTTCGTCGTCGGGCCGACGATCAAGCAGATCCTCGAGGCCAACAAGGATCATCAGTACGACCTGAAGAGCCTGCGGGCGTTCCGCGGGAAGCCGGAATGGAACGAGATGATCACGGTCGACACCAGCCCGTGGGCCCGGCATCCGGGTGGGTACGGGCAGACCGAGGTCATGGGCATGCTGACGTTCAACACGCTCGCTCACGCGCCGATCGGCACGCACGGCCGCCCGTCCCCCGTGGTCCAGGTGAGGATCGTCGATCCCGACGACCACGAGCTCCCCGCCGGCGAGACAGGCGAGATCGTCGCCCGCGGGCCGACCGTGATGAACGGCTACTGGAACCGGCCCGGGGAGAACGCCCGCCGCCAGCGCGGCGGCTGGCACCACACGAGCGATCTCGGCCGCCGCGAGGCCGACGGGACCATCACCTTCATCGGACCGGCGACGCGCATGATCAAGTCGGCCGCCGAGAACATCTATCCGGCCGAGGTCGAGGGGTGTGTCGCCAGGCACCCGGCCGTCGCCGAGTGCGCCGTCATCGGCGTCCCCGACGCGCAATGGACGCAGAGCGTCAAGGCGATCGTCGTGTTGAACGAAGGCGCGACCGGGACCGCCGACGAGATCATCGATCACTGCCGCACCCACATCGCTTCGTACAAGAAGCCACGCACCGTCGAGTTCGTCGAGAAGCTGCCCCGCGACGGCTTCGCGGTCGACTACCACGCCCTCGACGAGCAGTTCGGCGGCGGCGGCTACCCCGGCGGGAGGAACCGGAGCGCGTGAGCGACGAGGGTGCGCCGACGGTCCGCATCGGCGATCCCGACGGCCCGTACCGGCGACGGATCCGCACGGTCGCCGTCGACCGCGGCGTCGTCGAGGGCGGCCTCGAGGACGACTTCCATCATTTCGAGATCACGTTGCGTCACGACGGAGGGCGCGTGACCGCCATCGAATCGCGGTCCCGCCGGTGGCCGTGGAGCACGTGCCCGGCCGCCGCCGTGAACCTGCGCCCCCTCGAAGGAATGCCGTTGTCGACGCGCTGCACCGCCATCGCCGACGTCGCCGATCCGCGCATGAACTGCACACATCAATTCGACCTCGCCGGGCTCTGCGTCAGCCACGCAGCACGTGGAGACGAGCGGCGCCAGTACGACGCCGAGGTGCCGCCGGCCGTGGACGGGATCGCCGAGCCGCGCCTGTGGCGCGACGGTGAGCTCGTGTTGGCATGGAAGCTGTCGTGGCGCGACGGCTCCCGCGGGCTCGTCGACAGCCCGCCGTACGACGAGGCACCGTGGCGCGGCGGATTCTTCCGCTGGGCCGACGAGAGGCTCGACCCCGACGCCGCCGAGGCCGCGATCGTGCTCCGGCGGGCGTGCGAGATCGGGATGGGCCGCGGCATGGACCTCGAAGCGGTCGACTCGGCCGCCGAGCTCGGCCCGATGATGGGCGCCGTCTGCTACACGATGCAGCCGACGGTCATGCCGGTCGCGTTCCGCAACCGCGGCAGCATCCGCGACTTCGGCCGTCATCCCGACGCGCTCCTCCAGGATCAGTAGCCGGGGATACCCCCTGATGCGCGAAGCCGCTCCCTCATGGGGCAATCTGTGTCTCGTGAGCCGTCCTACGGAAGCCCTCACCACGCCCACCACGACCAGGCCCACATCGACCGCGGCCAAGCCTGCCCCGGCCGCCGATCAGAACGAGGCGGCCCGCCTCTTCAGCCTCTCGATCGTGATCTCCGGGACGCGATGCCTGCTCACGTACATCGTGTTCCCGTGGGTCCTGCCGGTGCTCGGCATCGCCGGCGGCGTCGGCCCCGTGGTCGGCGTGGTCGTGGGTCTGGTCGCGATCGCGTTCAACCTCCTCAGCATTCGCCGGTGGCGTGCGAGCGGGCACGCGTGGCGCGTCCCGCTGATGACGCTCAACAGCGTCGTGATCGTGTTCCTCCTCGTCCTCGTCGCCATCGACGTGAGCAGGCTCGTGTCCTGAGCGGGGCTCAGCCAACGCCGCCCGGAGGATCCTGCAGCAGTCCGATCGGGTTGCCGTCGGCATCCTTCACCGCTGCGATCTCGCGGCCGCCGCCGACACCACTGACCGGCTGTTGCGTCTCCGCGCCCGCCGCGACGAGCGCGGCGAGGCTCTCGTTGATGTCGTCGACCCGCCAGTAGGTGACGGGGCCGGTCATGCCCTTGGCGTGGCCACTGGGGTCGAGGCCGACGTCCTGGCCGCCGACGTTGAAGGCGACGTAGTACGACTCGTCGATGTACGGCGGAACGCCGAAGGCCGTCGCGAACAACTGCTTCGCCGCCGCGAGGTCCTTGACGGGGTAGATGATGGTCACCAAGCCTGACGCCATCGAGAACTCCTCTCATTCTTCCGTTACGTCGATCCGGTCTGGATCGTCAGTGTCATGACGGATCGCGAGAGAAGAAGGTAACGGTGGCCGATCAAGACTGGCTGGTGGATCGTTTCGAGGCTCATCGGGCCCACCTGCGAGCTGTGGCCTACCGGATGCTCGGTTCCCAGGGAGAAGCCGATGACGCCGTCCAGGAGGCATGGTTCCGGCTCAACCGCTCCGACACGACCGACATCGAGAACCTCGGCGGGTGGCTGACGACGGTCGTCTCTCGAGTGTCACTCGACATGCTCCGCTCGCGCGCCGCCCGGCGTGAAGAACCGGCCGGCAGCACGCTGCCGGACCACCTCGAGAGCACCACGTCCGGGAACGATCCCGAGCAGGAGGCGATGCTCGCCGACACGGTCGGCTCCGCGCTGCTGGTGGTCCTCGACACTCTCAGCCCCGCCGAGCGGTTGGCGTTCGTGCTGCACGACATGTTCGCGGTGCCGTTCGACGAGATCGGCACCATCGTCGGCCGATCTCCGAACGCGGCCAAGCAGCTCGCCAGCCGGGCCCGCCAGAAGGTGCAGGGAAAGAGCCCCATGTCCGACGCCGATCCGGCTCGTCAGCGCGAGGTCGTCGACGCCTTCCTGGCCGCCTCGCGCAGCGGTGACTTCGACGCGCTCGTCGCGCTGCTCGACCCCGACATCGTGCTCGTCGCTGACTCCGCCGCCGTGGGGATGGGCTCGCCGGAGGAGGTTCGGGGCGCCGCCGCCGTCGCCGGCACCTTCTCGGGTCGCGCCCTCGCCGCCCAGGCCGCCCTCATCGACGGCGCCGTCGGGGTCGTGTGGGCGGTGGGCGGACGTCCCAAGGTCGCCTGGGACTTCACGATCAGCGACGGCAAGGTCGTCCACATCGACATGCTCGCGGCGGACGACAGCCTCGACGAGCTCGACGTCACGATCTTCGACGACTGACGACGACCGACGAGGAGATCGATGACCGAGCCCGAGTACGTCATCCATCCCATCGGATGGGTCGAATCACCGCTCGTCGACGCGAACACCGCGCCGCTGCAGGGCGACGAAGGGACGCCGGACGCATGGCTCGTGCTGAACCCGACGATGCGCGCCGCGACGCGGGATCTCAGCGTCGGCACCGAGGTGATCGTGCTCACCTGGCTGGACCGGGCCGACCGCGACACCCTCGTCGTGCACCCTCGCGGCGATCGAGCTCGCCCGCCGCGCGGCGTGTTCAGCACCCGGTCGCCGGATCGACCCAACCCGATCGGGCTGCACACAGTGCAGGTCCTCGAGGTCGACGACACGAGAATTCGGGTGAGCAATCTCGAGGCGCTCGACCGGACGCCCGTCGTCGATATCAAGCCGGTGCTCGGACCGGTCGCGGAACGATGACGAAGCCGCGTGCTCGTTCTAACCGCGGCGGCTGCGGGCGCGGCGCTTGCCCTCGTGCATGGCTTGCACGCGCGCGACCGGGATGGCGTGCCCCTCTTCGATCAGATCCGCACTCAGCTGCTGCGGTGCCGGCATCTGAGCGGCCCACGGGTCGCGATCGCCGAGCTGCGCCAGCGCCGTGTGCACCGTGAAGTCTGCCGGCGTGATGTCATCGAGGTCATCCCAGCTCACCGGAAAGGAGACAGGCACGCCCGGTCGGAGCCGTGGGCTGTAGGCGGCGACCACGGTGGCCCCGCCCACCCGCGTCGAGTCGACGAACACCTTGCCGCCGCGGTCCTCCTTCATGAACGCCGTCGTCGCCGAATCGGGGTCGAGGCGCTCGGCCCGAGCCGCGATGGCTCGGGTGGCGGCGGCCGAGTCCTCCAGGGGCGCCTGGTCGTCGATCGGGACGAACACGTGCACGCCTTTTGCTCCGCTGGTCTTGACCGCACCCTCGAGTCCCACCTCGGCGAGCGCCTCGCGGACGAGGAGGGCCGCCCGGACTGCCATCGGAAAGGCGTCGGCGTCAGGCGGGTCGAGGTCGAGCACGAGGTGCGTGATGCGGTCGGGACGGTCGGCCCGCACCAAGGTCGGGTGGTATTCCACCGCTCTCTGGTTGGCGAACCACAACAGTGTGCGGCGGTCGTTGCACAGCGCGTAGGTCACGTCCCGCTTCGAGGTCTCCGCCCAGAACTGGACCGTCTGCACCCAGTCGGGCGTGTACTTCGGGACGTTCTTCTGCATGAAGGCTTCCTGGCCGCGGTGGATCCGGATCACCGACAGTGGCCGTCCCTCCAACTCCGGGATGATCCGATCGCGCACCCCGTCCAGGTAGTCGATCAGGTCCCGCTTGCGGGCGTCCGCGCCGTCGAAGAGGGGTTGGTCGAGGTTGGTCAGCGCCACCCCGTCCCGTGATTCGCCCTCGCCCTTGCTACTCATACGGGAGACGCTAGTGACACCGACCGGGGCCTCTGACCGCTACTGCTCCTCGCCCTGCTGCACCGCGAAGATCGGTCGGTACGGGCCGGTCGGCGGCATCAGGCAGGGACGGGGGTCGTGCCGGGCCCAGCGCGCCGGCTCACCTCGGATCAGCTCTTCGCCGTGGGGTGACTGCTTCACCAGGTCGGTGTAGGCGAACGCGTCGGCGGCGGCGTAGGTCTGGAGCAGGAGCGGCCGCGGGCGGTCCGACCGGTTGGGCGCCGACCCGTGGACGGTGCGGCAGTTGTGCACGGTGATAGTGCCGGCGGGCCCGATCGGGTACTCGGCCGCATCGACTCCCGCGATCTCGATGTCGCGGTCACGGAGCGCACCAGTCCACCGATCGTCCTCGTCATAGAGATCGAAGAGCGGACCGTCGTGGCTACCGCTGACGAACCCGACCTCGCCCATTCCCGCCTCGACGTCCTCGAGGAACACGCCGATGGTGAGCAGGTGGTAGTTGGTGTGCGGCCAGAACTGGATGTCCTGGTGCCACTTGACCTCCTCTCCACCGCGGGGCGCCTTGAAGTTGAGCTTCGAGTGGTGGAACTTGACGTCGGGACCGAGCAGATCGACGGCCACGTCGGTGATGACCGACTGCGACGCGAACTCCCAGTACGTCTCGTGCAAATCGGTAGGAGCGCTCAGCCGGCGCAGCCGGGGCTCGGCGGCCGAATGCCCGACGTCGAGGTCGTACAGCACGTTCGACTCGGTGAGCGTCCGGCTGGCGTCGACGAACTCATCGGTCACACGGCGGAGTCGCTCGAGCCATTCCGCGTCGACGAGATCCGGGACGGCGACCCAGCCGCTCCGCTGGTAGTGCTCGCGCTGGGCCTCACTGAGGACCGCGGTGTCGAGCATGAGACGAGCCTATTTCAGAGGTGCTTGCGCGGCGTCCGGCAGTTGGCGGGCGGTACTCATCGGCAGGGCGCCAGGACTGCCGGGTTCTTTTCGCCTGTCAGCACGAGGTCGACCGCTTGACTCATCTCCTCGGGGTGCACACGCGCGCCGACGCCGAACGGCTGGTCGAGCGTTGCCAGGACGCTTACGACCACCGTCATCAGCAGCGCCACACTGCCGAGCGCGGCGACCCGACCAGCCGGGCGGGTGGCGTAGTGGCCGACGAGCAGAAAGAACACGAGAAAGGCGCCGACGTAGATCACGACCCACAACGCAGCGGGGATCCTCGGTTCGGTGAAGAACAACAGTCGCTGCCGGGATTCGCTTGCGTCGGTGATGAGACTGTTGGCGCGTCCATAGGCGGATCCCTGCATCGAATCGCCGCTCGGAAGGTTGCGAATGTCAGCGCGAACCCGGTCGCCGAGCCCGAGCGTGCGTCGTGCCGGCGTGTCTTTCCCTCGCTCCATCGACGGCCACTCGTCGTGAACGATGGAACGCATGTAGCAGACCACGTCGTGCCGAACGGGATCACTCGCCTCCGGCGGGTAGACGCGCACCGCGTCTTGGAGCGCGACGAGCGTGCTCGCCTCCGCCTGAGCCTCGTGCCGGACGTCGGTGTAGTGGCCCACCGCGAAGACCACCAACAGACCCAACAACAGACCATAGGCAGCCCCGACGAAAGTCAACGAGGACTGGTACTCCGGTGCCTCGTCGGGCGTTCTCCTCCGGTGAAAAACCACGCCCAGCGCGGCGGCAACGGTGATGACGCCCCAGAGGATCAGCACATGGGCGATCACGGCTTCCTCACAACGAGTCGCTCCGGGGCTCGAGACCGACGAGATCGGCGAAGCGGCGCATGCCGTCGACCGCGTCGGGTGAGCGGCGCCACGGCGAGACGACGAGCCGGGTGACGCCGAGCTCCTCCCATCGCCCTACGTCGTCCGCGCCGGTCACGGGGCCGCCGAGACAGATCTGGAACGAGGCGGTGTCGCGGCCGTACTCGCCGCGCAGCTCCCGCAGGCGCGTGATCTGGCCGGCCGCCGACTCGAACGCGTGACCCATGCCGATCCAACCGTCACCGTCCCGCGCCGCGCGCCGCAGGGCGGCTCCACTCTCGCCGCCGATCAGGATCGGCGGCCACGGCTGTTGGAGGGGCTTGGGCTCGAACGCAACGGCGTCGAATCGGAAGAACTCTCCGTCGTGCGCCACCTCCGGCTCGGTCCAGAGCCGCTTGCACACCTCGATCGCCTCGTCGACGCGCCGGCCTCGCGACGCGAAGTCGAGGCCGATCGCCCGCCATTCCTCCTCGAGCCAGCTGGCGCCGATCCCGAACTCGACCCGCCCACCCGACAGGACGTCGAGCGTCTGCACGGCGCGCGCCGAGATGAACGGATGGCGCAGCCCGAGGTTGTACACGTGGGTGCCGAGGCGCACGTGACGGGTCCGACCGGCAAGAAAGGCCAGATACGCGAACGCGTCGAACACCGGCGTGGTGGGAGGCACGGGTGGGTGCTCCTCGCCGGGGTGGGGCGAGCGGCTCATCCGCACGGGCAGCACGAGGTGCTCCGGGAGCCACACCGACTCGTACCCGAGGCGCTCGGCTTCCTCGGTGGCGTCGACGTGGAAATGCGAGTTGAGTGCGCCGAGCGCGATGCCGAACTTCACGTGGTGAAGCTCCCGTCGTCGGCGCGCCTCCACCCGCCGGCGGCGAGGTTGCCGCCGTCGACGTGGATGGTCGTGCCGGTGACGAACCGTCCGAGGTCGCTGGCGAGGTAGACCGCGGCGGCGGCGATGTCGTCCACGTGACCGCGCCGCGGCAACGGCGCGTTCATAGGGAGGTCGACGCCGATGCCGGGTGTCGGGATCACGTCGGGCGCGATGCAGTTGACGCGGATCATCCGCTCGCCCAACTCCAGCGCCAGGCTCTTGGTGAGGTTCGCGACGGCCGCCTTCATCGCCGAGTACACGGCGTAGCCCGGCGCCGCCCGGTGGGCTTCGATCGAGGTGAGGTTGAGGATCGAGCCGCCGGTCTCGGGGAACAGCGGTACGACGCCCCGGATGAAATGCGTGACGCTCACGAAGTTCTCGCGCACCAGCGAGTCCTGGCCCTTGGCGGTCACGTCGAGGAACGCGGCGTAGAAGCCACCGCCGGCGTTGTTCACCAGCACGTCGACATGGTCGAACTGCTCCCGCACGACGTCGAGGAATCCGTCGACCTGATCGCGCTCACGGACGTCGATCTCGGCCGCGACGACGCGCCGACCGGACGCCTCGATTGCGTCGGCAGTGCCGTCGAGATTCGCGACGTCACGGTCGCAGATCGCGAGATGGGCGCCGAAGTTTGCGAACGTGACCGCAATCGCCTCGCCGATCCCGACTGCCGCGCCCGTCACGACCGCGACCCGATCCGTCAGCAGCGCGGCGGACGGCTGGAGTGGCACGGCGCGGCAGGCTACCGCCCTCCTAGGCTGACGGGCATGACCTACTCACTTGCCGGCAAGAAGGTGTTGGTCACCGGAGCGTCGTCCGGGATCGGCGCCGCACTCGCCGAAGGGTTCGCGGAGCGGGGCGCGATCGTGGGAATCTGCGCGCGGCGCGAGGACCGTCTGCGTGACGTGCTCGACCGCCTACGCAAGCATTCGCCGGAATCGCGCTCGTGGGTCTTCGACCTGTCGCAGCTCGACGCCGTCGAGTCGTTCGCCCGCCGCGCCGACGACGAGCTCGGCGGGATCGACGTGCTCGTGAACAACGCCGGCATCCCGAAGAGACGACACGTGACCGAGCTGTCACCAGCCGTCGTCGACGCGGTCATGGCCGTCAACTACCTCTCGCCCGTCCGCCTGACGCTGGCACTCCTGCCGGGGCTGATCGACCGGAGCGGCCGGATCGTCGACATCTCCTCCATCGCGGCACGCCTGGGGCCCGGCACCGAGGCGGCGTACTCGGCGTCGAAGGCCGCGCTCACGGCCTGGTCCGAGGGGATGGCGATCGACCTCGCCGACACCGGGGTCAAGGTGCACGTCGTCAACCCCGCCATCATCGACACCGAGCTCTTCCGTCTCCCCGACAACGACGAGCCCATCGCCGACATGAGCATGGCGTTGCCCGTCGACGCCATCGTGCAACCGGTCGTCGACCAGCTCGATGCGGGAACGTTCGAGATCTACGTGCCCGCGTGGTTCCAGGACGTCGTCGCCGGCAAGGTTGCTGATCCCGACGGCTTCCAGCAGGGGACGATCGAGTACCTGCGGAGCCGTCGCGCCGCGAGCTAGTCCCCGGCGTCGGCGCTCTTCGACTCCTCGGCGCGCTCGCGCTGCTGCTTCTTCCGGCGGCGAGCGGTGATGCGAGACGGCTTGCTGCCGGTGGCGTCCTCGAGCGCCTGGATCGTCGCCCGCGCGGAATCGGTGCGCGGGCACTGCACGACAACCGCCTCGCCTGCCACTGTCGGCGTGAGCGTGATGTCGTAGAAACGGTTCGTCTGGGAGCCGCTGTGACTGGCGTTGAAGGCTGACCACTTCTCGGCCGCCTCGGCCGACACGCGCACCTCGCCCACCGGCCACGCACCGACCTCGTCGCGCGCCAGCGGCGGCCAACCGTGAGCGTCGCACGCGAACACGCGGATCGACGTCGTGGTGAGCACGAGCGCGTTCCGCGAATGCAGCCCGGCCTTGCGACGGGAGCGGCCGAAGAGGCTCTTCAATGCACCGCCGAGCGTTCCCTCGCTGCTGCCCGCCGACCCCACCAGCAGCGCCCGCACGATCGGCTCCGCCACCCGTCCCTCGACGGCCTTGGCCGCGTCTTCCATCTCGTAGTCGCGGCTGCCCATGGCTCTCCTGGCGCCGTCGCAAGCTCCGGCTCGGCGCGTCGGAGCCTACTGGCCGGCCCCCAACGCGGCCTCGACCTCGGGGCTCGGGTACGGGCCGTACCGTCCGAGGATGATCGGGTACGGATCGCCGCCTTCCACGAGGAACGACGTGCCGCTCGTCGACTGCCCGGCCGTCAGCACGTACGGCGCGAGCGGTTTGACGACGGTGATCGACGTGCCCGGATCGGCGCCCGCGATCATGCGCGTCACGTCGAGCTGCACGACCTGACACCGTTCGGGCGGGATGGGCCCGGCGACGTTCTTGCGGCCGCCGCGGTCGGGCTTGTCTCCCTGGTACAGCACCCGGGCCACGCTCCCCTCGAGCACGTACTTGGCCTTCGGCAGGAGGTCCTGGACCGGCTCGGGCGGGAGCGCCGCCGGCCGGTACGCGACAAGATCCGACGCGCGTGTCGATGACGCGAAAGCGAAGTCGGGTGCGTTCTTGCACGCGGCCTTGCGGGCGCCGACCTCTTCGGTGTCGGCGCTGCCACCCCCACACGCGTTGGCCAGCGCCACCACGAGCGTCGCGGCCGCGGCGAGAGCGAGGGCCTGCCGCATGTCCGAGTCAGTCGAGGAGGTCGGGCTGCTCCCGCACGATCTTCTCGTACAGCGGCTGGAAGCTCAGGTACCCGGAGACGTGCGAGCCGACCTGCGAGGCGGTGAGCTTCGCCATCTCGGGCTCGATCAACACGGGATCGCCCGCCGCCGACGCGAGCAGCTGCGCCTGGCAGGACCGTTCCATGGTGATGAACCACCACGCCGCCTCGTCGACCGAGTGGCCGACCGTGAGGAGGCCGTGGTTGCGCAGGATGACGGCCTTGCTGCCACCGAGGGCGTGCGCCAGGCGCTTGCCCTCCTCGAGGTCGAGCACGACGCCCGTGTAGTCGTCGAAGAGGGCATGGTCCTCGTGGAAGGCGCACACGTCCTGGGTGATCGGATCGAGCAACCGCCCGAGGGCCGACCACGACTTGCCGTAGATGGAGTGCGCGTGCGCGGCGGCGATCACGTCGGGCCGCGCCGCGTGAACCTGCGAGTGGATGACGAACGCGGCCGTATTGACGCCGTAGTCGCCTTCGACGACCTCACCCGTGTCGTTGACGAGGATCAGATCGGAAACCCGGATGTGGCTGAAGTTCATGCCGAACGGGTTCACCCAGAAGTGGTCGAGCCGCTCGGGGTCGCGGGCGGTGATGTGGCCGGCGATGCCCTCGTCGAAGCCGAACTTGCCGAAGAGGCGGTACGCGGCCGCCAGCCGCTGCTTGCGATGGAGCCGTTCCTCCTCGACCGTGTCGAACTTCGGCAGGTAGTTGTCGGCGGCGCTGAGCGCCTCCGTGTGGTCGTTCGTCGTCACTGGGCTCCCTCTCTCTACGCGCTTGCGGGAAGACCGAGCGTCTTCGTCTCGAGGTACTCCTCGAATCCTTCGATTCCGTGCTCGCGTCCGTTGCCGCTCTGGCGGTAGCCGCCGAAAGGCGAGTCGGCCCCGAACCACATCCCGCCGTTCACCGACACTGTTCCCGTACGGATGCGGCGCGCAATCCCCTCCGCCCGCTCGAGCGAACCGCTCGTCACCGAGCCTGACAGCCCGTACATCGAGTTGTTGGCGATGCGCACGGCGTCGTCGTCGCCGTCGTACTTCAGCACGCACAGGACGGGTCCGAAGATCTCCTCCTGGGCGATCGTGGCGTCGGGGTCGACGTCCACGAACAGTGTCGGCTCGACGTAGTAGCCCTTCTCGAGGTGCTCGGGGCGCCCACCGCCGACGAGGAGCTTGGCTCCCTCCGCCTTCCCCTTCTCGATGTAGCCGAGCACGCGGTCGCGCTGTCGGGCGTTGACCAGCGGTCCCATGATGTTGCCGGGGTCCGTCGGGTCACCGTACGGGACGCCCTCGAACGCGGCCTTGAGGATGTCGACGGCTTCGTCGTAGTGCGATTTCGGCAGCAGCATGCGCGTCGTGATCGCGCACCCCTGGCCTCCGTGCATGCAGATCATCGAGCCGGAGGGAACGGCGGTCGCGAAGTCGGCGTCGTCGAGGATCACATTGGCCGACTTGCCGCCGAGCTCGAGGAACACCTTCTTCAGCGTCTCCGCGCCGTTTGCCATGATGCGACGGCCGGTCGCGGTCGAGCCGGTGAAGCTGACCATGTCGACGCGCGGGTCCGAGGTGAGCATCTCACCGACCGTGGCCGCGTCGCCCGACGTCACGACGTTCAGCACACCCGGGGGGATATCGGTCTGCTCGGCCGCGAGACGCCCGATGAACGTCGCGCTCCACGGCGTATCGGG
>DASYFC010000046.1:0-5218 GCA_036498645.1 Acidimicrobiia bacterium | reverse complement strand
GAAGAAGCCGGGGTCGCTGACCGTCACGTCGGCGGTGCGCGGCATGTTCAAGGACAATCCCGCCACCCGGGCCGAGGCCATGAGCTTCATCGGCCAGACCGGCCGCCGCGGCTGAGGCACAGGAACCGCCCAAAAGCCACGGCGGGCGGAGGCCGGTACGCTTCGGTTCAGATGTTCGAGTGGGATCGAGTGTGCGACGCGCGGGCGGCGGTCATGGGGATCGTCAACGTCACACCAGATTCGTTCTCGGACGGCGGTCGCTTCCTCGATCCCGACGCCGCCGTCGCGCACGGGAGAGAGCTCGCCGAACACGGTGCCGACGTCCTCGACGTCGGCGGCGAGTCGACCCGTCCCGGCGCCGCCCCGGTGCCGGCCGACGAGGAGCTCCGTCGCGTCGTCCCCGTCGTCGAGCGCCTCGCGGCTGTCACGACCGTCCCGCTGAGCGTCGACACCACGAAGGCGGCGGTCGCCCGGGCCGCGCTCGACGCCGGGGCCACCGTCGTCAACGACGTTTCCGCGGGTCGCAGCGACCCCGAGATCCTCGGCGTCACGGCGGCAGCCGGCGCCGGCTACGTCGTCATGCACATGCAGGGCGAGCCGCGCACGATGCAGGCCGACCCGCGCTACGACGACGTCGTCGCCCAGGTCGGCGACTTCCTCGCCGACCGGATCGAGGTTGCACGTGCGGCCGGCGTCGCCGAGGGCGCGCTGGCCGCCGACCCGGGCATCGGATTCGGCAAGACGGTGGACCACAATCTCCGGCTGCTCGCCGGCCTACCGGCGATCGCCGAGCGGGTCGGAGTGCCGCTGCTGGTCGGCACGTCGCGCAAGGCCTTCGTCGGGAAGGTGCTGGCGCGCGCCGGCGCGGCCTCCGGTGACCTACTCGTGGACGAGCGCGAAGAGGGGACGCTGGCGACCGTCGTCTGGGCGGTCGAGCGTGGCGCGTCGATCGTGCGCGTGCACGACGTCCTCCCGGCCGTTCGCGCCGTTCGCCTCCTGGACGCGCTGCACTCGGCGGACGCGAGCGCGGCGTGAAAGGTCGCTGGGCGCAGGGCCTCGAGCCTCGCTACTTCACGTGGGTGATCACGGGCCGGTTCGCGGCGTCCGAGCGCCCCGGCGGCTTCGCCCGCAACCACCGGAAGGTGCGCCGTCAGGAGGAGCTGTTGTGGCTCGCCGGGCATGGGTTCACGCACGTGTTGTCGCTCCTGGACTCGCCGCACAACCTGCACGCCTACGAGGAGGCCGGGCTGGCGTACGAGCACGTGCCGTTGGGTCGGCACGACGAGCTCGCCGAACGGCTGCAGGACGTGTACACGACGCTCGCCGGGTGGCTCGACAACCCGTCGGAGCGGGTCCTGATGCACCACGAGGAGTTCGGCGACCGGCTCCTCGGCGTCGTCGCCGGCTTTCTCCTCTATTCCGGGCTCGTGCACGAGGGACCGCACGCCATCGTGGTGCTGGAGAAGCTGACGGGTCGCCAGCTCGGTTCGGTGGGCCGGGAGATCGTCGCCGTGACCGTGAACGAGGGCCTGTTCCGGTACCCGCGTCCGGCGCCCGAGCGGCTCACGCAGCCGGCGGAGCAGGAAGCTGCGACGGCGAAGGCGGCCAAAACCCGATCGACGTCGAAGGGAGCGAAGCCCGGGACGTCGGGCAAGGCGAAGAAAGCCGCGTCGGTTCGTGGCAAGAAGGCGAAGGCTTGACCGCACAGCGGTCGCTTCGATCGGGTAAGTAAGCGCGATGGACAAGATTCTCATCGCCGGTCTTCGTGAGCTGGGTGTCCACGGCGTGCTCCCCGAGGAGCAGGGCCGTCCGCAACCCTTCGAGGTCGACGTGGAGCTCGACGTCGACCTGGCCGCCGCGGGGGACAGCGACCATCTCGACGACACCGTCGACTACTCAGCCGTCTCCGAGGCGGTCAGCCGGGTCGTGAAGTCCGAGCGGTACCAGCTGCTCGAGCGGCTGGCGACGCGCATCGCCGAGGTGTGCGGTGCCGACCCCCGCGTGAAGGCAGCCACCGTGACGGTCCGGAAGCTGCACCCGCCGGTGCGGGCGATGGTCGATCACGTCGCAGTGCGCATCGAGCGGTAGCCGTGCGCGCCGGGGACCGGTTCGTGGTCGCGATCGAGTCGCTCGAAGAGGGTCGCGACGCGAGCGTGAACCACGACGGCCAGAACGCCGGCCCTGTGGTCGTGCGGGTCCGTGACCGCGAGCAGGGAACGATCGTGCGCGCCATCCCGGTCGGGACCGACATCGAGGCCGCCGAGGATCTGCGCCTTCGCGTCCACGACGACCTCGCCCACTTCGACGCCGACACCTTCGCGCGCCGGTACGGGATCGGCGCCGGTGGCCGTCCCCCTCTGCGGCGCGCGCACTTCGGCCTCGGCTCCAACGTGGGCGACCGCGCCGCCGCGCTGCAAGCGGCGGTCGACGGACTCGGCGCTGCCGACGGCGTCACTGTGGTCGCGGTGTCGCCCGTCTACGAGACGGACCCGGTCGGCGGGCCCGAGCAGCCGGACTACCTCAACGCAGTCGTTGCCGTGGAAACCGATCGCACGGCTCGCGAGCTCCTCGAGCTGGCCAAGCGACTGGAGGACGAGGCGGGCCGGGTTCCCGGCGAGCGGTGGGGCCCCCGCCCGCTCGATGTCGACGTCCTTCTCGTCGGCGACGACGAGGTCGACGAGCCCGACCTGGTCGTTCCCCACCCCCGCCTCTACGAGCGGGCGTTCGTCATGGTGCCGCTCGCCGACCTCGATCCGATGCTCGCCCCGTGGGTGCCACCCGGCGACGCAGGGGTCCGCCCGACCGAAGTACAGTTGGCCCTGCCACAGACCCAGTAGTCCGGTACCCGGCGACGGGACCGGAACGAAAGGCTGCGCAACGTGGACGCAACCAGTCCGTCCCGGGCATTCGCGCTCGTGGGACCCGGCCGAGCCGGCACTGCCGTCGCCCTCGCGCTCGCCGCGCGCGGTTGGCGGCCGGTCGCGGTTGCGGGGAGGACGCCGGACGCCTCGTCGACGCGGGATGTGGCAGCACGGCTAGCTGCGCCGGCGGTCGATGTCGCCGACGCCGGGCGGGAGGCCGACGTCGTGATCATCGCGACTCCCGACGCCGCCATCGCCCCCGCCGCCGCCGAGCTCGCGCCGAGGCTCCGCCCGGGCGCGCTCGTCGTGCACCTGTCGGGTGCGTCGACGCTGCACGAGCTCGACGGCGTGCTGCTCGCACGCCCGGACGTCGAGGTCGGCTCGCTGCATCCACTCCAGTCGCTGCCGTCAGCCGACGTCGGGCGCCGCCGGATCGCGGGCGCATGGTGCGCGATCGACGGGTCGCCGCGGGTCGAGAAGATCGCGCTCACGTTGGGCATGCGGCCGTTCCGCGTCGACGCCGCGGACCGCGTCCGCTATCACGCTGCCGCGTGCGTGGCGTCGAACCACCTCGTGGCCCTGCTCGGCCAAGTCGAGCGACTGGCCGCGCACGCAGGCGTGCCGTTCGAAGCGTTCCTTCCACTTGTGCGGGGGACGCTCGACAACCTCGATGAGCTCGGTCCCGCCGGCGCGCTCACCGGGCCTGTCGCCCGCGGCGACGACGAGACGCTCGCCCGGCACGTCGACGCCTTGCCGGACGACGAGCGTGACGCGTACGAGGTGCTCGTGCGCGAGGCACGGCGGCTCGTCGAGCCCACGAACAACGCGCGCGAAGAGACGCTCGCATGATCGTCGTCGAGCGCATCGCCGAGCTGCGCGCCCTGTGCGACACCGCCCGTCGGGCGTGTCAGACCGTCGGGCTCGTGCCGACCATGGGCTTCTTCCACGAAGGCCACCGGTCTCTGATGCGCGCCGCGCGCGGCAACCACGACCTCGTGGTCACGACGATCTTCGTGAACCCGCTGCAGTTCGCGGAGAACGAGGACCTCGCCGGCTACCCGCGCGACCTCGCGGCCGACATCATCGCCGCGGAGGCGGAGGGCGTCGACGTGCTCTTCGTCCCGAGCGTCCCCGAGATGTATCCCGAGCCCACGGTCACCACCGTCCATGTCGCCGGCCTCACCGAGGGGTTGTGCGGCGCCGCCCGTCCGACCCACTTCGACGGCGTCACCACGGTCGTCGCCAAGTTGTTCTCGATCGTCGGGCCGTCCACCGCCTACTTCGGGCGCAAGGACTTCCAGCAGCTCGCCGTCGTGCGGCGCATGGCAGCCGACCTCGACCTTCCCGTCGAGGTCGTCGGCTGCCCGCTCGTCCGCGAGCCCGACGGCGTGGCGATGTCGAGCCGGAACGCCTACCTGTCAGCCGACGAGCGCCGGCGCGCCACCGGCATCTTCACCTCGCTGCGCGCCGCCGCCGGAGCCGTCGAGGCCGGCGAACGCGACGCCGTGAGCGTCCGTGCCGTCGTGGAGTCGGAAGCCGTGCGCCACGGCCTCGAGCTCGAGTACGCCGAGGTCCGGCGGGCGTCCGACCTCGCGCCGTTGGCCACCATCGACGGCGAGGTCGTCGTCGCGGTGGCGAGCACGGTCGGCAAGGCACGCCTGATCGACAACGTCAAGATGCAGATCGCCGGCGCCGAGGTCGCGACCGACCTCGGCGTCATCCCAATCGCCGAACAGGAGAGCACGAGCTGATGCGCCGAACGATGATGAAGTCCAAGATCCACCGGGCCACGGTCACGGGCGCCGACCTCGACTACGTGGGCTCGATCACGCTCGACCCGAAGCTCATGGATCTCGCCGACGTGCTCGAGCACGAGCAGGTGCATGTGCTCGACCTCGACAACGGCGCCCGCTTCGAGACCTACGCCATGCGAGGCGGTCCCGGGGACGTCATCCTCAACGGCGCTGCGGCCCGGCTCGTGCACACGGGCGACCGCGTCATCGTGATCACGTACGCGCAGTACGACGAGGCCGAGCTCGAGTCCTATTCGCCGAAGATCGTGCACGTCGACTCGCGCAACCGCCCGACCGACGATGACTTCCAGGCGCTCGACCGGGAGTTGCACGAGCTCGCTCCGTGACAACGGGCGGATGCGGCGGCTTTGCCGGCCACCGGAGCAGGAGCCTGAGCTTGCGAGGGCAACCTAGACGGCGACCGACGAGAACTCGCCGTCAGTAGGCTGGCCTGATGTTCGACCTGCTGGTGCTCGGCAGTGGGATCGCCGGCCTGTCGGGCGCCGTCCATGCCGCGCGCGCCGGCTGGTCGGTGATCGTCCTCACGAAGGGCGAGCTCGCCCA